>CALBPF010000144.1 GCA_937899105.1 uncultured Flammeovirgaceae bacterium | reverse complement strand
TTCCTTCTCTAAATCCCGTTGAAACTAAATAGTATTAAGCTTACTTAATAGGATAGGCTTTTGATTACGACTTACCGGAATGATCAGGTCACCAAGAAGTAAGTTATTTTCTTCAATATCTACAATCTTGCTTAGGTTCACAATGTAAGAACGATGGACTCTTACAAAACGTGATGAATCTAATTTATCCTCGATATTTTTAATAGTTGAATGAACGATATAACCTTTTTCAGGAGTCTTGAAGAGTACATAGTCGCCTTTAGCTTCTACAAACAGAATATTATCAGGCTCTATTCTTACCAACCGCGAATTTACCTTAACGAAAAGGTTACTCTGCTGGAATACCTCTCCTTCCTCATCTTTCAGCAACTTGATATTTTGATGATTGGAAATAGCAACCTCAATGCCTGCATTAATATCCTTCATGCCATAAGGTTTAACGATATAACCATAAGGACTATGAGCAGCGGCTTTCTCAATGGTTTCCTTGTCAGCGTAAGCTGTAGTAAAAATGAAGGGTACTTTGTACTCATTTCGCAATCGTTCTGCTACATCAATACCCGTTTTCTGTCCTTTTAACTGAATATCCACTAAGGCTAAATCCGGATTTTCCTTGTCGAGCGCCGCAACGGCCTGATCGTAGGATTCTGCGGTAGTCAGTACCTGATGTCCCAATATTTCCAACATCTCAACCAGAGACTCAGCAATTTGTGGATCATCTTCAATAACTAAAATATTGTAAGCCGCCATAATTTCTATTTTGGTAAAAATATACTAAAAACTGTTCCTTTTCCAACATCACTTATTAATGTTATTTTTCCCTTATGAAGCTCGACATAGTCTTTCACTATAGATAATCCCAGCCCTGTCCCCTGTATGTTGTCGACATTACTTGCTCTAAAAAAGGTCTCAAAGACACGATTATGATCTTCGGCAGGAATTCCAATGCCAAAGTCTCTAACGTTGATCAAAACCGTGTCGCCACCATCTTTTAGATCAATCTCCGGAGTTGTGCCATTGGGCGAATATTTAAAGGCATTTTCAATAAGGTTGTTCATTACGTGAGTAAATAATTTGGTATCTACTTCACTCTCAAGCTGATCATTGATATCATTCAACTTAGGTTGAGCGGATAGGTTAGGCAGAACCTCTTGCTTAATAAGGGAATAAATATTCTGTTTCCGCGGATTAAATGGCACTTTACCTGCATCCAACTTGCCTATCATCAGAATGTTACTGATCAGTTGATTTAAACGCTCAACATTATTCTCTATTCTCGAGATATTTCGGGTCAACTTATCTTTATCTGGAGCATGCTCCTGCTCTAAAAGGTAATTCGCAATCTCTGTATTGGACCTAATCGTTGTAAGTGGAGTTCTCAGTTCATGAGAGATCATTGAAATAAATTTCGATTTCAGTTCATTCAATTCCTTTTGTCGATTTAAAGCTTTTTCCATATTCTCACGAGATTCCTTGATCTCGGTGATGTCCCTAACGAAAGCTGTGAAGAAATGCTTTTCGTTGAACTTTAATGGAAAAATAGTCAATTCAATAGGAAACTCTTCTCCATTTTTACGTATAGCAGTTATCTCAATTCTTTTATTTAAAACCGGCCCCTCGCCTGTGGCCAAGTAATGTTGCATCCCGCCTTCATGTGCTGCTCTGTACTGTACAGGAACTATTGTATGAGACAAACTTTTGCCAATAGCCTCATGCATAGTGAAACCAAAGATTTCTTCTGCCTGACGGCTCCATTCAAAAATAATTCCTTTGGAATCAATAGAAATAAGCGCATCCAAGGAAATATCGAATAACTTCTTAATTCTGGTATCCTTGAATACATTCTCCTCTATAAGTTTCTTTTGCTCGGTGATGTCGAGGTGAATGCCAATAGAACCAATGTGCTCACCTTTACTGTCGTAATTTGGAGCATCGCTAATAACAGCCCATTTTTTGTTTCCATGCTTATCTTTAATAGAAAGTTCGTAAGAGCCTGAAACTTTTACGGTTCTCCGGTCATTTTGGCTATTGATGCGGTCTAGAGACGCTGCATCCTCCGAATCAATTAGCGTGGATGCTTTTTTACCAATAAGTTCGGCAAGCGAATAACCCACAAGATCCTGAAAGGATTTATTAGCGTAGGTGATTATTTCATCTCTATCTACTTCTAGCAAGCCCAGTTGAATATTATCTATAATATTTCGATATTTTAGCTCATTTGCTCTGAGCGACTTTTCAGCCTTTTCCCTTTGTTTAATTTGGTCTTGAAGGTTTTGATAAGAAAACCCGATTTCCAGACTTACAGCCAATTGATTGACCACGTCTCTTAATGGATTTAATGATTTTAACGAGAGCTTGCTCTCATCATCCGAAAAAAGCTCCAGGAAACCAATGTCATTTAACTTAAAGTAGGCATAGTATCCCGTGTCTATATCCTCTCCAAAAATGGAATGATTAGAAACTACGAGATTATCGGTAAAAAATTCGTTAACATGGCCTACCTCAATGGCATTAACACTATGCAAATCAGGCATAGCGTGAAGCACTTTGCAAATAAAGCTGTCCTGATGGAACCCATCAAATAACCAAACTACTCCTGAACTTAGCGCCTTTCGGGATAGAAGCTTGTTCACAAACTGTCTTGCATTGTCTATTGGCCTGTAGTGCCTTGTGTTAGCAAGACTGAGCTCGTAAAGTAATGTAATTTGTGATGCATCAAAACCCATTAGCTAATTCCTGCCACTACTATGGTTTTATTTAAAAATTCTAAATAACCGTCTCCATGAGATGATATTTCGCCGAGAGACAATACCCCTCTAAGACCAATGCTGGAATTTACAGTTTTTAATTTATTATGTACAACTTCTAACTCTTCTGTATATCGATCCTCTAAAAAAAGTGTCCTTGAAATACAATCCACTACTAATGATGAATTTACATTTTCAATGAAAGCGGCCTCTGCGGCCTCTTTGGCACAGCCAATGAGATTGTCCGGATCGCCTATAAGAACATTAACAAATGTGTTACTTTCAATTGCTCCTACGCACGTAAGCGTTTTCTCATCTTCGGTAAGTATGGGGTCCCTTACAATATCCTCATAACCTTGCCGAAAAATACCAAAGGGAAACCCTTTGGCCACGTCAAAGAAATCATCTTTAGTTAAGGGTTGACGGCTGTATTTATCGACCTCTTGCTTATAAATGTTAAACGCAGATTCCCAGTTGATCTGACCTAACCGGTTTCCTTCTGACTGATTTACCAGAAAAGGTCCTGCAATTTTTTTCCAGCCATGTTTCACTCCAAGAGTGATCTTATTTGGCATCGCTATTAAGAGACCGGCATCTTCGTAAAATCCACTGTTATCGAAGACACAAGGTTGTGACTTCAGACTTAATGAGCCACATCCGCCACCTATATAATTCAGACCATTCCCATAATGCCTATAAATGTGTTCCAAGTAGGAAGGTATACCGCTGGAAAGACCGTCTAACCATATGAGTGCGGACTGGTATTCATCGCCTAACGGTTCAAGTTGTTTATAGATTTCTGGTCGGGAAATCTGTGTTTGAAGAATGGTTTTTGAAGCTTTGTCCATTCTTACAAGGAGTACACCGTAGTCAAGTCTTCCGGTATTATACAACAGTCCCGGAAAAATACCTCCGGCTATGCTGTAACCTTGCTCGTCAGCTTTTTTAACGAGTTGATCAATATCAATTTCCGTGTTTTCGGCTATTAACAATAAGTTAAGATGATCGTGTGAGCAAATGCTCAAAACATCATCGATGTGTGGTCTTTCGATAAACATTTTTGCTGGTTTTCGATAAAGCTATAACCAGACGACAGATTTTTATAAATTGTTCGATGAATGGCACATAAATCGGGTTGAGAGGAAAATAAAAAATAGCAAAGCCTTATTAGAAAGATCATACACATAGATATGGACGCGTTTTATGCCTCAGTTGAGCAGCGCGATAACCCGAACCTTAAAGGCAAACCCGTGGCTGTTGGCGGTAGCTCAGATCGTGGCGTAGTGGCAGCCGCCAGCTACGAAGCTCGCAAATTCGGCGTAAGGTCGGCCATGCCGTCTAAAATTGCCGCCAGAAAATGCCCCAATCTTATTTTTGTGAAAGCACGTTTTGACGCCTACAAGCAGGTGTCCGATCAGATTAGAAGTATTTTCTATACGTATACTGATTTGGTGGAGCCTCTTTCACTGGATGAGGCCTACTTGGACGTAACCTCCAATAAAAAGGGGCTGCCTTCCGCTACTTTAATAGCTAAAGAAATAAAGCAACGGATTAAAGAAACTACACATCTTACGGCTTCCGCTGGTATTTCCATAAATAAATTCCTGGCAAAAACAGCTTCCGACGTGAATAAGCCCGATGGTATATTTCTTATCCCTCCCGAACAGGCCGTGGCTTATGTTGAAAGGCTTCCTATCGAACGTTTTTTTGGTATCGGCAAGGTAACTGCCGAAAAAATGCATAAAATGGGTATTCTTCATGGATCAGATCTCAAACAATGGAGTGAAATAGAACTGGTAAGCAGATTCGGCAAATCAGGAAGATACTACTACAGGATTGCCAGAGCGGAAGATGACCGGCCCGTTAATCCTGACCGAATTAGGAAGAGTTTAGGTGCTGAAAATACTTTTTCTAAGAATATCATGACTCTGGAAGAAGTACTTGAGAAACTTGAATTCATAAAGGCAACTATGCTCAGGAGAATGTCAGGTTCTAATACAAAAGGTAAAACCTTTACTGTAAAGGCCAAGTATGAAGATTTTCAGATAATTACACGGAGTAAAACCGTAGATTATTGGATTGAGAATGAATACCAAGTAAAGAAGCTTATAACCGAAGTGGTGAAAGAAATACCTTTGACCAAAGGAATCCGATTACTTGGCTTATCGATATCCAACCTCAACCATGAAGTTGAAGAGCAAGAAGAAAAAAAACCGTTGCCACTTCAACTCACCCTTGATTTTTGAGTTTATCCCAATCGAAATCCTTTTTTCTTACGTACACTACTTTGTCAACTTCACAGACCACCTCTCCCTCCTCGTTTTTCACCTCGCATAAGAAAGTATAGTCTTTTTTGCCGATTTGGTCGATTTCAGACTTAATTTGCTCGATGTGTTCTTGAGATACCTCAAAAATACAAGTCAACGTTCCTTTTCCTGGCTTTAAGTACCGAATATTGGCAGCCTTATCCAGCACTACATATCCACGGCCGAGGTTCGCCGTCAAAATAAACATGTACCAGGGATCGCACATAGAATAGAGCGAACCACCATAGTGAATGCCAACCAGGTTTCGGTTATACCATCGCAGTTTCATATCTACCTCAAAACGTCTCATATCTTTTGCTATTTTCCGTAAGGTAATACCGGTTCCCAGCATCGGTGGCCACCAGTTTATGAGCTTCATTTTAGTAGTTGGACTTAGCATATGTATAATCTTTATCGGGTGTGCAATGATTCAATAATTTTAATAGGTTTGCAAAAAATATAATCAAATGAGAACTGCAGAGATCGTTACAGAAAAAGGAACTATGAAAGTGGAGTTTTACGAAAAGGACGCTCCCAATACCGTTGATAACTTTGTGAAACTTTCGGAAAGCGGCTTTTACGATGGCCTTACCTTCCATCGCGTCATTCCTGATTTTGTTATTCAAGGCGGTTGTCCAGATGGAACAGGCGCTGGCGGGCCGGGTTATTCTATTGATTGTGAGTTAGATGGCGATAATCAATACCACGACCGGGGTGTTCTTTCAATGGCCCATGCAGGTAGAAATACCGGAGGTAGCCAGTTTTTCATTTGCCATAGCAGAAATAACACGGCTCATTTGGACGGAAATCATACCTGCTTTGGAAGAGTTGTAGAAGGTCTTGAGGTAATTGATGAAATCCGAGGCGGAGATAAAATCACCAAAGTAGTCGTAGCCTAGACAAATATCGAGATAGGTTTACCCCCTATCCTCTGTTCATTCCTTTTATAAAATCTAAAACTCATGTTTAAACGATAAACATGAGTTTTGTATTTATAAGCATAATCATGAAGAGTAGTACAAAGATCGTTATCGCGATTATAGTAATAATATGCCTGGGATTTATAATCATCCCAAAGTGGGATAAGGGAAGTGAAACACCCGAAGAGAACAGTGCCATAACGCCTGAAAGCAACAAATTGGAGGTATTGGCAGTAATAGCACAGTCAAAAAAACTGAATAACGATCTTAGAATAACAGGGTCGCTTACCGCCAATGAATCCGTAGAACTTAAAAGTGAAGTATCGGGTGTTGTCCGAAGCATTCTTTTTAAAGAAGGTCAGAAGGTTATAAAGGGCCAATTGCTTGTAGAACTCAACGATGAAGAGTTTAAGGCTGAGCTTGAAAAGCTTCAATACACAAAGAAACTGAATGAAGATATTGAATACCGGCAGAAACAGCTTTTAGCCAAAGAGGCAATAAGCACAGAAGAGTATGAAATGTCTTTGACAACACTTCAAACTTCAATTGCAGAAATAAAAATTAATCAGGTACAAATTGAAAAGCACAAAATAAGGGCTCCTTTTAGCGGTACGGTAGGCCTTAGGGAAATTAGCGAGGGTAGCTACATTAGTCCATCGGATCTAATAGCTACTATCTATAGTATTGATCCGATCAAAGTTGATTTCAGTATCCCCGGCAGGTATATTTCGGAGTTGAATATAGGGGATCAGATTAGTTTCACTGTTGATGCATTTGACGAGTCTTTTGAAGGGGCCATTTATGCCATTGAGCCACAAATTGATCCGGAAACCCGATCAATAAAAGTAAGGGCCGTAAGTGATAACTCGGAAAACAAACTTCTTCCGGGCCAATTTGCACGCGTCAATTTGACCATCTCAACTGTTGAAGAGGCCATACTGATCCCAACTGAGGCAATCATACCAGAGCTAAATGGTAAGAAAGTGAACGATTTTGCCATCGGTAAGGCGGCCAGTAAAGAAGTAACCACTGGCTTAAGAACTGCCGACAAAATTCAAGTTACCACTGGACTTGTTGATAGCGATACCGTTATTACAACCGGTATTCTACAGTTACGCCCCGGAATGGAAGTAGATATTAATCTTCAATCAGAATAATGAGCAGCCTTTCAAGTATAAGTATTGACAGACCCGTATTAGCGATTGTTATGAGCTTGCTCATTATAATTATGGGCGTTGTTGGGTTTAACTTTTTGGGCGTGCGCGAATACCCGAGCGTAGACCCGCCAATCATTACTGTTTCCACAAGTTATGCCGGAGCTAACGCAGAGATCATTGAAACGCAAATCACTGAACCGTTGGAAGAGTCCATCAATGGTATTGCCGGTATTAAATCATTGATCTCCACCTCAAGAGACGGTCGCAGCACAATACGTGTTGAGTTCAATTTGGATAGCGACCTTGAGGCTGCTGCCAATGATGTGCGTGATAAAACCTCACGTGCGGTACGTAATCTACCTCCTGACGCTGAACCACCGGTGGTAAGCAAGTCGGATGCAGATGCCTCGCCTATTATGGGAGTACGGGTTTTTAGTAAGCTACGCAACTTGCGTGAAATGACAGAAATGGCAAGTAACGTATTTAAAGAAAACTTTCAAACTATCCCGGGAGTAAGCGAAGTTAGAATATGGGGTAGTAAAAGATATTCTATCCGGTTATGGATGGATCCTGATAAACTTGCTGCTTACCGCGTAACTCCGCTCGATGTATTTGACGCTGTAGGCGCTCAAAACCTTGAATTGCCGTCGGGCAGAATCGAGGGTAGCGCCACTGAACTTTCAGTAAGAACCTTGGGAAGACTCAACTCTCCCGAAGAGTATAATGACCTGATCATAAAAGAAGATGAGAACGGCGTTACGCGGTTCAGGGATATTGGCCGAGCAGAGTTCTTTCCCGAAAACGAGCGGACCATCCTAAAAAATAATGGGGTTCCAATGGTCATCGTTGTACTCACACCACAACCTGGCACCAACAATCTGGAGATCTCAGAGGAGTTTTATAAACGCTTAGGGAATATCAGAAAGAATCTGCCCGCAGATATCGAAACCCAAATATCCTTTGATAACACAGAATACATCTCGGAATCTATCGCCGAAGTGGAACAAACCATATACATCGCGTTTGGACTGGTTGCCTTGATCATCTTTGCTTTTTTAAGGGACTGGCGTACAACGTTCATTCCGATAATTACCGTACCCATCAGCTTAATAGGTTCTTTCTTCTTGATGTACGCCTTTGGGTTCTCCATTAATGTATTGACCCTTTTGGGCATTGTATTGGCTATTGGTCTGGTGGTGGATGACGCCATTGTAGTGCTGGAAAACATCTACACGAAAATTGAAGGCGGGCAAGAGCCACATGAGGCGGGAAAAAGAGGAGCCAAAGAAATATTCTTTGCGGTCATCAGTACAACCGTAGCATTAACCTCAGTGTTTTTCCCTATCGTATTTCTGGAAGGCCTAACGGGTAGATTGTTTAGAGAGTTTGGTGTTACCGTAGCGGGGGCCGTTATCATTTCAAGTTTCGTGGCGCTTACACTTACACCCATGCTAAGTTCAAGCATGTTGAAAAAGCGCAAAAAGAAGCAATGGATTTACGAAGTGACTGAACCTTTCTTCATTTGGCTAAATGAAACTTATGCCAAGATGCTCGCTGGTTTTATGAAAGTGCGGTGGATGGCCTTTGCCATAATAGCGGTTTCAGCTGCAGCTATTTATATATTAAACAGTAACATTCAACAGGAGCTTGCCCCCGTGGAAGATCGTGGCAATTTCAGGATTTATGCCACTGGCCCCGAGGGCGCCACCTTTGAGTATATGGATTTTTACATGGATCAGATTAATCAATTGGTAAAAGAAACTGTTCCTGAAAACGAGTCTATTTTAACCATAACTTCTCCTGGCTTCGGCGCCTCCTCAAGTGTGAATTCCGGTTTTGCCGTGGTCAATCTGGTGGACGCCTCGGAAAGGTCCAGATCCCAAAAGAAAATTGTAGAAGACATAAAGCCGCGCGTAAGCAGAAACACAAGAGCCAGGGCGTTTGTATCAGAACCTCAAACCATTGGAAACAGACGAGGCGGACTACCCGTACAATATGTACTACAGGCGCCAAACCTGGACAAACTTCAATCTGTGATCCCTGACTTTTTAGCAGCTGCTAATAATATGGGTGTTTTTGATTTTGTTAATGTAGACCTAAAGTTCAACAAGCCTGAAATAAGTATAGAAATAGATCGTGATAAAGCACGTGATCTAGGTGTATCCGTAAGGAATGTAGCTCAAACCTTACAACTTTCCTTAAGTGGTCAGCGTTTCGGTTATTTTATCAAAGATGGTAAGCAATACCAGATCATAGGCCAGGTGGAGCGAGAAGACCGCGACGATCCTTTGGATCTCAAAAGCATCTACGTGCAAAATGATGACGATCAGTTGGTACAAATGGACAATCTGGTAAGACTCAGCGAACGCACTACTCCACCACAACTTTATCGTTACAATCGTTTTGCTTCAGCCACCGTATCTGCCAGCCTTAAACCAGGATACAGTTTGGGCGATGGTATTGACACGATGGATAAGGTAGCTAAAGAGGTACTTGATGGATCGTTTAGCACGGCATTAGCCGGCACCTCGCTAGAGTTCAAACAAAGTTCTGGTAACTTATACTTCGCCTTTGCCTTTGCGCTCGTTTTAATCTACTTGGTGCTGGCCGCGCAATTTGAAAGCTTTAGAGATCCTTTGATCATTATGTTTACGGTGCCGCTGGCGCTGGCGGGTACGCTGTTATCCTTGTATGTATTTGGGGAAACCTTAAATATTTTCAGTCAAATAGGCATAATCATGCTCATTGGGCTAGTCACGAAAAACGGTATTCTTATTGTAGAGTTCGCTAATCAGCGCAAAGCGCAAGGCTTAAATGTTAACGAAGCCATTGTAGACGCGGCCAAGTCACGATTCAGACCTATATTAATGACCTCACTTTCTACCATTCTTGGCATCCTACCCATTGCATTAGCCCTGGGTGCAGGAGCTGAAAGCCGGGTAAGCATGGGTATTGCAGTAATTGGTGGTATGCTGTTCGCCACAATTTTAACCTTATTTGTAATCCCTGCTGTCTACACTGTCATTACCAGCGCTCAGAAAAGGATGGCAAGAATATGAGACAACTACTAACCGTAGCGTTCTTGTCGAGTTTCTTCATGCTGAACGCCCAAGAGCAACTGACATTGGAAAATGCGATCTCAATTACCTTAGAGAACAATTATGGAATAAAGATAGCTCGCAATGAGCTGGAGGTGGCTGAAAATAATACTACGCTAGGCAATGCCGGCTTCTTGCCTCAAATAAATACCAGCTTTAACCGGTCCTACGGAATACAAGATATAGAACAGGTCAGAAATTCAGGTGAAAGTGAAGAAATATCAGGAGCCAACACCAATAACTTGGGTTACGGTGTACAGTTGGATTGGACAATTTTTGATGGGCTCAGAATGTTTGTGGCGAGAGATCAACTGGAAGAGTTAAACCTTCAAGGTATGGACAATTTACAGACACGAACCGAACTTACGATTTTCCAATTGAGATCCAATTATTTTCAGACTGCTGCAGAAGAAGAAAGGCTCAAATTGCTTGAAAGCAATGTTACACTCTCAGAGGAAAGACTGAACATTGCAAAAGATAAATATGAGTTAGGTAAGGCATCCAAACTGGAATACTTACAAGCCCAAGTAGATCTTAATTCAGATAAATCTGCTTTACTTCAACAGTCTGAGCTTTTAGCACAAGGAAAGTTCAACTTATTGGAAATAATGGGAGTGGACAGTGATTCAGCCAACTTTAACCTAAAATACCAATTATCGTTTCAAACGGATATCACACTTACATCATTATTAATCGTTGTAGAAAATGAAAATCCTGAGTTGAGCGCCCTGAAAAGGCAGCAACTAATAAATCATCAGAATGAGAAAATTGTCCAGAGTGAAATGCTGCCTCAAATAGGCGTTTTCGGTAGTTTTAATCACTCCAGATCAGAAAGTCCGGGTAATTTTTTCGTGGAAAGAACAACAGATAATGTAACCTATGGACTTAGCGCCAGTTGGAGGGTTTTTGACGGATTTAACCTTCAGCGTAGAAAGCAGAATGCGAAAATTGAGTCTGAAAGCGCTCAGTTGAGGTACGAGCAGCGCCTTTTGGAGATTAAAACGGACATTAAAAACCTATTCATAAACTATCAAAACAATCTTAATTTGCTACAGTTGGAAACAGAAAACCTGGAAGTTGCAAAGGAGAATAATGAAATAGCAAAAGACCGATACGAAATTGGCTTATCAAACTCAGTTGAACTACGAGAAGCTCAGATCAATCTGATTAATGCCGAGCTAAGGGCCCAGAATGCAGCCTTCGCTGCTAAGCAAGCAGAATTAGAACTGTTATTTCTAGCCGGAAGGTCAGTACCTGATTAATGACTGACCCCTGTTCTACTGCTAATATGAAGTTTTTACATCAAGCACTTAAATGATCCTTGTTAAAACGAGGGTGATCCGTAAATTGTCCTCGTTAGAAACGAGGACATCTGAGGAGTGCGCTTGTAAAGCACGAAAATGCAGGTATTTATTTAGTCCTACCGTGGTACGTATATAACGTACGGAACCTATAGTATGATCAATTATATGTTTGTGACACCATCCTTCAATCAATATTTTTTAAAGGCAGCTTACATAAGCCGCATTGCAAATGCTATGATTCGCGATTGACAGATTCATCAGTCCTCGTTAAAAACAAGGACTAGGAACTACCTTTGTTATATGTTTCTGAACGAGGATGCCCCAGCTGTGCGTTTGTAACGCACGGAAATACAAGTATTTATATAACCTGCACTTTTACCATTCCATCAACCCCGGCATAGTCTCGTGCACTACTGTACAGATAATGCTCTGGCTCTTCCACAATACCGGCCTTTACCGGGTTTTCATGCACATAATCAACCTTACCCATCATATCAATATTGGTCAGATCAATAGCGTGATTACTATCTTTCCAAACTTTATAGTACTTGGCGCGCCCGGTTCTACGGGCCTCATAGGAAAACTTATCCAAAAGCCATTCTCTTCGACTTTCAGGTATTTCCTTGATAGCCGCTGTGATCTGCTTTGACGTATATTTCTTAAAATCCCTTAAAAAGCCTGACATCCCTAGCACTGTATCAATGCGTCCGACCAAATGGACATGATTAGACATGATCACCCAGGCATTCAGCTCGAGTCCCTTACTTTTAACACAATAATTCAAGGAATCAACTATTATATCCCTATATTCTCTTCTGCTAAAAAGGTCTACCCAATAAACTACTGTAAGAGTAATGAAGTAATATCCATTTTGGTTTTGAATTATGTATCGATCTCCTGACATGATTAGATGTTTATTGTGGATACAGACATTTATGCAAAATCGGAAGTATTTCTATCACTTTTAAATGAAGAAGAAAATAGTCGCATTGCAAATGCTCAGATTGTCTGCCGGTTTCTACAATAGTCCTCGTTGCAAACGAGGACTATAAATGGCAAAACGCTCAATTTGCTGCTAAAATCGCTGAGATCGAATTAAAATATCTAGCAGGCCTTAGCCTGAAATAGGCTAAGAAAGCATCTACTCGGATTGACTCGTCCTCGTTTCTAACGAGGATGTCCAAAAAGTGCGTTTGTAACGCACTAAGCCAAGCATTACTCGGACCTAATCGTATCTACTGGATTCACCAGAGACGCTTTTAACGTATGAAAGCTAATCGTAAAGAAGGCTATAACCAGAGAAATCAGGCCACCGAAAAGGAATATGTCTATGCCCAGATCTATCCTATAAGCAAAATCCTTAAGCCAATCGCTCATTAACCAGTAGGTAATAGGTATAGATAAAACAACGCCCAACAGCAGTTGCCATGAAAAACTACTCACTAATAACTTAAATATGGAGGCCTCAGAGGCTCCAATGACCTTACGAATACCAATCTCTTTCTGCTTACCGTTGATTACCAAAACCGTTAGGCCAAGAAGACCTAAACTGGCAATTATAATGGAAAGAACCGTAGCCACGCTCAACAACCGGTTCATACGTTTTTCATTCGCATATTGAGCTTTCATATTCTCTTCTACGAAACTGAAATTAAGCTCTTCTTCGGGAAAAGTAGTCTCCCACTCTTTAGTCAGAATTTCTCTAACATCTGAAAGTTGGTTCCCAGAATATTTAAATACCAGCTTTGGAATGGGCGAATCCTGAAAATTAAAATCGGAAACCCCATCCACGATGGGTTGCACATTTTGCGTGATTATAAGTGGCTCAATTGCACTGTGTAGAGATGCATAATTGAAATTCTCGGTAACACCAATGATGATATGATCCCCAAAATCATTTCCTGGCAGTCTACTCCCAATAGGCTCATTCAAGCCAAAGAGTTCTACGGCTGACTGGTTCAGAATAATAGATTGCCTTTTGTCCAGCTCACTTTCAGGATCGAAATTTTTACCCTTCTTAAGTTCAATCCCAAAGGTGTTCAGGTAGTGCGCATCAACCGCAAGTACTCGGAAAGCCCTGTAGGTCTCGGTATTATCGGAATAAGAAAGTTTCGCCCAACCAGGATTTCCAAAAACATGACTACCCATACTCAAATCGGATATCTCGGGGTATATGTTTAATTTTTCCTTGAGTAGTTCACCCTTTTCCATGGCAGTGCTTATGGCATCAGCCAAGCTTCGAGCGGCCGGGTCCCTGTAAAGAGGTACAGAAACCGTGGCGTTGTATTCGACCCCCATGTCTTTGTTTTGCATGTAATTCAATTGTTTGCGCATGATCAAGGTGGAGCTGATCAAAAAAACCGTAATCAGAAATTGAAACACCACCATTCCCTTTCTAATGTACTGTTTACTTCTTGCACCTCCACTCCCTCTGAAGATGTCCGTAGCTTTTTGCCTGGATAAAAGGATCGCTGGATAGATACCGGAGGTAAGTCCAACAATTAAGATCAAGGCCAGGTACAATCCGAGATGCCATACCTGAAAATCAATCCGGACATCTGCCCCGGTAAGCTCATTAAAGATGGGCAGAGATAGATAAGTTAGTCCAATACCCATTCCAAATGCCACTACTATGATGAGCAGGCTTTCGCTTAAGTATTGATTTATTAGCGATTTACGTTGAGCGCCCATTACTTTTCTAACCCCAACCTCTTTGGTCCGCTTAAGTGATTGACCAACAGACAGCGTGGCATAATTGATACAGGCGGTGACGAGCACCAAAATGCTGATGACTCCCAATATCGCCACGTAACTGGGGTTACCAACAGGCGCCCCACCAACGGGAATATCCGGGTTAAGGTGAATGTCGGTCAAAGGTTGAAATCCTACGTTGTATTCTCCTTCATTTACTTGATCTCCGATTAACCCCATTATCACGTCATCGATAGCCGCTTCAACGCTGGATATACTACTGTTTTCGCCAACCAGGACGTAGGTCTCTATTCTGTTTTGAAACCAGTGATTCAGTGCCCTTGCATCATATAACTCTTCGTTATTCTCATTGCTAATAGCCATGTCAAACTGTACACTAGACTCCTTCGGAATATCTTCAAAAACAGCCGTTACGGTAAAATACATTATCTCCCCCTGCATTTCTATCGGAAGAACTTTGCCAATCGCCAAGTCTTCACCAAAATACTTTCGCGCATACGATTTGGAGAGTACCAAGTCCCTTTTACCCTGCAAAGGATCAGCCATATTTCCTTCAATCAGGCCAAAATCGAATACCATAAAGATTTCAGGACTTACGACACTAATATTTTCATTGATCCTGTCGGAGCCGGTTCCCACCAAGTAATTGTCGCCATCAACTTGAATTGCCGTTTCAAACTCGCCAAAGTTGTCCTCCAAGAAACGCTCAAAAAGTAGCGGTGTATGCGAACTGAAGAATATTTTTTCTTCACTGTACACTTCTTTCAACCACACGCGATAAATGCGGCCCTTCTTACTATTGAACTGATCATAACTCAGTTCCTGCTTGACGTAAAAGCCCGTAAGAAAAAAGCACATTATACCAATAGCCAGGCCAGTCAGGTTCAAGCCGGTGTAAAACTTGTTGTTTTTGAGCACACGCAGTGCGATTTTTAGATTACTTTTTGTCATTACAAATGTTGTTTTTTTGAGTTTTGAATTTCGTTTGATGGCAGAGTACCTAAATGAGCGTAGCACCAGCCACAAATAATAAAGCCTCGCTTTACGCGGTTTTCCCTGATCTACCTGGTGATAAAAGACCTCATACAGATCACCTTGTAAATCTTCAAGCAAGTCTGGATTGCAATACCACTCCAAAAAGCGATCTGCCCATTTTGGTGGTTGAAGGTTCATGTGAGACCGGAAAATATGAGTTTAGGTAATTTATTATACAGGGCAGTCCTTGCTTCCATGGTTTCGTCTAATACACGTCTGCCTGACTGAGATAATGTAAAAAACTTCTTTCTTCGACCTCCTCTTTCTTTTGTAGCTCCACCCATAGTCGAAGTGATGAAACCTTTAGCCTCAAGTCTTCTTAACACCGAATGAATAGCCGTGATATCAAGTACTCTTTGTGTATACTCCTTAATCACTTCTAATATAGTGACCGCATACGCTTCCTCATATAATGATCCGACTGAAAGCAACACTAGCTCTTCGAGCTCCCCTATCGTAGTTCTTTTCATATGGTTATAATTTGTTGTACAAAAATACAAAAAATTATTAGTTGTATTTTTGTACAACAAATTATATCTGGGAACCCCTTCCTTCGCTTAACAACTACAGGGTTCAATCAGTCAAAATTTATTGAGAGAAAATGGTAGAATGAGTTCATATTACACCCTTTAATTCTTAGCTTTTGAAGGACTTTTTATAGGAGATCGGAAATATGTTGTTCAAAAAATACCCTACTCAAAAGCATTTTGATGAAATGTTCGATAACGAGCATAATTGTAGACCCTCATATTCAGGATTTAAGAAAGGATTGGAAAAATTCTCTGACAAGAAGTTACTGCAACTCCAATACAGTACGGATAAGGCCCAGAAATCGATGGGTATGACGTTCAATGTTTATCATGATAGCGAAGGGATCGAGAAAATTCTACACCTCGATTTAGTACCAAGAATTATCAGTAATAGCGAGTGGCACATTATTGAACAAGGGCTTCAACAACGAATTGAGGCCATCAATTTGTTTATCAACGACATATACCATGATCAAAAGGTGCTGAAGGACAAGATTGTTCCAGCAGAGATGATCCTGTCAAGCAGCGATTTTCTGGAGCCATGCATTGGCCTTGATCCTCCCAAAGGGATCTGGTGCCATATTACGGGTAGCGATATCGTAAGAGACGACAATGGTCAATTCTATATATTAGAAGACAACCTACGATGCCCTTCAGGTGTCTCATATCTCCTGGAAAACCGGGAGATCATAAAACAAGCCTTTCCCAAGCTTTTTGCCAGTCTCGGAGTAAGGCCCGTGGCAGAATACCCTAGTATGTTATTAAACATGTTGCAATACATGTCTCCTGGCGAAAACTCTACCGTAGCCGTTCTAACCCCTGGAATTTATAATTCCGCTTATTTCGAACATTCCTACTTAGCCCAACAAATGGGTACTGAGCTAGTCACTGGACAAGATCTAATTGTTGATAATAAGAAAGTATACATGCAAACCACCAAAGGTTTGGAGCGAGTGGATAGCATTTACAGAAGGATCGACGATAAGTTTCTGGATCCGTTAGCCTTCAATCCGGAATCAATGCTGGGTGTACCCGGCCTTTTCGAGGCCTATAAAGCGGGTAACTTAGCTTTAGCCAACGCACCGGGTACTGGAGTAGCTGACGATAAGGCCGTATATGCTTACATCCCTCGAATAATTAAATATTACCTGGACCAGGATCCTATTATTGAGAACGTACCTACGTACATCTGTTCGGAGAAAGATGATTTAACCTATGTGCTCGAAAATATTGCTGACCTCGTTGTTAAAGAAACCAATGCCGCCGGAGGCTACGGCATGTTAATTGGACCCAAAGCCACCAAGGCAGAACACGAGAAGTTTAAAAAATTAGTGAAAGATAATCCGCGGAATTACATTGCTCAGCCGACATTGTCTTTATCTACGGTGCCTACTCTTACTGATGAAGGTTTTGCTCCTCGTCATGTAGATCTTAGACCTTATGTGCTATATGGCGAAACCATTGAAGTGGTTCCGGGAGCGTTAACACGGGTGGCCTTGGTAAAAGATTCGCTAGTGGTGAATTCATCACAAGGTGGTGGAAGTAAAGACACCTGGGTATTATTCGATTAAATTTAAATGCTTGAAGTCAATGTTAAGTAGAGTAGCCGACTCTTTATTTTGGTTAGGAAGATACACTGAACGTGCCGAAAACTATGCCCGTTTTATAGATGTAAACTTCAATCTTTCGCTGGATTTACCCCCCGGTATTAAGGAACAGTGGGAACCCCTGGTTAGCGCCACAGGAGATAAGAACCATTTTAATGAATTATTTAATACTAATTATTCTCGTGAGAACGCCATTTTCTTTTTGGCTTTTGACAGGCGGAATTCTAATGCAATCATCTCCACCGTGAGGTATGCACGCGAGAATGCTCGAATCGTAAGGGAAAATATTCCAAGAGAGACCTGGGAAGTGTTAAATGATCTGTATTACTATGTTGAAGAAGCTTGCAAGAAGAAAATATGGAAGAAGGAAGATCCAAAAGATTGCTTCAAAAAAATAAAGAGTCAACTTCAGCTTCTAAATGGTATTGCCATTGATAATGTACCTCGTACCCAGGGATGGCACTTCAGCAAGCTGGGACAATACCTGGAGCGGGCAGATAAAACCTCTCGAATTTTGGATGTAAAATATCATTTTCTGCTACCATCAGTAGATGACGTGGGCTCACCTCTCGATTTTCTCCATTGGATTGCACTGTTGAAGTCGGTCAGCGGCTTTAATGCCTACAGAAGAATGTACGGTAAAATTCAACCTTCCTCAATTGTCAATTATCTAGTACTCAATCGCTACTTCCCTCGATCTATTTTGTTTTGCCTGATCAATGTAGAGAGTTGTCTTCATGAAATATCAGGCTCAGGTCCGGGCTATTCTAATCAAGCTGAAAAAGCTATCGGCAACCTTAGAGCGGACATTGAGTTTGCTGATGTCAACGACATTTTTGAAATTGGATTACATGAATATCTTGATGAGCTACAACAAAGATTAAACAGTATCTCGGACTATATTTATGACCAATATTTCAAAATTCAATCTAACTTCACACAGGAATTTTAAAAACAAGGATGACATACTGTTTAGGCATTTTAAGTAAAGAAGGTATAGCCGGATTAGCCGATACACGAATCACCTCAGGAAGTGAAACTACCACGGCCAAGAAGATATATACAGTACAACGCTCAAAACATAGCTATTTCATTATGACCTCCGGGTTAAGATCAGTTCGTGATAAGGCCATTACCTATTTCAGCGAAGTTATTGAGGATCAGGACAAGGAGTTTAACAAGCTGTATAAAGC
>CALBPF010000143.1 GCA_937899105.1 uncultured Flammeovirgaceae bacterium | reverse complement strand
GCACGCTTCACTGTGGTGCCAGCTAGAAAAACAGGCTGTAGTTCAGCCACAGGTGTAACCGCGCCTGTTCGCCCTACCTGATAGGTAATGCCATTCAATACCGTGGATGCACTTTCAGCCTTGTACTTGTATGCAATAGCCCATCTTGGACTCTTGGCCGTAAATCCTAGCAATTTTTGTTGTGACGAGCTATTGACCTTAATTACAATACCGTCCGTCTCAAGGGGGAGTTTCTGACGTTTTTTTTCCCATTCATTGATATAGGCTATTACCTCATCTATATTTTGGCATTTCGCAAAAGTGGGGGAAACATTAAATCCAAGTTCAATGAGTTTATTGATAGATAACTCATGAGAATTGAGTTCTTCAGAATCAGAAATCATTGAATACAGGTAGCAATCCAATCCGCGCCTTGCCACTATGCTGCTGTCTTGCATTTTGAGTGTTCCCGACGCGGTGTTACGCGCATTAGCGTAGGTTTCCTCACCTAAGTCTTCCCGCTCCTTGTTTAGGCGCTCAAAATTTGCTGTCGGCAAAAAAGCCTCGCCGCGAGCTTCAAATACTTCAGGATAATTACCTGAAAGGCGTAACGGTATACTTCGAATCGTTTTCACGTTGTTGGTAATATCGTCGCCTCGGGCGCCGTCACCACGAGTTACTCCTCTTACCAACAGACCATTCTCATAAGTTATGCTTAGCGCTACGCCATCGAACTTTAACTCACAAAAATATTCGTATGGTGAATCGCCTAACCCTTTAGCTACACGTTTGTCAAATTCTCTAAGCTCTTCTGTTGAATAGGTATTCCCTAAAGAGAGCATCGGGTACTTGTGGAATACCGCTTCAAACGTCTTAGTGACTGTACCACCTATCCGTTGAGTAGGTGAGTCTGGAAGTTTTAAATCCGGAAACTGAGACTCAAGTTCGATCAATTGATTTAACAACTGATCGAACTCATAGTCTGATATTTCAGTTCTGTCCTGTTGGTAGTAGAGATGATTGTGATGATCGATCTGTTCTGATAGCTCAGCGATTTTTGACTTTGCTTCTTCCTGGGTCATCTCGCTTAAAAACTTACTTTGTTGGATCTTGATACTCTTTGCTTACCGCTTCAATATCAATACTATTATTGCTGCGGTCCAGGTCGGCCATGCGCTGAGATGAATCGATCTCCAAGGTTTTAATATTGTTAATATTACGATTCAGCTTTACCGTATAGGTAGGGTTAGTCCATGGCCAGGCTTCTTGGGTAACGCGTTCAATATCGGTATCTTCCACTTCCTTGGCGCCGCGCATTATGCGTAGCGGCACGTAAATTATTTCTTTAGAGCCATCGTTATACTCTATGTAAAGATCGATGGGCATGATCATTTCACCAAGTCGCTCAAGTGTCACATAAGTTGCGTCCTCTTTACCAATAATTGATCTAATGCCGTAATCGATTTGTTTGGTAGTGTAGACAAAATGCTCCAGGTACCAGTCCAGTTGAATTCCTGAAGTTTTTTCCATCACCCTAATAAAGTCTATCGACGTAGGATGCTTGAATTTCCATTCATTATAATATCTTCTCATTCCTTCCATGAATGTGCCTTGACCTACAACGTAGCTTAATTGATCTAAGAAAACAGCGCCTTTTGAGTAGGCATTAATTCCATAAGATTGGTTAGTTACATAGTGATCGGCGTGCGTAGTCATAGGTTCTTCCTTACCACTATTAGCCATAAAGCTGTATCCCCGTCTGGACCCGCCATGAGGGTTATCGTCACTCTCCGGATTGAATAGGAACTGCATCGTAACCGATGTTGCGTAAGATGTAAACCCTTCATCCATCCAGGGGTAAAGACTTTCATTAGTGGCTATCACACCTTGGTACCAACTATGGATCATTTCATGTACTGAAACCCCTACAAGGCTTCTGAAATTTCTTTTACCGGTTATTAGTGTAGCCATGGGGTACTCCATACCACCGTCTCCACCTTGTACAAATGAATATTGTTCATAAGGATATTTTCCAAAATTAAGACTCATAAACTCCATCGCCCTTACCATCGTCTCAGGCAATTTCCCCCAGTTCTCTTCCGTATCACTATCCTTTTGATAGAAGAAATGCAAAGTGTGACCATTTGGAACTTCTGCTGTTGTATGCGTATAATCCGGATCAGCGGCCCACATGAAGTCGATTACATTTGGAGCTTTAAAATGCCATGTAAGGTCTTTATTGGATTCCTTGGCTTTATTGGAATATCCATGGCCAATATCATCGGCATTTTGTAAGTAGCCGGTACCGCCAATGGTATAGCTGGGATCAATAGTAATTTTCACATCAAAATCACCCCATACACCATGGAATTCACGACCAACATATGGGTTGGTATGCCACCCCATATAATCATATTCCGCCAGTCTAGGGTACCATTGCGACATAGAGTAGGAGATGCCTTCCGCATTGTCTCTTCCCGATCTTCTAATTTGAACAGGTACCTGCCCTGTAAAATTCATGTCAAATGTTGCCTTTTTTCCAGGCAGGATGTGTTTGTTTAATACTACTTCTAAAATGGTACCCTCAGTGCTGTAGCTCACTGCCTTGCCGTCCTGCTTCAAACTGTTGATATGCTGGAATCCTATTTCATCCTCATTCAATTTCGAAATACGAGCCCCAACTCTTCTATCTGGGTCGGCAATGGACAAGGAACGCATGTCCATCATACTGCCAGGTTGGAAAGCATTGAAGTAGAGATGGTAATACACTTTTTTCAATGTATCGGGAGAATTATTGGTATAAATCAGCTTTTGATCACCAGTTAACTGATGCGTTTTGATATCCATTTTTAGGTCCATCGTATAGTCCACATGCTGTTGCCAATAGGACACCGAAGTGGGCTGGGCAGTGGCTAGAGGGCCGAAGAGAAATGTAATAGCTACGATTTTAATATAACGCATTATCGAATAGGTTTAGGTCTTTTATATCAGGCTCGAAATTATTGAAAGCAATGGTGTTATTCAAATAAGATAATGTGACTGGTAATTTAGTCACCCTGGTCATTGAGAAATTGGTCCAGTTCTGCTTCCGTATCCCGAAGTTTAGCCTTACAAGCTTTGATTAATTGGGCTGATCTTTTTATTAATGAAGAAAGTTCGTCAATATCAACATCGCCATTTTCAATTTTTTTAATGATCGATTCCAGCTCTTCAATAGAATCTTTGTAGGTCTGTTTTTTCTTAGTCATTTTTCTTTTCGATATCCGTAATGGAACTGGTCAGCCTTAACCTTGCTGCATGCGTTACAATTTGATCGCCTATTTCAGGGTTTTCTTGCTTGATCGGCTTGCCTCCGAGGGTAGTAAGCGTGTAACCACGTCTAAAGGCATTCTCAGGATCAAGTAATTTCAGCGCCTTTTCTTTAATTTCAATTTTATATTTCTCATTTATAAAGCGCTGCTGCACTAACGACTTTAAATCTTTTCCATACGAGTTAATTCTATTTTCTTCCGAATGGATTGTACCGGTAAGAATGGCTTTTAAGTTCTGTTCCTTTATCAGTAGCGATTGCTCCTGGTTTTTAACCACACCTTTAGTTAAATGATAAAGTCTGCTGAAGCCCAGGTCTAACCGGTCTTCAAAAGCCAGAAGGCCTCCAATCAGGAATTCTGCCACTGCCGTGGGCGTCTTAAGCCTGGTGTGCGCCACTAAATCGGCAATAGTCTCATCTCTTTCATGACCAATTCCTGTTAGCACAGGAAACGGGAATTGTGCGATGTGGGCTGCCAGTTCATAATTGTCAAAGCAGTCAAGATCAATTTGGGACCCTCCTCCGCGAATTATTACAACTAAATCGAATTTGGGACCCTGATAAAGAATGATGAGTAAGGAGTTAATGATAGAAAACGCCGCGATGTCTCCCAGCATAGTTACCATACAAAGCAGAATATTAAAATCGTAGCCTTTTGGGTTTTTTTCAAGCTGCTCAATAAAATCACCATAACCTGCAGCGGAAGGAGAGCTGATTACCGCTATATTTTGAGCAACCTCAGGTAGCCGGAGTTCTTTATTTAAGTCAAAAATACCTTCTGATTGCAGCTGGTTAATTACCTCTTGCCTTCGTCTTGCGCGTTCACCAAGGGTGTAGTTGGCATCAATGTCTTTTATATTCAAGCTGAATCCGTAAAGTTCATGATACTGAACACTGGCATTGCAAAGAATTTTTAGTCCTTTCTTCAGAGATTGACCCGTCATTCCCTCGAACCAAACTGACAAATTGCGATAGGTGTAACTCCAGATCGTCGCTCGTGACTTAGCAATTACCTTGTCATTTGATTTTTCTACTAATTCAAGATAGCAGTGACCACTTTGGTGTGTCCTTAGTTCTCCAATTTCCGCTACTACCCAATAGGTAGGCATTAAGTTAGCGTCAAGCGTGGCTTTTATGGTTTGGTTGAGTTCTAGAAGAGTTAGGCGCTCCATGTAAAAACGCAAAAGTATCAATAAACTTTCAGGGAGTCAGAAGTCTAAAGCTGAAAAAAATAGCTTGCACTCAGACTGATGAAACTACTGTTTTCAAGCTTTTCACTTTGGCCGGGCAGCGCTACAGGTATATTGTATTGGTAAGAGGTCAAGAAGCTGAAGTTCCCATCTCTGAAAGCTATGGGTAGCGATAATCCATAGTTTAAGAGCCCAAATTGATTCGGAAATTCCTCATCTATATTAAATCTCCCTGGATCATTATTAGGATCATCATCGTTCAAAAGTATGAATCTTTCTCTTAGCGTTAAGTCGCTTTCATTTTCTGTGATATTAAAAAGATAGCTGGTGCCGTTGCCAAATAACATACTTGCAGAAGGCATTATTGTAACTTTGTCGAAAAACCAGAAGCCTTTGATATTGATATTACCATTAACAAACCAGGTAATGCGATGTGCTGTGATAGTATCCCCCAGAATAGCCGAATAGTCTAAGCCTGTATCTATTTTTTCTCCAAGGGAGTATATTGCTGCATTTAATCCGTCAGAATAGATTTGGGTACCTTGTTCATTGCCGGAACTATTGTAGAAGTAATGATCATAACTCACTGAATAAGCCCATCGGGCGCTGATTTCCCCTAAATATCCTATTGAAAGCAGATTAAGATAATAACTTGGGTTGCTCACATTATTAGTGTAGCCTGATAAATCAACATATACTCCTGATTTATGGTAATACGCTGTGCCAAATGAGAAACCAAATTGATTTAAACCTAAGTCGCGACCTGCGTTTACAAGTTGTGAGTTATAGCCTATCCGAACACTGAACTGAGATCTTAGTGGTACATCCCCAAGTTTAATAAGACTGTCGAGCATACTGATCAGGGATGCGGAATCAAGTGCATCTAATGAGGCTTCAAAAGCAACTAGTTCCTGATCAATATCTGACTGTGAGTAAGATATAAAAGGCGCCGAAGCGATGAAAAGTATCAGCTTTAAACGGTAAAGCATTAAACCAGCTAATTGTTTCTTCTCTGTTGCTGTCTATCGTTGGCTTTATCTCTTAATTGTTCCCTTCTATCCTGACGTTGCTGACGCCTTTT
>CALBPF010000142.1 GCA_937899105.1 uncultured Flammeovirgaceae bacterium | reverse complement strand
CGGTCACCTAGAAGAAGATGAGGCACCCAAGTTGTACTTACTCTACCCTCAAGGTAATTGGATTGAAATAGGCCAAGGAACGCCATTCGTGATCATTGGAAATTCAGGTTTTGGTACGCCTATTCTTAAACGATCGTTGACTTACAACACCAGCCTGGAGTTTGGTTTAAAGGGCGGTTTTTTGTCCTTTGATGCCACACGTATATCCGCCAATGACGTAGATTATCCTATAGATACGGTAGTGCTTAAAAAGAATGAATTCAATATCAGAGAGCACAGGTTTCATGAGCGCGACTTAGGCCATATCGCTGATTTTTGGAATACTAAGCTCAGCTCAGCTATTGACAAACTTCCGGCAGATGCCCTCAATAATGCCTTTGCAAACGATCAAGAGCAAGATGTGATCACTACAGATGCTACTTAATATAAAGCATCATACGTCATATGTATATGACAGGAAAGTCTTTCTGGAACCGCATCATCTCTATTTCCGTCCTCTGCAGAGAAACTATTTGACTGTCAAAGGTTTTGATCTGAAGGTATCCCCTAGCCCAAGCGGCTCGTCTACAAGAATCGATATTGAAAATAATCCATATGAGCAATGCTGGTTTAATTCTGAAACTGATCATCTAGACATTCACTTAGAACTTTCTGTTGAAACCAAGAAATTCAACCAGTTCAATTATTTCGTCGAGGAAACGGCTAAAACCAAATATCAGTCTGCTATCAATTTATACCTTCAAGATCAAGTATCATTGGAAGATGATATGATCCACTGGATTGAGCAGTTTGATCGATCTAACAGGACCAGTTTTTTAAGCTCACTTTGTAACTTAATACATGAGCGGTGGGATCATAGTACTAGCTACAAATCTAAGTTACTTGATCCCAATGCCTGTTTCAGATCTGACTCAGGATCGTGCCGTGACCTAAGCTGGATGATGATCCAGATACTCCGATATGAGGGTTACCCCGCCCGCTTTGTAAGCGGTTATAGTCATAATCCGGAAATTGATGGGCATGAATTGCACGCCTGGGTAGAAACCTGGCTACCAGGTGCGGGCTGGATCGGTCTTGACCCATCCTCCGGACTTTTTACCACTGAGTTCTATGTCCCCATTGCGGCAAGTTACCATCCGGTAAATACATTACCCGTACAAGGTACATACAGAGGTGCGGTTGATTCTAAACTTGACACCAGGGTAGAGATAACCACAATTAAATAGTTCAAACCCAACCATTAGTGTCATTCAACTGTACGAAAGTCGTTAATAACGGAGAACTACTCTTGCCTGAGAACGTGCGCCGGATTTTTAATGGCTGCGGTTCGCACTTGCCAACCCACGGTAAGCGCTCCAATGAGTAAGACTAGTATGAATCCTGATAGTACTTCCAGAGGCCCGATTTCAATTCTATCAGAAAATTGATTTAAAATGAAATCATCTACCAGGTAGAGTGTAATAGGTATAGCCAAGGCCGCTGCAATGATTACCATCACAAGAAAACCTCGTGATAGAAGCCTAAGTAAATTACTATTACTTGCTCCTAACACCTTTCGGATACTGATTTCCTTAATTCGTGTCTCAACCGTAAAAACAGCCATACCTAATAAACCAAGTGTAGAGATGGAAATAGCTAAAAAGGCTAAAAAAGAAATAATGGTATACATTGATTTATACTCACGATAGCTGATGGCAATTAAATCGTCATAAAAGTCCGCTTCAAAGGGGTGGTTAGGGTCACGTTCCTTAAACTTTTGTTCCAATTTTTGAATCGCGTCAAACTTGTTCTTCCCCTGTAATTTTACCCCAAGAATCCCGTCATCATTCAGGCTACTTTGGATAAAACCGAATTTCTTGTCTACCTCCCAGACCAGCGAAGTAGTTACGAAGTTTTCTACCACGCCAAAGATTTCTAACTTTTGATCATTGTACCAATGGTGTTGACCTATAGCTGCTTCAGGAGATATCAGTTCCAGGTCCTGCATAAACTCATCATTGATTATAATCTGTTCGCGATTCTCGTTATTTGATAAGGGCTTTTGAAATTTTGATCCTGCCAGCAGCTTGAAATCATGCATATCCAGGTAGTTGTGGTCTATCTCATTGATCAAGAATCTGATAGTTTGACTTTTATCTTCCGTCTCTGCAGTACCGAATACAGTTGAATATCCTAAAGTCCGTTTGGATCTGGAGGTTTGTGCTACATCTGAAATAGCGGCATAATCATTTTCAAGCCGCTCTGCATAATCTCCCTTGATACGTACATTCACAATGTTCTCAGTGTCATATCCGAGCTCATAGTTCATGGCATACTCGTATTGATTGTATATCAATACAGAGCACATAATCAAACCTATTGAAAGCGTAAACTGCAAAACAGTAAGACCCTTCCTTAAACCAAGTCCTCTGTGTATTCGGGTTTTCCCTTCCTGATGAAATGCCCTGAGCGTCTTAAGCCGAGATAAGAAAAAAGCCGGTAAAAATCCCGCGATACACCCTACAGCAATAGAGAAAGCAAAGAACCAAAGCAAATGGACATAGGTGATGTCCAGGCTAAACATAAGATGTCCCTGTGAGGTAGGGTTTGGAAGGCTTAAAAACTCAGGTTTAATAACAAAAAACAATGCCAGTCCCAAAATCAGTGCGCAAATGGAAATGATAATAGCTTCAGCTATGAACTGTCCAAAGATCTGATATCCCAAGGCCCCGTTCACTTTCCGTACACCAACTTCTTTAATGCGCCTGAGCGATCTGGCTATGGACAAATTAGTATAATTAAAGCATGCCGAAAAGATCACAATAAGTGTAAGGCCAATCATAACGTAGATCTTGTTCCGGGAGAAGGATGGTCCTGGTAAATTGAGGTAATGATCACTGGTTGCGCATGTGCTTAATGATTGCAAACGGTGAATCATAGGAGGCTGTACGTCCGGAAAATGCTTACCTATTATTCTGTCCATCACGGATTCAATCTCCTCCTTTTGGGTTTGTGGATTTAGCGTCAGGTAAACATAATTCGCTTGAAAATCGCCCGGATTGCTTCTGAAATCGCTCCTCCAGCCCGACCCTGATGCCGGCTGCTCATAGGTCTTTAAAGAAACTAAAGCTTCAAACTGAATGTGAGAATTGATGGGTGGGTCTTTAAGAACTCCTGTTATAATTCCATTAATCGTACGATCTTGCCAGCCTCCCGTACTCTCTAAATCCAATGATTTACCCAACGGGTCCGCCTCACCAAACAACTTTTCAGCAATGGATTCGGTCAATACGATGCCGTTGGGTTCAGATAGTGCCGTAGCAGGGTCTCCCTTTTCGAGGTCGAAGGAAAAGACTTCAAAGAAAGAGGGTGAAGTGTAAAAACCAGAGATATTGATAAAGTCACTTTTGGTTTTGACCTCGGCCGATAGCCCGATGCGCATGATGGCTATCTCCTCAATACCAGGAGCTTGCTCTGCAATCTGATCAGCCATAAATATTGAAGAAGTGGCCCAATTATGCTCCTTACCCATAAACTCATTGGTTGAAGTCACTCTGTAGATCCTGCTTCCCTTTTCATGAAACTGGTCGAAAGAATTGATCTCAGAAAGGAACAGGATCATCAGCACTCCAACAGACATACTGATGGCCAATCCAACAACATTAATACCTGAAAAAAGGGCATTTCGAGTAATACTTCTGACCGAAGTTTTTAAATAGTTTTTGAGCATACCATAATGATTTAATCGAATATCTCCACCCAGGCTTTTCATAAGCGTAGAGCGCAAAAGTTTTAAAGTATCCCAGGCATACAATCGTTTGGCCTTTTTAACAGAAAAACGTTCCAGGTTATCCTGAAACCTTTCCTCCATGTCTCCTTCAATTTCTTCCAGGTAATTCTGTCGGCAGAACCAGCGTAAGAAGCGGAGAAAAAGTTTGGGAGGTGAGGGTTTGCTATTCATTTCGTAATAGTTTAGCCGGGTTTTGGACCGCAGCTGCTCGTACCCGCCAGCCAACAGTAAGTACTCCAATTGACTATTAAATATTGACTATTACGTACTATAAACAATACTATGATGAACCCGGAAAGCATTTCAATGAGATCTATTTCTGTTCTATAAAGGAATTCGTTTAATATATAATCATCCACAATATAGGTCGCTCCCGGCACGGCTATTACAGCAGCTATGATGATCATTCCTAAAAAAGCACGGGAAAGAAGCAACATTAGACTACTAATTCCAGCTCCCAGCACTTTGCGAATACTGACTTCTTTCAAGCGGCTTTCAGAAGTATAAATCGCCATGCCTAACAAGCCAAGTGTCGAAATGGAAATGGCTAAGAAGGCAAGAAATGAAATAACCGAATAAGTGGTTTTGCTCGAAGCGTATGTTCTGGCAATTTCATCATCATAAAAGGTAGCCTCAAAAGGATGAACAGGGTCTAATTCTTTATAGCTTTTTTCTAATTTTTCCATGGTATTCCACAAGTCGTTACTCGCTATTTTCACCCCTAGTATCCCATCACCTGTTGCTCTCATATTCACAAACGCAAAAGCCTTCGGTACTTCAGCATCCAGGGACATACTGATGAAATCTTTGACTACTCCTTGAATTAGCATTTTTCTTTCACCGAAATACCAGATATTCTTTCCAATAGCCTCATGGGGGTCGCCTAGATCTAATTCCCTTAAAAATGTTTCGTTGACAACAATGGCATTTTGTATTTGCTCTTCCTTTAAGGAAGCCTGAAATCCACTACCCGCAATCAATTCAAACCCGTGCATGTCCAAATAATTTTGACCAATATAATTGGTAGTAAATAGTACCATATCACTTTTATCTTCAGAAAAGGCTTCTCCCAGCTCTGCGTTTCGGGTTCCCAATACCACGTAGGATCTTGAGGTAGCCACTACCTCGGACATTTTTGTATATTCATTCTCAAGCTGATCCATGTAGTCCCCTTGAATCTGAATGTTCACAATGTTTTCTGTATCGTATCCCAGGTCGTAGTTCAATACATATTGATACTGCTTATGCACCATTACAGAGCACATTATCAAACCAATAGAAAGAGTAAATTGAAAGGTAATCAATGCCCGCCTTGCGTTAATTCCAGAAAACAGTTTTACCTTGCTGATATCATTAAAAAGCGCTATTGCCTTGAGTTTCGAAAGTGCTAATGCAGGAAAAAAACCGGCAATAGTTCCCACGACAAGTGTGAACAACAGAAAATAAATAACATGAATAGGACCCAGGTCCAATCTGAATGTAGGTGGGCCCGTAGCAACTAGCTCGGGAAGATTTAAAAACCCCAGTTTGATGAAAAAAAACAGTCCTAAACCCAAGATTAAGGCAATCAAAGACAGAAGAATAGCCTCTAATATGAGCTGTAAAAATATTTGAAGGGATGTACCTCCAATTACCTTACGCACACTGATCTCTTTGGAACGTCTCAATGCCCTAGCCAGCGATAAATTAGTGTAATTGAAACAAGCGCTTAGCAGCACAATGAACGTGAGTCCCATCATCATATTGATTTTGCGTTTTGAGAATGTCGGACCTGGCGGGCTTCCTGCTCCT
>CALBPF010000141.1 GCA_937899105.1 uncultured Flammeovirgaceae bacterium | reverse complement strand
GTAGAAACGGAATACCAACCGTCCTACTCTAGCCCTAGCCAGTACCACTATGTTTTTACATATCGCATCACTATTGAGAACCAAAGCGAAAATACGATTCAGCTTTTAAGAAGGCATTGGAATATTCATGACGCTGCTTTGCTTCCACGCGAAGTAGATGGTGAAGGTGTAGTAGGACAACAACCTATTCTTGAACCCGGACAATATCATCAATACGTTTCAGGCTGTAATCTTAAATCAGGTATAGGAAAGATGGGGGGTATGTATCTTATGGAACGGATAGTAGATGGCAGAAGGTTTGAAGTAGCTATACCAGAATTCACCATGGTAGCGCCATTCAAGTTGAATTAAAGGTTGGTCCCTTGTCAAAGTTTTTTCAGTTTAAGAGTTATATGAGTTACTGGCTTGATGCAGTAAATATACACTCGCTACAATCTCCTTTCGTTTATGAAGTATACAAAAATGTAATTGATAAGCGAAAGAGGGTATCTGCTGATCCACAAATTGAGAAAATCCGCGAAAAGTTTAAATCGAGTCTAAATGTGATTGAGGTTAATGATCTGGGGTCGGGGTCTAGCATAGAAAAAAGTGAATACCGAAAAGTGACAGATATTGCCTCTTACGGGGTCACTGAAAAAAAGTATTCTCAAATAATGCTGGGATTGATACAATATATGAATTTTAAAAATGTTATTGAATTAGGCACTTCATTAGGCATTAACACATTGTACTTATCCAAACCTGACCAAACTCAAGTGACCACTTTTGAAGGTTCCACTTCATTAGTGAATATAGCTACGGAGTTATTAAATGATCAACGCAAAAATGTGCAGGTTGTAGAAGGGAATATAGACACATCTTTACCTAAATTTCTGGAAACTTCACCTCCTATTGACCTTGCTTTTCTAGATGCTAACCATAGTTATAATCCTACACTTAAATACTTTGATTTGCTGCTGGGGAAGAGTCATGATGAAACATGCTTTATTTTTGACGATATTCACCTTAGCCGTGAAATGAATGAGGCATGGAAACATATAAGAGGCCATTATCAAGTAACGCTCACCCTGGACCTGTTTCAGATTGGTATGGTATTCATTAACCCTGAAATAAGAAAGCGACACTATGTTTTGGAAACGTAAGAGATTCTTAATTCCTGTACTCCTTGTTTTCCTATTCTATGGGCTACCGAACTTAATAAATCAACAAGAACGTGCGGCTTTCAACAGAGTCGATCAACTGGCGATAGCCAAAAGTAGCTTCGCCAATAAAGAAGTAAGAGATTCTATAAACAGAGGTATTAGCAGTTTTTATAAGACCAGCGCATTAGGAGAAATGCTTTTGGGTCAACATCACCGAAAATTATGGTCGACAAAAGTTAATCTACCCGTTTTTAATGGTTTAGATACATTGACTTTTGTAAAAACGGGAGGTGGTCAGCAGACTACCAGTGTGGAGCTAAAAGACAGAAATAAGAAAAGATATGCTTTTAGATCTGTTAATAAAGACAACTCCAATGCCCTTCCGTCTTTCCTGCGTCCATCGCTAGTCAGACCGTTTATAAGAGATCAGGCCTCTGCGCTCAACCCTTATTCAGGGCCGGTGATTGCCAAGCTCTTAAAGTCTTTAGAAATAGCTCATCCTGAACCGGTCATCTATGTTGTACCTTACCGTGATCCGATAGATTCTACCATTATAATGCTTGCGGGTGAAGTCGTGATCATGGAGGAAGAACTTAATAAAAGATGGGTTGGTAGCCCTAAATTTGATAGACCAGAACAAATTTTAAACACGGACGATATGTTTATGCTGGTCCAAAAAGATCAACTTGAGATTGATGCCCGGTTATTTCTGAGATGTAGGCTTTTCGATTTTTTAATCAGTGACTGGGATCGACATAGTAAACAGTGGAAGTGGGGTGTTTATGACGGCGTAGCTAAACCTATCCCCATAGACCGCGATATGGCTTTTTGCAAATATGAAGATGGTTGGGCAAGCAAGGTTGTTCGAATATTCAATAATAAATTTCAATCCTATACCCTGAATGAAATAAAAGTGGATGGTTTAACTAAAAATTCACTCCCATTAGACAAAAAGATACTACCAAACCTAAAAGAAGAGGTGTTCAGACAAGAAGCCAATTATCTTCAGAGAGCTCTTAAAGATTCAATTATAAAGAATGCCTTTAAGGCGTATCCCCCTGAAATTTATGAACAAGTAGGTCCAACGCATATTAAAATACTCAAAAAACGCTTAAGTGAACTAGAGAGTGTCTCAGGCTCTTTTTTCAATCTAGTGAACGGTGATTAATTAAGTAATAACTGACTTATACGGGATTTTTTTCTTTAGTTTAAATTGATAGTCAAGAATCGACTGTCTACATAAACCTAATTCCTTATGATAAATCTTGTAGATAAGGTTCCATTCTGTGTTGTCCATAAAACCGTCGGAATTAGCGATGAGGCACATCCAAGCCAAAAGCCTGGTTTGATCTGATTTAGAGAATCCTTTCAAACCTTTTATGCAATCTACATAAAGTTCTGCTTGAGTTATATTTACAAGGCTATCCACAGTGTGCTCAAAATCATTCACACTGAATCCTTCTAATTCAGCCATTTTTCTACCCATTTCAAGTTCTTTGGCATCAATGTGGCCATCTGCTTTTATTAGCATGTAAAATAGTTTTGCAATAGTGATCATAGGTTTACTCGTTAACTTTATTGTCAGGTTTCGAAAACTATACCAATCACAAAAACTTCAATTAAATGATTTTAAAGCATATTATAAATGAAACGATTCCCCAAAATAAGAATTAGTTTCATTTTGAAACTACTCAAGCAGATGTGTCTATTGTATCCTCAATACCAGAATCTGGGGGTTAACTACTCAACAAATTTTTTCTTTATAGTTCAAAAAATAGATAACCATTCAGTGAGGTAATACTGAACTTAATACAGACAATGTGCACTATAAGAATTCGATTATTGTTATCATTGGTCTAGTGACCACTTGAATAATAATTGAAGAAATCTATAATCACTTGTTTTTGCGTCATTCTTACTCTCACCACGAATCTTAAAGGCCAATCATGGACTCTTGGAGTTCAAGGAGGACCATCATGGAGCAGGATGAACTCCAAAAATGTGAGAAAAGAAGATAGCCGATTTGGCTATCATATAGGGTTATGGGTAGATAAACATGTTGCTAAAAGAGTATCTCTACAAGGAGGATTCAATTATGTAGCTGTAGGCGCCGCCAATGAAAATCTCACGGCACAAAATTCAAATTCTATTGTAACATGGGAATACAATCTTAATTACATAAGCGTACCCTTAAATGCTAATTATCACCTACATAAGCTCATCACCATTGGTGCAGGCTTTTACACCGGGTATTTAGTAGGATTTAACTTACGTAGAGAGGGCAGTCGTTCAAACACTCTCAATACCCCTGAAAAGGATAATCTCAAATCGCAGGACTTTGGATATCAAATAAACCTTTTAGTTAACTATTCTTCGATCTCCTTGGGAGTGCAATACAGAAATTCGTTTTCTAAATTACCAAACTCAAGACTAGCCGAGTCATTAATTGCAGATGCTCAGAATTCTGTAATACAAATGGCTGTTCGTTATACACTTTATCAAAAGAACCCAAAGTAATTTGGGTTCTTTTGGGATCCATTCTTTAAATTGTATTTAGGTTTATTGTGAGAACCGGTAGTTGTGCCTCCTTGGTTATCTCCTCAGAAGTACTATGAGTAAAAACTCTAAAAAACCCACCTTCAGCTTGGCTTAACACACCTAATAAACCTGCCCCTTGTGATAAAGCAAAGGCAATTAGCCCCATTTCCTTATCATCATTTTCAGTTACCGATACCTCGTAATTCATAAGGCCATGTCTGCCGGCAAAGTCCTTCAATTGCTTTTCATAAAGTGAATGATGAGAATCACCTGCATCGGCTACATGAACTACATCCACTTTCGCATCCAGGCTTAAGGCTAAGTCGTTCAAGTAACCAATGGCTTTACCCATTTTATCATCAGCCGCATTCTTGAGATCTACTCCTAAAACTATATGTCCTAAATCTGCCCAACCGTGATTCTCCTTTATAGATATTATCGGACAGGATACCTTTTCAATTGTTCTTTCAGTATGATTACCTGTAAAAAACTCCTCCGCTGACTTTTCACCGGTAGTACCCATAACTACAAGATCAATCTCCTTTTCTTTTACATACATAGTCATACCTTCGTCAAAACCCTCGTCAAAAACTTCGTAGTGTATTTTTCCCGGGTGATCAGCAAACTGTGCCGCTATGTTTCCTACCCTTTCATGCGTTTTCCTTACCAATTGAATCATGTAGAAGTTCTCTTCGTCGACTAATTGCTGATCAGACTCCCCCATAGTATTGAAACCACGACCTAACGGATGATCTAAGAAATTAACAAGATATATTTCTCCATCCGACTTATCAGCAATTTCAATCGCCAATTTTAAAGCATTGACTGAGATATCTGACAAGTCTGTGGGTACAAGTATTTTTTTCATGATTCAGTTTAGTTTAACAATAGCCAACCAAAAGTTAATGAAAATAGAGTCAAATTAAGACCTTTAATAGAAAAACCGTAGAAAATTATCGGACGAGAAATATTTCGTATTGATTGCAGGTATTAAACAATCTGAATACATCTAACCCATCGGCAGGGAGGTCTGAAACATGTAGCGTGCCTCCTTGAAAGATTTCATTCGTAATTTCTTCCAAATCCTCTTCTTCTGCCGCTGTTGGGGTATCAGAATAATAAAATGAATCCAACAAGTTAATTTCAAGCTCATTTCCCAATATTGAAAGTACTTCAAATTCACGTAAATACGTTTTTCTGTTTCCTTGATCATCTTCAAGAATGAAGCCAACCGCATTGGCAGGTTCAGTGTCTGAAACTAACCCGAAGTTAAAAACAAAAGCCACGGCATCCGGAAAGCCAAGGAATATGGATCCCTCCTCCGCCAAAGATCGAGCCGCCGCGTCGAAGACAAAAATAACATTTACGCTATAGGGCACATCTGTCATAGGCTGAAAGTTTAGCCCTCCACTGTCAAAAAAGCTTCTCTGCAGCCTGATTGAGCCGACACCTTCTATGCTTCCATTATAAACCGCTGTAGGCACAGGATCTGAATCGCAGAACGCTTCTCCATCAACACTAAAATCAGCTAGCTCTAATTCATTTATGTTAAATTGCTCTCCGTTTACTGTGACCGTCGCAGGATCAATCAAAATAAGTTTCTCATCCAGAAAACTGTAGCCGGTGGTATGGGACAAGGCTACCGTATTATTTTGCAACACTTCTTCAATAGTGGTACCTGTTCCCGCTAAATCAAATTGAATCACTCTGCCTTCCAGGTCTATAGACCAAAAAATTGAAACGTTATTGTCCATTAGAATGAGCTGTTGCACAGGAGGATCTCCTCCAAAAATTTGAGAGTTTAAAGTATTGAATTCGGCGAAGTTGGTTGCAAGTTCTCTGGATAATAAAGATTCAGCGTCTGACGTTGCCGGTGTAAATACCAAGCGTGTACTATTGCCAACATCCGACTTGCTTCGAAAGACAAGATCATCACCAGCTTCATTTTCAAATAAAAATTCGAACTCGCCCCCAAAGCTTGACTGATCTTTCTCAAAAAGATAATGGAATACCCCATATGTCTCCAGAATCAACTCCAGCGCCAATCCGTTATCAATTCTATAGGTAATAGTTTGCTCGAAAAACTCACCGTTACTATCTGGCACATCAGATTTTATGGTGACCTGTCCATCGTCATCAAAATCCAAAAGAATATAAAACAGGCCTGTACCAGGCGCCGGTTGATAATCAAGCCTCCAGCCGTTGGTTGGCTCGGTAAGATCACCCCGGAGATCGTCTACGGCATTAGCCACCCTTTCTTCAACGGAGGGCAAATTATCATCATCACTTTCGCAAGCTGATAAAACCAGAGCAAAAACATAAAAGCAACCAATAAGAATCTTCTCGATCTTCATTTTCAACCTATAATTTAGCCTGTACAGCAGCTCTCAAGTCTTCCAGGCTTACTTCTGTTACCTTCTCATAATGATTGATAATGGCTGATACTTTTTGGCGTATTCTTTCCCTTCCCTCATTCCGCTCTTCACACGCGGCAGTTTCACAGTTTTCTTCGTCTTCAGTAAAATTTTCGAAGAACTCAGTGTCGAAAAGGTAAAAAGCTACCGTTTCTGCAAAGTCCTCATTAGGAGAACTCGTGGAATAGGGAGAAACAAAACCTCGGAGCAACGCTTCTTCATCTGTTAGGTTAAACCACGAACCTGCACTAGTATAGCCTGTTGGTGAAATAGTCTCAAAAGCAGAAGGTAACTTATACTGTTGATGTACAGTATGCGCAAATTCATGATAAACTGTTTGCAACTGCAATGCACGCCATTCATCACTTTCAGGATCTTTAGCGTAATCGTTTGT
>CALBPF010000140.1 GCA_937899105.1 uncultured Flammeovirgaceae bacterium | reverse complement strand
TAATAGCAATACTAATAGCAACACTATTATTAGGCCTATCCATGAGTCAAATTAAACTGGATGGAGAAAAATCTAAGCTTACTGTTACGGGTACTTCTTCACTCCATGACTGGGAAATGGATGTTAATGAATTTAAGGTATCAGGTGATATCTCTGACAGTAAAATCTCTAACCTGCTCGTAGAGGTGACTTCAGAGTCTTTAAAAAGTGGAAAGTCCACCATGGATAAGAAAGCACACGATGCGGTTCAATCCAAGGATTATCCTTTTATTAAGTTTTCTGCTTCCACCCTGTCTTTGTCAAGCGGGCAGATTCAAGGTCCAGGTATTCTGGAAATAGGGGGTGAAAAAAGGGACATGAATTTTCAAGCTGAAATTGTCCATGAAACTTCATCAGAGCTGCAATTAAAGGGCGCTTTAAGTTTCAAATTGACGGATTTTAATATCGCCCCGCCAACAGCCCTGTTCGCCACTTTAAAAACAGGTGATGAGGTACAGGTCAATTATGAAATTTATTTATTGAAATAATCGGATAGCCCAAAGTAGTTATGAAAAATTCAACACTAAGACTATCGCTTAGTTTGCTATTTACTTTTAGCGCGCTAACGATGTTCGCACAAAGAGATCAGATTCAATATTTAAGATTTAATGACAAGAGAGGTATCAATATATTTGAAACAGGAAAAGAAGACACCATAGGATTTGAAGGAGTAAAGCTAAGGGTAGGTGGAGATTATGCGTTACAATTTCAATCATTGGATCACTCCAATGATCTGGTTGGCGATACGTTAAGTGAATTAAAAAGTAATATTAATCTCCCACATGCAAACATGAGTTTTGACGTTCAGCTAGAAGATGGAATTAGAGTACATCTCAAGGTTTATCTCGCATCCAGGCACAAAGAGCAACCCTATGTAAAAGGAGGGTATCTTCAGGTAGACAAGTTGGATTTTATTAAACCCGGGTTCTTAGGAGGAATTATGAAGGTTACTACTTTAAAAATTGGATATGATGAAATAAACTATGGGGATACACATTTCAGAAGGTCAGACGGTGCGAGGGCTCTTTACAATCCATTTGTTGGAAATTATATAATGGACGCTTTTACTACTGAGCCTCATTTTGAGGTTACCGTTCAAGATATGGGGTTCATTGGAGTAGCGGGTATCTCTAATGGAAAACTGGATCAGAGCGTAAAAGTAGAACCTGGGCCCTTTGGAAATGATAGTGGTATTGCACTTTATGGCAAGGTAGGATATGATAAGCAAGTGAATTCAGATTTAAGAGTTAGAATGACTGGATCTATTTACTCAAGTACAGAAGCGAATACGTTTGATCACCTCTATTTTGGAGACCGAACAGGTGGCAGATATTTCCATGTCATGGACGGTGAAAATGACGTTGCTGAAGATGATTTTTTGCCAAGATACAATCCAGGTTTTAGGCGCCAAACAGCCTATCAAATCAACCCCTTTGTAAAATATAAGGGAGTCGAATTTTTTGGTGTACTTGAACAAACGAGCAATGGAGATGATGAGATAGGTGGAGACTACACACAACTCGGAGCAGAATTAATTTATAGGTTTGGAGGCAGTGAAAACTTGTTTTTTGGTGGACGATTTAACTCGATAGATGGTGAAAACTCTGATTTAAGCCAATCAAGAGAAATCCTTAGATTCAACGTTGGAGGTGGATGGTTTCTGACCAAAAACGTGGCGCTAAAAGGTGAATATGTCAGACAGGAATATGACGGGGATGGATGGGCAGGAACTAAATTCCAGGGAGGGGAATTTGACGGATTCATGCTTGAAGCAGCGATATCATTTTAGAAATCTCCTCATATTTCTAATAGTCTAGTGGCTCCATAAAAGGAGTCACTTTTTCGTTAGTGGGCTGGTTAATACCATTCCTACTTCAAATTCAATATTAACCTCATCCTTGATTTTTATCAACCCCAAGAACTTAGTTGGAGGTTCTATATTAAAATCAGTCAATAAAATTTTGGTAGCGCCTTCTAGAGTTAAAGAAGCCGATGAATGATTAGTTACAATACCATCTTCAATTGAAATTTTCCTTTTTACGCCTGCGATAGAAATTGTTGCAACAGCAGTGACATCTAACTCTTCAAAATCCTCGTTATGAGACCCAATAGCGATCGACTCTAAAATTAAGCTTAAATAAGGTTGTTGATCTGCTTTTAGAATAGATCGTAAATCTTTAGTCATTGCTGATAAAGGACATTTAAAGTCTTCTATGGAGTATTTGATATCGAATCCATCAAAATCAATGTTCATATCGGACCAAACATTTTTTACAAGTATGAAATCATTTAAAGCCTTCGTGTTGATTCTACACTTAAAATTATCAACATTGGTTTCTACATTTATCACAATTTCACTTTCCGTGACTTTTACTTCATGGATACCATACCCAACCTGCGAAAAAACACCGTGGCTTAACAGAAGATAAAATAGGCTTAATATGTAATTCAAACGTATAATTTTCAATCTACAACAGGTAACTATGGTAAAGTAAGGACAATATAATAATTATTTAGTTTGAGGTATGGTTCATATTGCACCTCAGCTTATTTATAATTTAAAAACCCTATTCGGAATAAAGATAGATTTGTTGTGGTATTTAAGTGAAGTATTATGAAAAGTAGTTGACCAATTGAAACAAAAGCTACGCTCTAACCTATTGAGTATGAAATCAAAATAACTGAACTCAAAGAAAATACAGCTAAGCCTACCCATATTACTGGTTTAATTATACCATCTTGAAATAAAAAGATCCCTGGCGATATCAAACCTTATTCCCCTATTACACTACAGTATTCGAGTAACTACCGGAAACTCCGATGGAAAAACTAATCCGTAATAGCTATTGCCATAGAAGTGCGTATATCGCTAATTTTCAATAGGACGCCACATCCCAGGGCTGTCAATAGTTTCGTAAACCATAAATACCGCACCGTCCTGGAACTCGAGGAACATGGTCGGACTCGCGAAAAATGAAGTAGACAGGAAATGCTTTGAATTTGGCCATAAGAATACCTTTATCTATCATGTCTTGAACCATAGTAAAGTCCGGGCCTGCCGTATCTAAATCTCAGTGATACAATGGTAACGAGACTCATGATACTGTATCAACCCAGACCTCAAATTGAGCTTGAAGGGCTACAGTTTGTGGCGACGGGACCAATTGTAAAGTGAATCTGAATGAAACGGCGCAAGAGTGTCTCCCAGTTTGCCAGATTTTATTTTTATTGAGGGTCATAGTATGTGGATGGGCAAGTTTAGGGCCGTAAAATTGTCAGATGTGCGAGGCAGAATCTTTGAGAGTGGCGCATGGTTTTGAACACAAGCCGAAAGTAAAAAGAGTTTAGCAGGCATCAGAACAAGGAAGCGTTATGTTGATATAATGCAAAGTTTGTAAAAAGTAACCGCTTAACTTTTACGCATTAAGTAATTAGTCTTAAGTCGAGTTTGGTTCTTTCTCTCCCCACTTTAACCTAAGTAAAGGTAAGATAGGTGTTTCAGCGAGGTGGCAGCTTGATGATCTGTATTTTATTCCATCCCCGTTAACAATCCATAGCTGATTTCACTTTATTACTTATGGAATCAATCGTAATTGCGGGAGCTACAGGATTTATTGGCCGTTGGTTTATCCATCAATTTCATAAGAAATATAAGATCATTGCTTTAAGCCGGAGTAAAGTGAAAAGTGAAACGTATCCGGATGTAGAATGGCGAAGCGTTGACCTCTATTCCCTTTCTAGTACTACAGCCGCTTTAAAGGGCGCCGATTACGGACTTTATCTGGTGCATTCCATGCAACCTTCAACAAGGCTTAACCAGGGAAGCTTTGAGGATACGGATCTTTTGCTTGCAGATAACTTCGGGAGGGCCGCCGAGCGTTGTGGTCTTCGACAAATTGTGTTTATCGGAGGAATTCTACCCAAACAAACCTCCGATTACTCCGCTCATCTTAAGAGCAGGTACGAGACAGAACAAACATTGGCTAGTCGAACGGTACCTGTCACAGCTATTAGGGCAGGAATTATAGTCGGCCCTGGAGGTTCTTCTTTTAATATCATAGAAAAATTGGTCAAAAGATTGCCTGTCATGGCATGCCCCCAATGGTGCAAATCTCCTTCACAACCTATAGATATCACTACTATGTTAAAAATCCTCGATGAGTCTTTTGGTAATGAAAAGTTATACAATAAGGCCGTTGAAGTCGGGGGCGCCAATACGCTCACCTATATGGAATTGCTCGGAAAAACATCTTGTATCATGCATCGAAAGCGATTTATTTTTTCGGTTCCTTTTTTCACCTTAGGGTTTTCAAAGTTATGGGTAGCTCTTTTTTCAAATAGCAGCATCGCCTTTGTTTCCCCACTCATTGAAAGTTTGCGACACGATATGCGCATCAAACCGAATCAACCCTATGCTTTTACGCACCCGGAGGTTGATATTGACGAAAGCATTCGCAGGGCCTTGCACGAGAACGCTCCGAACATAGAAAGAAGAACCTCGGCAAAAGAAGAGAAAAATACAGTCAGAAGTGTCCAGCGACTCGCCAACCCTGGCAATAAACCGGCGGCATGGGTGGCGGAAGCCTACCCTAAATGGTTACCGACTCTTTTCAAATACATTCTCAAAGCGAGGAGTACAAAAGATGAAACTAGCTTTCAGCTATTCGGTGTCAAACTCCTGCGACTCAAATACGTGGAAGAACGAAGTGATCAGGAACGAAAGCTATTTTTTATCGTTGGGGGCATACTTTCTAAGCGAGGAGACCATGGCTGGCTCGAGTTTCGATCTGTCTTAGGTAACCGATATATTGTAGCCGCGATCCATGAATTTGTTCCTGCTTTACCGTGGTTTCTATATCGCTACACGCAAGCCGTTATCCATCTGGTTGTCATGAAACGGTTCAATACCTTTTTATCCAACCAATCTGTTTCGTAAAACTACATCCGCTGTGATACTATTAGGAGTTATCGTTTTTTGACATTAAATCTTACTGACTCAGGAATACCTACACTCCCGAAGCGTGGTCTACTGCATGATCTATGAGTTGTTGCATAGTTACTACCTCCAACGTTTTTTCATGCGTCGCTTCCAACACGACTTTGGGCGCCACACCAGCGTCAAACGCTTCTTTCCACCTATTTACGCATAAGCACCACTTATCACCGGGCTTTAACCCAGGAAATTGATAATGTGCAAGAGGTGTGCTCAAATCGTTGCCTTGTTTTTTTGTAAAGTCCAGGAATTCCAAGGTCATCACCGCACACACGGTATGAGTGCCTGTATCCATAGGCCCTGTATTACAACAACCATCCCGGTAAAAACCGGTAAGCGGTTGAGCGCTGCAAACCATAAGCGGCTCCCCAAATATATTAAGTTGTGATTCGAAACTTTCCATTGGCTTGTAATACGTTTATAAACTTCTGTACGACAGAAAAGTTTGAATAGTGCGTCAGGTATTTAAGTTTCTAGCTTCTGGCAACTGGTTTCTGATTGGCTGTCAAAGCGTAAGCTAGGATATTTTAGCGGTGTGCGGGGAGAAGGGCGGACAACAGAGAGCATAGGACGTAAAGACGGGCTTTGAGAAAGATGAACATGGATTAAGGATGATGTTCAGCTCAAGATACTAGAATATTCTTAATGCTAAAGCATCGCTATAATACTAATTATCATGGCTAGAAACTCGAGGAAAAGGTTTCGCAAAATACCTATCAACAGAAGCCTCGCTGAAAGAATTTTAGGCTCTTTATCTATAGGTTAGTTGCCCTCATTAGCTGTCACCTCTCTAAATACGTCTTCAAAGGAGGCCCCAAAGTTTTCCTTCTTTATCTAAGGTTAGTTGTATCACATAGACGCTAGGAATATCGAAGTTAGCCGGTGTATAGATCTTGGTTTCTTGATTTACGTGGTTGTGCTTTACAATACCTATTTTGTTGATTGCCATCCATAAGGTCTCGCTGGTTTCGTCTAGAATGAAATCGTTTATGCGTTTGAATGCAGGTCGGTCCTTTCTGGTAATAGTTTTGCCATGAGTCATCATTTGAATATATACACATACCAGCGCCTTCAGGATCTTTTTTTACATAAAGTTGAAATAGAGGTTGCCTTCCCAATCCTCATACCCTTTTGAGATATAGGCATGGCAGATGGTGAATACGAATCATTCATATGAAATCTTCTCTTCTTCCATTCTTACTACCTGAAAACGTATCTATCCAAACTCTATCTTTACTATCTCGAAATACCCCAAGAGTTTTATTTGAGGAAAACCCAGAATTCTGTGAACCAGGCCACTTTCAACGGCTTACAAGATAGCGCGCCAGGTAAATTCCTGTTGAAGCAGGTAGT
>CALBPF010000139.1 GCA_937899105.1 uncultured Flammeovirgaceae bacterium | reverse complement strand
ACTTATCGATATGATTATGTTATTCCAGGCCAGGAGCATGTAGAAAATATGAAATATTTAGCCGAAGAGGGGTTCGGTCTTAGCACCTACCTTAGCAAGGCGGTAAAAGGGAAATATGCAAGGAAATTATGAAGAGTCTATTATGTAAGAGCGTTAAGATCCTACCAAAAGTAGTGGGGTTTCGGTCATTTTTAATTGCCTTACCTTGTCTCTCAGATTAGTGTTGAATCTTACGGAATTTGTGAATATTTTCGAGTAACACTACCAACAACAATTGAATGAAGGGGCTTATCTTTACTTTTCTGCTAAATGCTTTAGTGATCTTCGGCGCAGCTAGTCAGCGGTATCGCGACCAAATATTTAACCAAGTATCCAGAAAAACAGTCAGCTACCTGGAAGATAAAGACCTTCAACTGGACATCTATCAGGCCACAGCAGATACAGAAAAAGATAGACCTGTTCTGCTCTATGTTCATGGAGGCGGCTTTGCAGGCGGTGCAAGAGATGAGCCGGAAATTGTTGATTTTTGCAAAAACATGGCCAGGCGTGGAATAGTAGCAGTTAGCATATCATATGTATTAGTAATGAAGGGGAAATCGTTTGGATGCGATCAGGCAGCAGCTAATAAGCTAAATACCTTCCAGTCGGTAAGCGATGAAATAGTTGCCGCTTCTAACTATTTGATCAAACACAAAAAAGAATTGAGGATAAATACTTCACAAGTAGTATTGGCTGGGAGCAGCGCTGGAGCGGAAGCTGTACTTCACGTCGCGTATCAAAATAAAGCGAGAGCGAGCCTACCAGTTGGTTTTACCTATGCAGGAGTTGTTAGCATGGCCGGGGCCATACATGATATTGACCTGATCAATGCTGAAACGGCCATTCCAACACAACTTTTTCATGGTACTTGTGACGACCTGGTGCCCTATGGCACAGCACCACATCACTACTGCAATGAAGGCGAAGCAGGTTATCTGATATTGCATGGTGCACAAGCTATCGCACAAAAGCTAAAAGACCTCAATAAAGGTTATTACCTGGTAACAGGCTGCAATGATAACCATGATTGGGCCGAAAGACCGTTCAAAGAATACCGCGTTCAAGTGGCCGATTTTATTTGGCAGGATGTTCTGCAAAAGAAATTCAGGCAGATACATCAAGTAATTACAACCAATAAAACGTGCTCTATTACAAGCGCGCCTATGGTATGCAATTAGGAAGTGAGAAGATTACTTTTTATTCAAATTCTCCTTTTCATCTGCGAAGGTGAATTCGCTATTCTTCCCACTTCTTAAACAGAGCAATCGCATTATGGCCGCCAAAACCAAAGGTGTTACTCATAGCGTAGTTGATTTCATGGGTCGCCGCCTCACCTAATGTTAAGTCAATGCCTGTCGGTAGATCATCATCCGGATCTGTAGTGTTGATCGTGGGTGGGATGGTATTGTTTTTCATTGCCATGACTGTGGCTACGGCTTCTATGGCCCCAGCAGCGCCAAGCAGATGACCCGTCATGGACTTTGTCGCACTCACCCTAACGGTTTTGTCACTTTCAGCATAAAGTCTTGTAATTGCATTTAGTTCCGATTGATCACCCACGGGTGTACTGGTAGCGTGCAGGTTAATGTAGTCAATCTCTTCGGGACTTATCTGAGCGTCTTCCAAAGCCATCTTAATGGCTAATCTGGCGCCAAGGCCTTCGGGGTGCGTTGCCGTGGAGTGGTAAGCGTCATTTGACATACCGCAACCTACTACTTCAGCATAAATCTCGGCGCCTCGTGCTTGTGCATGCTCCAATTCTTCCAAAATTAAAGCACCTGCCCCTTCACCCATTACGAAACCGTCGCGTTCTTTATCAAAAGGCCGAGAGGCCGTGGAAGGATCATCATTTCTTGTAGAAAGAGCTTTCATAGCATTGAACCCTCCAATGCCCGCTTGCGTGATGGGCGCCTCTGAACCACCGGCTATCATCAGGTTGGCTTTACCCCAATGGATATAGTTAAAAGCATCCATAATAGCAGAAGTACCGGAAGCACATGCGGAAACGGTACAGTAATTAATACCTCGCAGACCATACTTCAAGGCCACTGCCCCGGAAGGTGTATCCGAAAGAATTTTAGGAATAAAGAATGGACTGAATCGCGGTCCCTGACCAGCCTTGGCGTATTCGATCACCTCACTTTCAAACGTGCTGATACCACCATTCCCAGATGCCCAGATCACACCGAATTTATTTGCATCTACATTCTCCAGGCTCAACCCGGAATCAGCCATAGCTTCTTTCGAGGCAATGAGTGAGTAAAGGGTAAATGGGTCATTCTTACGAATAGTTTTGCGATCAAAATGATCTTCTAGACGGAAGTCCTTCAGCTCACAGGCAAACTTTGTCTTGAAATCAGTTGGATCAAATTTGGTAATTGGGCCCGCACCACTTTTTCCGGACTTCAGGCCGTACCAAAATTCAGCAACATTATTACCAATGGGAGTCAGGACTCCCATACCGGTTACTACAACTCTTTTCATTTTATCAGATCTTTTATCAATTGAGATTTTATTACTTCATATTCCTTATTTCCAAGTACCCTGGCCAACTGCAAAGCCCCGGCCATGGATGAACAAATAAGCGCTGCACGATCAGAAGCTACTCCGTCGAACTTAAACTCACCTGCATTCCGCGCCTCTTCCAGAATTTGTGTCAACCAGTTTTTCATGGCTTCGACCAATTGATTCAACGCAGGTCGTAAATGATCAGGAAGGGTAAACAAGTCTGTCGCCAATGCGCCCATCAAACATACTCTATTCTGCCGATTGAGATTGTCATCATAGATCTTGAGGAACCGATTTAGCTTATCCATGTAGTTGATATCGTTGTGCTTGGAGAGCTCCACCATATTTTGAAAATGCTGTTCCGATTTGTCTAAAACTCCTTTTAGTAAGTCTTTCTTTTTTGGAAAGTGATAATGTACCGCAGCATTCTTTATGCCCAATTGTACGGCAATATCATAATAGCTGAAGGCATTGTAGCCGTTCTGCTGAATATGATTCTCTGCTAGCGCTATGATACTTTCTCTGGTTGATAAGGGCACGGGCCAAATATACTTACTTATTAGTAAGTAAGTAAAATATCATAAAGCATTTAATCAATGAAAGATGTGTTTATGACGTTTAAAACCTGCCAGAAATAGTAAAAGGGCTATCTGACAAAGGCACACCCGTAGTTAATATAAATCGAATACTGTTAATTGAGGCTCCCCGGGCTATCAAATTACCAGGAATACCTGTCTTGCATTACTTTACAGGAAGATGAACTAAACTAGATATCACTCAAATATCTTCTTTTGATAATGTTAATATGATGTCTTTCATGACCGATTATTGATTTAAGAAATTCTTCAAGGGTGATAGAATATTGCCTTGCCGTACCGGTTGTCCTTAATTGTTTTTCGGATAAAGCATCAATAAAACTTGAAGAAGCTTTCCTTACGTTAAAAGCATCTTCAATTAATTGTTTCATAGTTAATTCATCAAATCGCGCGTTTTGAACCAGTGAGTTCTGATCATAGCCCCATAATTCCACCCCCTCATTCCTGCTCAGCTGAAATGCTCTGAACATTTTAATCCGTTCATGATCAGTTATATGCCCGACAATTTGTTTGATACTCCATTTATCGAGTGAAGAGCGATGAGCGCCTGTTTTTTCATCTATTGATTCTAAAAACTCAAAGGTCGATAATGTCGAAAAGAGGGCATGCAGGTCTTCATCTCTTATCAGCTCAAAATAGTATGGAAATCCGTCTTGAGGCGTATGTTTCATAGATCCTAACATTGTCTGCCATAGTTCATCACATTTCAGTTTTTATTTCATAGATCTTTGGCCACAATTTACCGGTTATAAAAAAGCTTTCGCGCTCAGGATTATAAGCAATACCATTCATTTCAAGCGAATCATGGAATGAGTTTTTAGCATCTTTAACATAAGACGTCAGGTCTATTCGACCTACTACCTTCCCATCTTTTGAATCAATTTTAATGATCTCGTTTGTCATCCATACGTTGGCGTAAATGTAGCCGTCTACATATTCCAATTCGTTTAAATTATGCACGGCATAATCATTTTCTTTCACGTAAATCTCCTTAGAGACACTTAAAGAAATAGGATCTAGAAAAGTCAATTTGTCGGTTCCGTCACTCATAATAAGGATGCTGCCATTAGTAGTCAGCCCCCAACCTTCTTTACTTGGAATAGTGAATTCCCGAATTTTTTGGTAAGTCTGTTCATCGTATACAAAGCCCGTTCTTGATTTATATGTCAACTGAAAAACTCTACCATTTAAAAATGTTATCCCCTCACCAAAATATTTTTCTCGATCTAGCTCAACCTTAACCTCAATCTTACCTGTTTCCAGGTTCACCTCGCCAAAAAGTGATCGTGTCTGTGGCAGGCTAGTGGCGCCGGTACTCTCAAAAAGTTTCCCCTTATGAAAAAGTAGCCCCTCAGTGAAAGCATCGGTATCATGGGGATACTCATCGATGTAAGAGATGTTTAAATACGGAATCGATTCTTTTTCATTTACATGCTCCGAAGGTTTTTGTTTATTACAAGTACATAAAAGGAGCAGAAGAAAAATTGGCGCTGGTCTCTTAATTAGATATCTCACTAGTGTTAACCTGAAAATTGGACATTAACGAACTTAAAAATCTAATTCTTTTTTTTCTTCCTAAATAGATTCTTGATCTTGTCTTTTGCTGCCTGCTCCAACGCTTTTTTGGGATCTGCGGCTTGAGTAGAGTCGGCCTTAACCGTGTCCGCCTCTTCCTCGCCCCCTAATAGACTACCTATCAGATCTTTTGCCTTATCATCTTTTACGTTATCCAGTAGATCGCCCGCCACATCTTTTACCTCTTCCTTGGCTTTCTCTTTAACGGCAGTGGTGGCTTGTTGCTTTTGGTTGTCCATCAGTAATTTTGGCTTGGGATTGTCATAGGTTCCACCCAATCCTATATTAATTGGTATCATGGTATCATCAGAAACATTACCGCCTGTCAATGACGAAGCCAGTCCGGTAAATTGAGACCCAAGTTTATTGGCGGGAACATCAAATTTCAGGTTGTAGTTAATGCCTCCATCCAGGGATGTAAATCCGGAAATTGTCGTTTCAAAGTCTCCTAACTTCACATCGAAAGGTTTTACTTTTAATTTACCGTCTTCAATGGTAGCTGACATAAGTACATCTTTCAATGTAGTCATTCCATCGGCATTACTGCTGCTCAGGCTTGTAAGCGAACTGATGCTATTCATGATTTTCGAACTCCCCAGGGTAGCCTGCGCTATCTTAAGTAACCCTTCGGCACTCACTGAAGCCAAGTCAGGCATCATTTCTTCATCCAGTAAACCTGAAACTTTAAAGTCAGTAGACACTTTTCCATTTACAAGCTTGGCAATAGGGGCATAAGACTGGATCATGCTGAATGTATTAAATGATTTCTGAATGGAAAGATCCTGCACACCGAGGTCAAAATCATATTTGGGCTTTTCTATATCCCGTGTGTCATACGCGCCATTCATAGCAAAAGCTCCTTCCAGCAAATTGAACTTAATATTATTGAAACGGGCCACTCCATCCTTGACTACGATATCTCCGGCCGCATTGGTAATGGTCATGTCCATAACCTCAACTTTGTCAATAGAAGATTTCATAAGAAAATCTATATTGTCAGGTACGGGTATTACCCCATAGGTTTCCTCTTCAGCGCTACCGCCATCGTCAACAGGATCTGCCGTTTCTTCCTCTTCCATAAATTCATTGAGATCGAGCAGCCTGGCCTTGTAGGTCATGGTACCTTTTAAAACTTCATTCTCACCAAACATGTAAGCAATGTAATTAGAAACAGACCCGGTAATGGTCATATCACTTTTGCCAACTGTTCCCTGATAGGATTCAATCGTGATATTTCTTGGATCAAAGGAAGCCACTGCCTTTGAAATAGTCACGTTGTAGGGTAGCGTAGCATCTACGTATTCAAAATTATCAATAGACACTGCCCCGCTGGTAGGCAATTGATCGTATTTTTCAGCGTCAAGAGCGGCCATGTTGCCTTTTGTTGTTAAATCCGCCTTTACCTGACCTTTCAATTGCATGCCTTCCAATGGAAATACTTTAGTAATCTTTTCCAGGTCTATTCCACCGCTTGCAGATAGATCCCAGGTATAGTTGGCGAGGTTTTCAAATATTAGATCCGCCTTAAACGGTTCGCCATCCATAACCATAGTAAAGTCGTCTACCTTTGCATACAGGTCATACATCTAGCCTGACTCGTTTTTCACAAGTGCGTTAAAAAGCAAATACTCCAGGGCGTAGGGAAACTCAGCGCTCTTCACATAGCCATTGGCAAGGCTCATATTTGCGGAAATGGTAGGTACCTGGTTTTTCAAGCTATCATAAATCCCGTTGGCCGTCAGATCAATAGAGTAGCTTCCCTGCAGTGATGTACCTTCCATAGGAAACATGGAACTGAGCTCGGCAAGATTGAGTTGCCCTTTCATGTTGGCATCCATATCATAATTAACCAGGTTTTTAATGCGCATAGTAGCATCTATGGGATTTTGGCCGAAATCCATGTGAAATGATTTGAGGTCGACAACGGTATTATCAATGTTGCCATCTTTATTATCCACCAACAGATCCATCTTAATATTGGTAATAGCGGTCGGCAGATCAGGATATTTGAACATGGCATTATCCACATTCAAGGCTACGTTAAAAGCAGGCAAAGTCAAACTATCGTATTTCCCTTTTACACTACCTGTAAATGATAAGCTCCCATCCGTCTCTATACTTCCAAAATCCTGAGTGTATACTCCAGGAACAAGTGAAAGCAAACTCTTAAAGGAGCTTTCAGGCGCTGAATAATTGATGTCCATGTCCATGCTTCCGTCAGGCAATAGCGCCAGAAAGCCATCAAAGCTTAGTCCAAATTCATTGACCTTAATCGTATTTTCTTTAAACGTGTATTTTCCAAATTCATCACTGATGTTGATTACCACATCTGCTTCCAAAGATTTGTCAGAAACGTATTCTATACCATCAAAAACTATCGTTACCGAATCGGCCTTTGTAAACGTATCCAAATCGAACTGGTCTTGATTCAGGTCTCCGCTTCCGCTGTGTTGTAACTTTTTAAGTTCTATACTGAAGGGTAGGCTGGCATCATCATAAATAATATGTCCATCGCTAATTTCCCAATGGTCGATTCCGATATTGTAAGCTACAGCCTCTTCGCTGGTGGTAACTTCAGCGGGCGCCGGTTCTTCGCTGGGAACGGCAATGTCATAGTTAGCCGTACCATCTTCCAGCACTTTTATGTTTACTTCAGGAGAATTCAATAGAATACCGTTGATCTTGATCTGATCACCCATGAGGCTAAGTAAATCGACCTCTATTTCAAGCTCTCTCACTGCGAAGAGGATCTCACCATCAAATGGCGCCCGGTTAAGCACTCCAAAGTTGTTAAGTCCGGCTGTTACATTAGGAAAATTGCTGAATAGTGAGAGGTTAAAATCTTCTGTGTCCCATACGATATCCGCATTCACAGATTCGGCCAGCACATCATCCACAGCAGCTTTGATATCATCTTTAAAAACAACCGGAACAATCAGGGCGGCGGCTATTATAAGTATGAAAATAACGCCAAATACGATCAGAAATTTTTTCATTATTGCTGTTTTATGATCTGGGTAAAACGGTAAGCTAGATCAAAGTTAGTAAAGAAATCACTGGATTTATATGTAGTTTATCTTATCCTAAATAGACTTACGCGAATTTCATTCGCATACTTCATGATCAGAGCGTTGTTATCTCGTGAGATAATTTCGTAATTCAGCTCAAAATCATTATCGGCTCGTTGAAGCGTCAGTATTTCCTCTTTAATATACCATTTAAAATCGGCTTCATGAGAGCCGGGGTCTAACAAGTCATTGGGGGTTTCGGCGGTAATAATTTTAGCTGCTCCGTCGCTGCTAAAGCTGATTTTACCTGAAGTGATCATATCATTCAAGCTCCAAACTATTTCCCATTGTCCTGCCAACGAGGTGGTTTTTGCTTCTTCATTGACTGCGCAGGCGAAACTCACCAAAAAAACACAGTACCACACTTTCTTCATGCCTTATGAAACGCGTTAGGCTCAGGCAGATTGTAATTAGTACTAAAAATACTTCTTTAAAAGTGTGCCTATAAGTTGCGTCCGCTTCCCATAAGGAGGGTAAACGAGCTTTGTTGTTGTAAGCCCGACTCGCTGACGAAGTACAGCTTTCTCATTCGAAAACGCCAGAAAACCGTATTTGCCGTGTGACTTTCCAATTCCACTATTATTTACACCTCCGAAAGGAAGGTGTGGATGCCCAAATTGCAATACACAATCATTAATACAGAATGTACCTGATGAAGTTTGTGAAAGTAATTTTTTACATGTTTTGCGCGACCTGCCAAAGTAATAGAATGCCAATGGCTTAGGTTGTTCGTTAACTTGTGTTATTACCTCATCAAGGGATGAAAACGTTAGCACCGGCAGTACCGGCCCAAATACTTCTTCCTGCATAACCCGGGCGCTAAATGATACTTGAGTGAGTATGACCGGGCTTAGGTAACAGTCCTCTTCATCCACCTCTTTAGGAATGGCTAGCTTTGCTCCCAAAGAGACGGCATCATCTACTAATTCGAGTAATCTTATTAAATGTTTTTGGTTTACAACTCTTGCGTAGTCCTCAGATTGCTTAAAACCTTGATTGCCGGCATCGAAAAGTCTCGAAACATACTGTTTTAATTCTGACAAGAATTGATCTTGTATACTTTCATGTACCAGAATATAATCAGGAGCAACACAGGTTTGTCCATTGTTAATAAACTTACCCCAGGCAATCTTTTGAGCGGCATCCCTGATATTAGCTGTTTCATCGACTACTGTGGGGGATTTTCCACCAAGCTCCAATGTCACAGAAGTGAGGTGTTCGGCGGCAGCTCGCATTATTACTTTGCCTACCTGAGGGCTTCCGGTGAAAAAAATATGATCGAATGGAAGTTTTAACAGCATTTGCGACATCGCTGCGTCCCCCTTAAAAACAGCCACATGATCCTCTTTGTAAAGATCCCCGATCATTTTATCAATGATTTCCGAGGTGTGAGGTGTCATCTCTGAAGGCTTAATAATGACGGTATTGCCTGCTGTCAATGCAGAAATCAACGGACCAACCGTTAAAAGGAAAGGGAAATTCCAGGGTGAGATTATCAGACACACTCCTTTTGGCTCATATTTCACACTTGCCGCTGTACTCAAATATGCGACGGACGTATCTACCTTAGTGTCTTTCACCCAGCGCTTTAGGTTGGCTATCGCATCTTTAAGTTCTGTTAAAACAGGATAAATTTCAGAGACATCTACAGCCCCTGCCGGTTTCTTGAAATCATCATAAATGCCCTTTTGGATCATCTTATCATTGCTATCGATCCATTTTTTCAATGATCTAAGCCTCTTAATTCTATTAGACAATGATTCTCCACGAAGTATGAGCGAATTTTTCTTTTGTCTATCAAAAATGTGATTGACGCGATCCAAGATGGTTTTATCGGACAAATCCTGCATGATATTTTGAAATGGTAGGAAAGGTACAATTCCAATGTTAACTTAATGTTAACAGTAATTGGTTATTTGTTAATTTAATATTATCTTAATATTATCAAAATTATTTCGAGGAGGTTTGTGATGGTTAAGAATTTATTTTTTTGTTTTTGTTGTGGTCTTTTTTTTAGTGTTGATGCACAGGACTGTAACGTCATAGTTTTTCATTCCGAATTTGAAGAAGATCAATTCAGTAAACCTCCGAATCAACTGGCACAATTGCTTATGGCTGATGAATCGGCGACAACGGATGAATATATTCAATTTGACCGGGAACTTGATGATTACATCAACTCACTTAAAATCAAGCGCGCCAAGACCAAAAAAAACAAAGACTTTATTTCGTTTGTTTTTTATAGAACGCATCGTAAATATCTTAAGCGTTATGCCCCCTTCACTTCATTGGCTTCTCTTTCAAAAAGTGGAAAGTACGATTGTCTTTCGGCCACATCCTTATATTCCTACATCTTTAGCGAACTGGGTATCGATCACAGCGTAATCGAAACCAGTTACCATATCTATCTTAAAATAAATGCGGATGAAGGCGATTTACTAATTGAAAGTACCGATCCTATTTATGGCTTCGTAGATCGACAAAATGAGATAGAAGAACGCTTGAATGAGATTGATAAAGACGCCGTTGCAGTAGAAAATACTTATTCATTTACTTCCGTAGTGAATGATAAGATATCGTTTCAAGAACTTATTGGACTACAGTATTACAATCTGGCCGTGGCTGCCTTTAACGCTCAACACTATGAGAATGCCATAAATCTGCTCTCAAAGGGTTTAATTTTTCGAAACCACTCCCGGACCACTGAGTTCGGACTGGTGATCGCTCAAGCCGTAATGAAAGATGATGATTTGGATCAGGATTCGAAGCTAGGTTACGTCAATAAACTTCAACGTCTATTTCACAGTAGTACAACACTGGCCAGCAGATAACGGATCTAACTCGACAGTATACGTACTTCCACCCTCCGATTTTTACTTCTTGATTCTTCGTCGTTACTTCTGGAAAGTGGCTTAGTGCCGCCAAAGGCTTTTGTCCGAATTCTTTTCTTTTTAATTCCCTTTTTTACCAGGTAATCGCGAACAGCCAATACCCTTCGCTCTGACAGTTGCATATTTTGCTTAGCGTTCCCTCTAAAGTCCGTATGACCTTCCAATTGTATGACCATTTCTATATTCTCCTCCAACATTAATGCTAATTCATCCAATTCATCGTGAGAAACTTCAGTGATCTCATCTTTACCTAGAGCGAATATTAAACGGTCGAGTCGAATAAGTTGATTCGCACCTTTTGGAGTTAATTCCACAAGGGCTTCTATGAAACCATTTTTGGCGTCATCAGGTTTCACTTTGCCATAGTAGGTAGAATAGCCTTCAGCCTCTACCTTTATGGAGTATTCCGCGCCGCCCTCAAGTTTAAAACTAAAAGCATCTCCGCGAAAAACACCAATTTTACTCCCGTAAGGCAAGCTTTCATAGTAGATCTTGCTTGTAATGGGCTCTTCTGAAAATTTATCAACGATCTTTCCATTAACAGGAATTGGAGCTAGTTCATCTTGTCCATAACAAATGGTTGCTGACAAAATGACTATCAAAAGACCACAGATATTTTTCAAATAGCTCATATTCACATTAGCTTAATCTTCAAGTATTTTGAATTCTACCCTTCTGTTCTTTCTACGTCCTTCTCTTGATGAGTTATCTGCAACGGGCTGGGTATTACCAAAATACTTGATCTCAAATCTTGACGTATCAATTCCCTTGCCAATCAAGTAGTTAACAACAGATCTGGCTCTTCGCTCAGACAGCCCTACGTTATAGGCATCCGGGCCAATGTTGTCCGTATGGCCTGCTACTTCAATACGTAGCCCACTTCTTTCTTCCATTAATTCCGCTACTCTATTTAATTCAGGATAAGAGTCAGATTTTAATGTAGCTCTGTCAAAATCAAAGAATACGTTATTAAGCACAACGGTAGCTTCCACCTCTATCGGTACAAGGAGTAGATCTTTTTGCGACATCGTTTTCTCTCCGTCCTCGGTAACTCCTGTCAAGTCTATGTTTTCGCTTTGCGCGATGTAACCGTCAGACTCTGCGCGGATACCATATTTTTCACCTGCGGGTAGTAGCAACTCATATTCACCTGTTTCTGCATTCGTAGAAGTTTGGCCTATTTCCTTGCCATCCGACAGTCTTTCGTAAACAATTTTGGCTTCAATGGGCTCACCAGTTTTTGAATCAAGTAGTTTCCCTTTAACTAAAATGACAGGGTCAGGTCTCTTGAAAACAGGCATAGCCACTCTGAAAATATCCAAATCGTCTTCATTTACTCCTTGTGAGTAGTAGGCAAAATCACTGTTCCCTGGTATGTTGAAAAACAAATCTTCATATTGAGAATTTATGGTGGGGCCCAGGTTTTCCGGCTCAGACCAATTCGTCCAAGTATCATCGAGCCGCTTGGAAATGTAGATATCGCTTCCACCAAACCCGCTGTAGCCGTTTGACGAAAAATAAAGCGTTTTATCATCTGCAGCTAAAAAAGGCGATGCTTCCTCTCCTGCCGTATTTATTTTATTGGATAAGTTCAAAGGTTCAGACCAGGTACTGTCTTCATTTAAAAAGCTAGCGTAGAGATCTCTGCCTCCGTTTGAATCTTCTCGCATCACAGACATAATCAAGACCTTGCGATTATTAGCCAGAAAAAAATTGGCTTTTTCGGAATAGTTATAATCATTCTCAATCGTTAACGCAACCGGTTCAGACCAACTTCCGCTTGCGTTAGAGCTTAGGCTTACCCCCGCGGCCATTTTACCATTTTTTAGATACTGATTACCCAATACCATTAAAACGGATTTACCGTCCGGAGTAACTGAGCTCACGAAGTTGGGGCCCGCATTATTAAGTGTTTCACCAATGTTTTTGGCCAATTGCCACTCCCCGTTCTCATCAAGTTCTGAATACCAGATATCTTCGTTGTCCTTTACACCACCAACGTTGCCAGGATGGTTTCTTCTTGAGAAATAAAGTGTTTTACCATCGGGCGACAGCAAGGGTTTCATTTCACGATACTCACTATTCACATTTTTACTTAAACGCTCTTTGTTCATATCGGAATTCAGGAACTCCGGCAGCTCAATTTGGGCGATTATAGGTATATCCGAATCTGAAATGGCAATAGCATCGACACTGTAGTATTCCGGAACTGCGGCCCCGTCAAACTCTATTTTTACCGCCGCCACTTTATAGGGTGTTTCTTCCACAAAAAGATTGAGCATACGTCCCTTTAATGGAATCGTTTTTGGGCTGAACGTGTTTATTAGATATTCCGTATCGGTTTCATCGTAGGCAAATACCTTAAAAATAGCGCTTGGATTATACGACTCGGCTATGGCGATCTGTCGGATTTGGATAGGATTATCAAAACCCACTTTAACGTATTCTTTTTTATTTGCCCTTTCAGGTGTCCATGCATTTGGATTCTCGCCACCTGAAGGAAGTACGTTAGGCTTCCCTATGAGCTGATTAGCTGAATATTGAACTGGGGTAAGTTCAGACGAGAAATCGACGACCTTGGACGCCCATTGAACGGTTTGACCGTTGACATTAAAGGTGAGAATGGCTAATACTGCTACGAGTAATAATTTCTTCATATTATTTGGTATTATCGAAGGCTATTAAAAAAGTAAACATACTCAAATTTTCATATTGATACCAAGTTAGGCTTCTGAAATACACCGTATTAACTAGGTTATAATTTTGTGCCTCTAATCCATCGACTTGCGGTTGAATAACAAAAACCCGGCATGCAAAAGAACGCCAAGTTTTGTTTCTTCATCGTCATAATAGTTTAGACTTAGGCTTACGGGACCTACGGGACTTTGAAGCACAATACCGGCCATTGCAGCAACGTAAACTTTATCTTCTTCTCCAAATGTATTAGGAGTTTCGCTTTCACTGTCAAGCGTATCAAAACGTTTGAAACCATAGCCTTCTATCCTAAAATCGAGATTTCTTCTTATTGAAAAGACATTACGTAAACCCAAAGAAACGAAGTTATGCCCTCTGAAATTATCAAGGAAGAGCGTACGACTGTCCTGAAGTGGAGCTATCGTAGGAGACGAGATCAATGTTGCACGCTCATTAATGAAGGAGGGTTGATTAGATAGTACACCGCCAATGTAGTAACCTGTACTAAATTTTCCATACCTGAAATACTGCTCAATGTCTGCCCTTATTCTTATCCAACTACGATCTTGTGGACCGGCCAGCTCTTGTCTCGTAGAACCTGGCATATACTTTTCCTCCAAAACAAAATAATCGGCGCTAAGGCGAAACGATTTTCCTTCGTTAGCATACTGCTTTCGGTTCAGATCGTTTCTGTCAAAGGTGAACCCAAACCTAAAACCATCAATTTCAATCCGATTTAGCGTATCCGGACTGGTAATGTTAGCATCATCTGCGAACTCGTCAAAATTGTCAATCCAGGCGCCATTGAGTACTGCACGTAGCTTCGATCCTAGCGGAAACCCGATATTCAACCCATATTTCCTATCAGTCCGGTCTAGTATGGTCGGCGAATTTTCTAATCTCAAAATATCATCAGCGCTGAGGTAATCCCATTTGTTATAGAGCAAATCGGTTTCAAGAAAAAACTGTCCCAGCGCAGGTAAGTTAAGCCTCGTTCTAAGTCCGGCGGACTTGTAAAAGCTACCGGAATAAAAACTCATGCTGTTTTTAAGCAGGTAATTATCAAAATAGTAGTGTTCCAGACCGACAAAAATATGGCTTATATTCCTGGAAGCTATCGCACCCCCTACACCTATGTTAAAGTTGTTTTCCGGCCTGCCATAGATCTGGAGGCGGTAGGCATCACTCGTAGGATCAAAAATGATGTCCGGATAAATAGATTCAAAATACTCTTCTGACATCAGCCTAAAGTAACCTTTCTTAATTTGATCAAAAGTGAGTGTTTTGCCTTTCTGGTATCTGAAAATATGTCTTATATACTTACGTTGTTTCGAGTTAAATCCATGAAAATCAATCCCACTGAACGATGCAGGATTCCTACCTGCCGTAAGCTTACTGCGCCTGACCTTTAGATCCAAGTCAGAAGAACGCCTGGAGATTTTGATTTGATCTCGTCTATCTTAGCCATGGTAGCCACATAGCCGCTATCTATTAATGCCTGAACTTTGTTAAAATCAAAAGCAGTATAATTTTCCAGACTTGGTTCAAGGTATACGCCGGACTCGGGGATTTTGTCCGGATCAGACTTGTCTAAAATCATGAATAAAAGGGAACTGCCCAGTAACTTGTCATCCTTTTCTCTTGGATATTCATTATATATCTTGCTTGAAACATTTGACCCGATAATTACCTCTGGGGCAAACTCCTCCAGCGCAACATCCACCGGAAAATTATTATAGATCCCTCCGTCAAACAGGTACTTATCATCAAAACGTATTGGCTTGTAAAAGAAAGGTACCGACAGTGTAGCACGCAATGCATTCCCCAGCGACCCTTTTTTGATAATTTCTTCGCGCTGCGTGAAAATTTCTGCCGCTACTATCCGGGTAGGCACCAAAAGGGAATCAAAATTATAACCTGCCTGAGCGCTGGGTACCGCAAACTTTTCAGCCAAAGCAAAATTCAACGACAAGTCGCTGGCGATAGATGAGGTTACCGCCGCGTTAAACACAGAATCCAGTGACAGCCTGATGGACAAAATAGACGATGTAGGCTCCTCCTTACTGTAATAATAATTGAACCCTTTCTCAAATTTTCCATTTACCCATCTGTTGAAATCGTCAGAAATCATGATCTCTTCGATCTCCGCGGCAGAGTATCCAGCAGCATAACATCCGGCGATTATACCCCCCATGGAGGTTCCTACCAGGTAGTCAATAGGAATATTATTCTCCTCAAGCGCTTTGATGACACCCACATGGGCAAGGCCTTTTGCCCCGCCTCCGCTAAGTACAAGCCCTACTCGCTGCGCCAAAGCAGACGTATAGAGGGTAAGCAGTAATAGAAGAGAAATTAGCCTGAACATTCTTGACCTTGATGTTATGATAAAGCTAACAAAAAAGGCAATAGAAATATTGCCCACAAACCCATTAAAACGAAGGAATTTATCTATTTGATACTGGCAAAGATCAGCTCTTCATCTGCCGGAAATGATACACCTTCCAGTTTGGCCATCATGGCCACTTTACTGATTTCGAAGTCTGTACGGTTTTCATCGGAAATAGGAGCTGAAGGGGGAAGCTTAACCTTCAACGCGTCTATCTGGACGCCATTCTTCCAAAAACGATAACACAAATGATTCCCTTTAGCCAAACCTGTGCTTCCCACGTACCCAATAATATCGCCTTGTCGCACTTTAGTTCCTGGTTTGATACCGCTCTTAATTTTAGACATGTGGAGATACTGCGTAGTGTAGGTGGCGTTATGCTTGAGTTTCACATAGTTCCCATTGTATTTACCATACCTTGCCTCCAGTACGATAGCATCGCCAACTGCACGTATAGGAGTGCCCTTTTTAGCTGCAAAATCTGTCCCTCTATGTGCCTTCCACCTTTTTTGCACAGGGTGAAAACGGTTCCCCGAATATCTAGAGCTTATTCTGTAAAATCAAGCGGATACTTTAGTAAGGCTTTTCTGAGGCTGTTACCATTTTCATCAAAGTAGTCAATCCCATCTCCTTGATCATAATGAAAAGCATAAAAGTCGTTACCATAGTGTTCGAAAAGTATGGATTTGATTTTGCCTGTCCCAATTGACTTCCCTTCTACCAAATGATCTTCGTACACCAGCTTGAAGCGATCTCCTTCCTGAAGCCTGAAAAAGTCGATCTGCCAGGCAAACACGTCAACAAAATCATTGGTAAGCTGAGGAGAAAGGCCAAGTTCACTCATGGTAACGGCCAGGCTCGATCTTGGTTTGATGACGCCTGAAATGCCCTTCTCAAGAATTTCTATCTTTTTTTGGTTCTTTTCAACGGTGATAGAATCCCTCAAATTAAACACCACATAATCCACCGGACTATGCTCGTAGACAAAAGCGCGTACCGTCTTTTGAGAATCCGGTTCGCAGATCAGGGTGTACTTCTTATTGGCAACGATCTTTCTTACGTCAAATACATTTTTTGAAATATTCGCGAGTTTAAATATGTCCTGATGCGAAACATTATGCGCCGTTAATATCTCAGAAATATTTTGATTTCTCTTGATCTTATCTTCAATAACCACCATTGAATCTATTACCATCCCATACAGCACGCTCGGCTCATGAGGAAGAGGGGTAATGGTATCCCTCTCTATTTCAGGCTCCACCGCTACAGGAGTTTTGTGGTCTAGTGAAGGAAGAATAAAAAAAGTGACTATACTTAACGTGAGCAAAAAAAGAATGCTCAAATTTCTCTTAGACATGGTGGTTTTGATAGTTTAAAAAATGCTTTACGCTATATTTTTTTACGCAAAGTAGATCAATTCTACTATAATGATACTGATAACGTAAAAAAAATGCTAAGAACGACCTTATTTTAATTGATTGCTTCGGATAGATAGGCTTAATCTACTGTCAATCAATAGATTTACATTATGGTAATAAGTATTCTCGGTTGCGGATGGCTAGGTATGGCCTTAGGGCGTAAAATGGCCCAAAATGAGTATTTTCAGGTAAAGGGATCTACTACAACCAGGATTAAGTTGAATTTGCTAGAGCAGGCTAAAATACAAGCCTACCTCCTCGATCTGTCCGATCACTCTCCTGATGATTTTTTCTTATGCGACGTAATGGTGGTAACGATTCCACCATCAATCCCTTTATTTCGGGAAAAAATCAAAAAGGTCATAGAGCAACTCGAAAATCATAAGGTTAAAAAGGTGGTTTTTGTCAGCACAACTTCCGTTTATCCTAATTTAAACAGGGAAGTAGTCGAGCGTGATGCAGAGTATATAAAGTCGCAACACAGTGGTGTAACGATGCTCTCAATCGAAGATCAGTTTCGAAATTGCACCGGCTTTCAAACTACCATTATCCGATTTGCAGGGCTTTATGGCCCGGGCAGGGAACCCGGAAGATTTCTAGCAGGGAAGTCTAATTTAAGAGGTGCTCAAAGCCCGGTTAACCTTATTCATCAAGACGACTGTGTTGAAATTATTTCCGAGATTATCAAGCAGAATGTTTGGGGAGAAACTTTTAATGCTTGTTCTGACGTGCATCCCACTCGTAAAGAATTTTATAAAAAAGCAGCCTTAGTTCGAGAATTCGAACCCCCTACCTTTTCAGATCAGTCCGCCTCATTTAAGATTGTAAGTTCTGAAAAGCTGAAATCGGTTTTGAATTACTCATTTATCCACCCTAATCCCATCGATTCAATAAAATGAATCAACGTTTTACTCTAACACCGGTTTTAAAAACAATCGGGCTGTTATACACCCCATCCTGATTTTCGTGAAGGAAGTTGTAAGTAATTATAGCTTGCATTTCAAGCCATTTGGCAATATTGAACTTTCGACCTATTCCCAGTAAAAGGGTTTGGTCCCACTCTCTTTTCGTTTTATCCTGCAAGGTTTTCACCCTGCTGATGTTTTCCCCCTCCAGATAGCCAAAAAAGTTTTTAAACACCATATGATTGACAAAGACTGAATAGCCGTATGTATTTTCGTCTTCAGCATTTATCCCATTTCGATCCGCATTAAACTGCGCACGATATAGTCCTGTGATGCCTACTTCAAATAGTGTATTAATCTTGTAGCCTATTACCGGCGCCAGATCTATAGACACCGGACTAGTTTCAGTTACATTAAAGTTCCCTCCTAAAACGAGCCGCTTGCCGAGGGGTTCATCTTCTAAAGAGGTTCTCTTCTTCGCAGTACTCAGATCATTACTGTTAGGCACGTAGCTGTACTTTTTCTTGAGCTCCCCCATTTTCGACTGTACCTGCTGCAGCTTATCCGCATTTTTTGAAATGTATTCTTTGGCCTGTGATGCCATCTTTTCTTTCATCTGTTGCCTGGCCAGGTTTTGTTGCATCTGCTGACGGGTTTGCTCCAGCTGCCCCTTGTACTCGTCCAACTTACCCAGCTCTGCTTTATCACCCAATTGGTCGAAACCATCTACATTTTTAAGCTCTTGTTCCGCACGCTTTTCCAAATCGTTGGCCAGTTTAGCACGGCCGGCAGAATCCAGCTGAACATCCGTTAGGCCTACACCCAATTCTTCCTGGCCAAGTTCATCCAGTTGTCCACGAAGCTCCGACTTTCCTTGATCAACCATGGTAGAATCTAAGGTTATATCCGGTACGTCCATTCCCAGTTCATCTTTAACTTTCTGGTTCGCTAAGCCTTTAACCTTCTCTTTAGCCGTGTCAAATGCAGTGGAATCTATTTGAGGCACTTCAATTCCACTTTGCCTGAGCGAATCATTGAGTACTTCAATGGCCTTGCCGGAAACATCTTTAGCTATGGAGCTGTCTTGCTCAATTGCGGCAGGAAGATGCTCATTCAACTTACTTCCTTCATTGAGGGCAGTTTGCTTGCCTTTAGCCTTAACGTTTTGAAGTACCTTGTTACGCCTGACGGAATCTTTCTTTAGGTATTTGCGATACTTCTTTAAACGTTTCTTCTCGTTTTTGATACCACTGAGTTTTTCCTGGTATTCGGAAGGCAGCTGCTCAGATTCCTGAGCCGAGACGGCCGAGGAAGTGATAAGTAAAAGTAAGATCAGAACAACTCGCATGGGGCGTCAAAGATACAAGATTGAATTGTGAAAAGGTTAAGATATGAAGTGGCTTTCTGTGCATCTGGCTGATTGATTTGTATGAAGGTACTAATCACCTCCAAGTGATTTCAGCAATGTTCACTGAACCAGTGATTCAAATGCAACAGTCAACAGGATTACCACCGATAGTATTTTGTATTTTTTTTGCATTTACTCTTTTGATCGTCTTTTTTATCAACTTTCTATCTTGGGTAGTGCTTAGGGCTTGTATGTGGAATTTTGCGCTTGCACTAAAGGCTTATGCTCGCTTCTGCTTTTACCTTACTAAAAAAAGACCTCTGGCCCTGTTGTTACTCCCCAAGAAAAAAGCAAGGGTGATACAAGCTTCGTTACACTACGCCCTTGCTTTTATGCCAACGCTTCTTTTACCTATTTCCTGGCGGCCTCGTTCGGGATGCGGTTAACAGGTGCGGAGATTAGTTTGTAGTGCTTATCGCGCCATGATCTTTCCCTTTTCATAGGAAGAGTAGCGGTTGGCTTAAAAGGCTTTTGTAACTGCTGCAAAACCAACCAGGGGCAATCAAAGCAATAAAGAACACGCAAGGTTTCACATCAGCTACAAAAACCACAACGACTTAATTTAAAAAGTTGACAACCGTTTTTTTGACCGATAATAGCTTAGGGTATGGGTGGGCTGCGCGGTATTTATCGTTCAAAAAAATGATCTAACCGAACTGCAATTCTTGATTGGGATGGATATTGGCCAGAGGGCGGATGGATGCACTACTAGTTCACTTTTAAGTTGCATTACCTGAACTTCTTTGCACTGTCCTTGCCGGGCCGTTTGCGGGTGCCACTGCCAGCCATACAGGGAAAGCGACCAGAGGAAGCGACTGTGTGTGCCGTCAGGGTACTGGCAGTGGCCGCAGGCCCGCCTAACAAGGGATGTGGTTTTACTTTTTTACCTACCTGCCGGAGGCTCATTATCAATCAAAAAAGTAAAAGGGAACAGCCGCAGCGAGGAACACAGGACGGGCAAGTGGAGTAAAAAGCAAGGGCGACCAGAGGGAGTTTTATATACCATTTACAGAGTTTAAGACCTTTGATGTATTTAAAGTCTTTTTGATTCAGAGTGTACAGCGGGATATTCTCTATGATGGCCGTTGCTGCTATTAATCCATCTGGTAGGCTAAGGTTATGACTTAAAGT
>CALBPF010000138.1 GCA_937899105.1 uncultured Flammeovirgaceae bacterium | reverse complement strand
CAACCTCTATTAAACGTATGGGCACTTTTAACAAAACTGCGTGTCAAACTCGGGAGAAGTCATTTGGATGCCGCTATAGCAGCTTTTATTAGTGTAGAAAAAGATCTGGGAGTGATTTAAATACCAGCTTTCACTTCACTACTTGGGATGGTAGAGGAAGATTTCTGATCTTGACTTGGACTTTCTTCTACCTCTCTTAAATTTCTTCTTGTGTCCGTAAGGTACTCATTTATCATTTTACGCATCTCAAGCGGAGATAGATTATGCCACAACCTCCCGTTACGCGCTATTGAAAACTGACCCGTTTCTTCTGAAACAATTAAAACCATGGTATCTGTAATTTCAGACATTCCAAGAGCAGCTCTATGTCTGAGACCAAATTGTGCTGATAAGTTTTCGCTCTCTGAAACCGGAAGTACACATCTGGCTGCTTTAATTTTCCCCTTGTAAGTTATTACAGCCCCATCATGCAGTGGGCTATTCTTATTAAAAATAGCCATTAGAAGCCGCTTTGAAAGATATGCATCTATCAAATCTCCGGACTCCGCATAAAATTTTAGCTCAGAATCACGAGAAAAAACAATAAGGGCTCCTGTGTTAGTACCACCTAAAGTTTTAGCGGCTTCTATAACTGGAGTAATATTAAATCCCTCAAGTGGGTCTCTCTTTTTCCAAATAAAAAGGTTCTTAAAAAAATTATCTTTATTGAAATCGGTCGTTTTTCCGATGAGTAATAAGAACTTACGAATTTCGGGCTGGAAAAGAATAATGGCCGCTAAAACTCCAACACCCATAAACTGACCTAAGATCAGTCCCAAAAGCTCCATCTGGGCCGCACGAACTATGAGATAAACAAGGTAAAGGGATAGAATGCCGAGAAATATTTTCACCGCAACGCTTCCCCGCATCAGTTTATAAATTTGATATAATAATATGCTTACGAGAAGCACATCGATTACATCTACCCAACTGATCTCAAGAAAACCTATGCTGAATGAAAAAATCAATTACCTATTCCTTTTTTATGAAAACGTTAAATTAAACAATTTGATGCTCTCTGCCGCTTCTTTTACATCATGAACCCGTAAAATGTCGGCTCCATTATGTAGCGCAATTGTGTTCAAAACGCTGGTGCCGTTTAGAGCGTCTTCGGGGCCTAAGTTTAGTGATTTATAGATCATCGATTTTCTTGATATACCCACAAGAAGAGGCGTTCCAATTGTTTTTATGAATTTCAAGTTCTTTAATAGCTTGTAGCTTTGTTCAGCAGTTTTAGCGAACCCGAATCCAGGGTCGAGCATAACGTCTTTCACCCCTAAGGACCGAAGCTTGCTGTGCTTATTTTTTAAGCGCCGATGTACTTCTAAGGTCACATCATCGTAGTCCGTCTTTTCTTTCATGTTTTGTGGCGTTCCACGCATGTGCATAGCAATATATGGAGCATTGGTTCTGCGAAGTAATTCAAACATCTCGTTATCCAGGTCACCAGCTGAAATATCATTGATAATATCAGCGCCATTATCCAGCGCCTCTTTAGCTACCTTAGCACGAAAGGTATCAATTGAGATATATAATTCAGGTAGCTCTTTGCGTATGTTTTTGATATGCTCGATTACTCTCCTTAACTCTTCATCTACACTTACGTCATGAGCTCCGGGGCGCGACGAGTATCCGCCTAAGTCTAAAAATAAAGCTCCATTTTCCAGCATTTTTTCTGCGCGTTTGAGTACTATAGTTCCTACACTAGCCCGACTTGATTCAAAAAATGAATCTGGCGTAAGATTGACTATCCCCATGACCTTCTGAGTATCTAAACTGACCAGATCACCGCGGAGGTTTAGTGTTTTTTTATTTGAAAAAGCCGTATCTTGCACCACTTTTATTCGTATAGTTTAAATCCAAAGGAAGCATATTTTGATTAACAAAACAGTAAGCGAATATAAGGAGGTGATTGAGGAGTGTAAAACTCTTTTCAAAAAGAAAACGCAAGATTACGGCACCGCCTGGCGAATTTTAAGGGTACCCTCGTTAACTGATCAGATTTTTATCAAAGCCCAGCGCATCCGAAGCATCCAGGAAAAGGGAGAGCAAAAAGTAGATGAGCATGTTTCAGACGAATTTATAGCCATTGCGAATTATTGTATTATGGCCATAATGCAGTTGCAACTTGAGCCTAACAGTAAGCTGGAAATGTCAATAGACGAACTGCTGCCTTTGTATGAAAAGATTTCTGATGATACTTTGGCCTTGCTGATAAATAAAAATCATGACTATGGCGAAGTCTGGAGAGATATGCGTGTGAGCAGTATGACAGATATTATTTTAATGAAGTTGTTGAGGGTAAAACAAATTGAGGACAATCAGGGGAAAACATTAGTGTTAGAAGGGATCGATGCTAATTATAGGGATATTGTAAATTATGCGATATTTTGTCTCATTAAATTGAGAGAGGAGTAGTCATGTTTAGAACAGCGATTGACCTGTTTTCCAGAATTTTTGTTGGTGGACTGTTTATATTCTCCGGACTTATAAAGCTGAATGATCCTATAGGAACAAAAATAAAACTGGAAGAATACTTTGAAGTCTTCAGTAGTGATTTTGGGTCTTTTTTTGAGTGGTTTATACCATTAGCGCTTCCACTGGGTATGTTCCTTATCGTTCTGGAAGTAGTTTTAGGAGTGGCGCTATTAATCAACTACAAAATGCAAGTCACTACCAAAATCCTTTTGGGACTTATGATATTCTTCACTTTCCTAACGTTCTATTCTGCCTATTTCAACAAAGTAACGGATTGTGGATGCTTTGGAGATGCTATACCCCTTACACCGTGGCAGTCTTTTTACAAAGACGTGATTTTGATGGTGTTTATTCTGCATTTGTTTTGGTATAGAAGCAAGTATGAAGCTGTTTTCAGAACGCTACCTTCAAATGTTATTGTGGGGATTACCACAGTTGTCTGCCTTATCCTTGGTAAATATGCTATTGACCACCTTCCCTTTATAGACTTTAGACCGTATAAAATAGCTGATAGCATTCAACTGAATATGATGGCTCAGGAATCACCTAAAGTGGAGTATACATTTATCAAGAATGGAGAAGAAGTTACATCTACAAATTTTTTAAAGGCTGATGATGGCTACGAGTATGTATCGTCAAGAGTGGTTAACGAGAAGGCCTCCACACCCAAAATAACAGATTACCAGGTTATCGGGGTGGACGGTCAAGATTATACTCAAAAAACATTTGAAGGCTATAAATTATTACTTGTAATCTATACTGCTGATGCCAATACTAAATACATTAATGAAATTAAGAACTTGGTCGACAATACAACGGCCGAATCGATGATACTTACCTCTTCAGCGGAGGAAGTCTTTGAAAATTTCAGACACGAGCATCAGTTGGCTGTTCCTTTCTATTTCACTGATGCCACTGTGCTTAAAGCAATGATACGCTCGAGCCCGGGGATTTTTCTGCTCAAAAATGGTATTGTGTTAGATAAGTGGCACTATAATGATGTGCCCACATCAGAGGAGATAAATCAAATCATTGGCTAAGGTCTTTCTTTTAGGTATGCCTGGGTCAGGTAAATCTACCTTGGGTAGCAAGGTGGCCGCTAATTTGGGGGTTGACTTCTTTGATTTAGATACACTTATAGAAAACCATGAGAAATGTAGTATAGCTGAAATCTTTGAACAGAAGGGCGAACAACACTTCCGTGAAACAGAGAGAAAGTTGCTTCAAGCTGTTATTGAAAATAGTGAAAATTTTATTTTGGCAACAGGCGGCGGAACGCCATGTTTTTATGATAATTTACACAAGATGAGGTCGTCTGGAATAACAGTTTTTATTGATCCTAGTCTTGAATCTATTGTAGAGCGATTATCCAAAACAAATATTGATCAACGACCTAAGCTCAAAGATGTAGACCTTAAATCAACCTTAATTGAAACTTATCAGATCCGTTTACCTTTTTACAGTAAGGCAAACCATACGTTTTCCGGAGTATCAGCTAATGAGCAAAGTCTGATTAAATATATAAAATCAGCAATTTAGAAGTTTACACCGACGGTTAACGTCACCCTTGTCGTGTTTTGTTCAACTACTGCTTGTGGAGCTCCGGGGTAAGGGCTTATTCTGTTCGCGAAACCATCTGAATGCACAATAGCTAGATCACCGTAGTACTTTCTTTTTCGAATACCCAGCCCGAAAGAAAATTGTGTTTCATCTTGTTCCAGATTGTTTTCCACAGGGTCTTCAATATAAGCGAAACCTCCACGTACTCTAAATATCTGATATCTAAATTCCGCTCCGAGTCTGTAATTTAAAGCGTTATTGAATCTATCTATTGTATTGTTCTCCTCTGAGAAGGAAAACCCGTCACTCGGTTGTGATAAATTAGCTCCACTGTAATTTATTCTTTCTACTTCAGCGGTAATGAAGCCACTCTTATTCAAAAAGGCCGTCACTCCACCTTTTAGTCTTGATGGTGTTGTGATATTATAATCGAAGTCTTCGTAAATAATACCTTCAGAAAAAATATCACCAGTGTTATAAAAAGCGCTAAGCTCAATTTCCTGAATTTGTGAGGCTGAATAATAAGTAGGAGTAGTATAACTTGCTCCTAGCAGTATTTGATCTATTGGTCTTATAATTACCCCTAAAGTACCGTTTATTCCTATACCACTTTGCTCATACTCGTCCAAAAGCCTCAACTCGTTTAAATCAGTTTCTGTCGGCCTTTCGATTAGAAGTCTTTCTACTTCTTTATTGAAACTGGCTATACCGATGCTACCACCCAGGTATACCTTGTCATCATAATTGGCTCCATAAGCGATACTGAACTGATAGCTTGCTCCACGAACGTCTATGTTTTCTTGTGTTTGTACAGGAAATTCTTCATTTGGATATCCTAATTCACCTGTGTTAACGTCAAAAATGTTTCGTTCAGTAAGTTCGAGGGTTTCTCCAATATTGGGTATTCTTCCAAAAACGTCTTCAACTGGAAATAATTGATCATCAATCACAATTTCTGACTCTCCATTGTAGGTGAAATCAACCGTAGTAGTTAGATCGACCTCGAAGGCGAGGTCTGTTAAATCTGTGAATCCATCAAGGTTGTCTTGTTGTACTGCATACCTTATAAAGTCGTAATTCGAATTTAATCCCTCATAGGTAACTTGATTTTGAAAATCGGCGGTTCTATTCAGGCTAACTCCAAAAGACTGGCTTTTCCATTTTCCTTTACTCTTAGCAGTATTAATAACCGCTCCCAAGTTTGGGATATTGAAATTTAGCCTTGAGTCTTCTACGGTAGTATTCAGGTAATCTGAGCTGGTATTGAGTCCATTAAACTGGGCGCTGAAACTAAACTCTGAACGATTAAAAAAACCTAAGCCTGCCGGGTTGGATGAAACAGAACTGATATCTCCACCAATTGCTGTTTGAGCTCCCCCCAAGCCCAGAATACGCGCACTACCACTGTTATTTGTTCTGCTAAGATCTAAAATCAAGCCCGGAAAATCGCTGGCGTCCTGACTGATGGCAACATTTTGGCTTGCACATACCACTAACAGGCTTACTATTGCAAGCTTTAAACTCCTATTCATAACGACGAGATTTTAAGTTGCTACAAACCTTTAGTTTCCTCTTCTACCGCCACTGCGGGAAGATGAGCTTCTGCTTCCAGAACTACGACTTGATCCGCCACTAGATCTGGAAACTCCACTACTTCGACTTCCGCTACTCCTGCTGCCAGAGTAGCTTCTGCTTCCGGAAGATCGCGATCCACTAGATGGTCTGCTGTAAAAGCTTCCTGACCGTGATCCGGAAGATCGATTATAACCTGATGATCTTGATCTACTACTTGAACGATTATATCCGCTGGACCTGGAGTTACCTGATCTGCTATATCCACTTCTGGAGCCAGGCGCAGTTGAGCGGCTACTTCTGGAATAGTTTGACGAAGAACTCGAGTTGCGGCTGTTACTAGTGTAACTCCTGCTGGACCTAGAGCTTCTTGAAGAAACGGATGACTCATCATTTCCTCTGGATCTTCTGTAGTATCTGCTTTGACCACCATCAGCAGAACGCCTTGATGAAGAGTATGCGCTTCTGCCAGATTCACGCGAAGAGCGGGTGCTGTTACTAGCTACTCTGCTGCTAGACCTTCCATTAGAGGTGGAACTGCTCACCACTCTTGAACTTCTGCTCGTACCGGTTCTACCGGCTACAGCAGTTCGGGAAGGGGCTACACCTCTTCTGATAGTTCTGTTAGCTCTTGACTCATAGTTATTGATAACCACTACATTATTTCTGAAAGGTGTTGGGCAGAAGAATGGATCATAAAACCAGGGATCGTAGAACCCGAAGCCCGCGCCTCCAAACCAGGGATCATACCCCCAGCGATTACCCCAACCGTATCCAAAGCCTACATTCCAGGAATTAAATCTATTCCAGCGATTCCAACGGTTCCAACCAAACCCAAATCCTACGTTTACAGTTAAACCAGGTCCAAATCTATTAAAGCCAAATGGCGAATAGAATGGATCGAAAACCGTGCCTCGGTAAAAGAGTGGATCACTCCAATATACATCTCTTGCATCTCTGAAGTAGGTAGTATTGCCGAAACGGTCCTGTATTACAACATCTGCGTTATTTTGAAAGTTGTTGACAACTTGATCTTCGCGATAATCCTCGTTGAAGTACTCATCTTCCTCAAACTGGTTACCGCTGGTGTTTTGCTCTTGGTCAGCTCTGTACTTTGCAATATATTCAGGGTTGACATTTTTTTCTGAGAAACTTTCATCTAAGTCAGTTGATGCTTCTTCGATCTTGGCGATCTCAGCATTTTTCTTAGTTGTTTTCTGTTCCTTAACTTCTCGATCTTTAGAACTGAAATACATATCATCATATTCTTGAGCAAATACAAGTGATATGGAACTGACTAAAACTAATAAACTTAGGGCGGACGACTTGATGCGGGTTCTCATAATTCTCCTGTTTAGTTCTATAAACTTAACTATATAACGCCAATTGCAAAAAACAGATTCATTATTCTATCTATATTTACTGGCTTATTACTTTTCTGAATTAAACAAAAAACATACCAATATTTCTCAAATGGCGAAGTCACTTCCAAAAAGGTCTGAAGATTACTCCTTATGGTATAATGAAATAGTAAAGCGGGCAGATTTAGCAGAACATTCTGCGGTCAGAGGGTGTATGGTAATTAAACCTTATGGCTACAGCATTTGGGAAAAGATGCAGGCCGAAATTGATCGTATGTTTAAAGAAACCGGCCACACTAATGCATATTTTCCATTATTTGTACCCAAATCATATCTGAGCAAAGAGGCTGATCATGTGGAGGGTTTTGCTAAAGAGTGCGCTGTGGTCACGCATTATAGACTAAAGAATGCCGACGACGGTTCCGGTGTGGTAGTAGACCCTGAAGCGAAACTTGAAGAGGAACTTATAGTAAGGCCTACCTCTGAAACTGTAATTTGGAATACCTATAAGAACTGGATCCAGTCCTATCGTGATCTACCAATTTTAGTTAATCAATGGGCAAATGTGGTCAGATGGGAGATGCGTACCCGTTTGTTTTTAAGGACCGCTGAATTTTTATGGCAAGAAGGTCATACAGCTCATGCTACAAAGGGTGAGGCCGAGGCTGAAACAAAGCAAATGCTGGATGTATATGCTGAATTCGCTGAATGTTTCATGGCCATGCCGGTCATTAAAGGAGTAAAGACTGAAAGTGAGCGTTTCCCTGGGGCGGTGGATACTTATTGTATAGAGGCTCTTATGCAGGATGGAAAAGCGCTGCAAGCTGGTACTTCACATTTTTTAGGGCAAAATTTTGCAAAGGCATTTGATGTAAGGTTCGCCGGTATGGACGGCAAAGTAGATTATGTGTGGGGAACATCCTGGGGGGTGAGCACTCGGCTGATGGGAGCGTTAATCATGGCGCACTCTGATGATCAAGGACTTGTACTTCCTCCCAAGTTGGCGCCAATACAGGTAGTAATAGTGCCAATCTACAAAACAGACGAGCAGTTGAAGTCAATAAGAAAGGTTGCCGATCAAATACGTACGGAGTTAAGGAGCTCAGGCATTTCTATAAAATTTGATGATCGAGATACTCAATCTCCAGGCTGGAAGTTTGCTGAATATGAGCTAAAAGGTGTTCCGTTAAGAATAGCTATTGGCCCCAGAGATATTGAAAATGGAACAGTGGAGATTGCCAGAAGAGATACTAAAGAAAAGGCTACATACCAAACCTCCGCAGTGTGTGATGCTATTAGGGGGCTTTTAGACGAAATCCAGTCCAACATTTATAGAAAGGCTTTTGACTTTAGATCAGACTTAACTACTAAGGTTAACACTTATGATGAATTTAAGGAAGCGCTTGACGGTAAAGGTGGCTTTGTAATGGCTCACTGGGATGGTACAGTAGAAACTGAGGAAAAGATAAAAGCAGAAACAAAGGCGACAATTAGATGCATTCCGATGGATCAGGAGGAGGAGAATGGCCATTGTATATACAGTGGTAAGCCTTCTAAAGGCCGGGTGGTGTTTGCCAGGGCCTATTAGATACTTCCTGCATTGTCTTTCATATGACCAACACAACTGCTTAATTAAATCTAGTTTTGTGCATTTATCAAACTAGCGGATGAATCCGATTGTAAAAGTTATAATTCCTGCATTTAATGAGCAGAATGGTGTGGGTAGTGTTATTCGGGATATTCCTAAACATCTGGTAAAAGAAATTATAGTTGTTAACAATGCTTCCACTGATGAAACGGAACGTGTTGCGGAATCTGCAGGAGCCACGGTTTTAAGAGAGGAAATTAAAGGATATGGCCGGGCCTGCCTAAAAGGAATTAATTACGTCTCGGATTCTGTTGATAAAGCGGATATAATTGTATTTATTGATGCTGATTATTCTGATTATCCTGAGGAAATAGAAAAACTGATGGCGCCAATAATTTCTGATAAAGCGGATCTTGTCATTGGTTCAAGAGCTTTGGGGAATCTAGAGAAGGGGTCTATGACACCTCAGCAGGTTTTTGGCAACTGGCTGGCAACCAGGCTTATCAAATTGTTCTACAATATAAAATTTACGGATTTAGGGCCGTTTCGTGCTATTAAATACAATAAGCTAATCGAATTAGGTATGGTAGACACTACTTACGGATGGACTGTAGAAATGCAGGTTAAGGCGGCAAAGAAAAAGTTCAATTGCGTAGAAGTACCAGTTACTTACAGGAGAAGAATCGGATTTTCTAAGATTTCAGGAACGGTTAAAGGCACAATCATGGCCGGATATAAAATCTTATGGACCATTTTTAAGCATTTATGATACTCGAGTATTTAGTCATAGTTTTTTACTCTTTGAGCCTGCTGTTCATTTTTATGTTCAGCTTAGGTCAGTTGCATCTCACCTGGCACTACCTAAGAAGCAAGAAAACGAGCAGACTAGAAAACGAGCATAATACCGAGCTACCTACTGTTACCGTGCAACTACCTATTTACAACGAGAAATATGTGGTAGCAAGGTTGATCGATGCGGTGTGCAAATTTGACTATCCTGCTGAACTTCTCGAAATACAAGTTTTGGATGATTCCAGTGATGATACCCTAGTTATAGCTGAAAAGAAAATCAACGAATGGAGCAACAAGGGTATAGATATCAAACATATTCGAAGGCCGGATAGAAAAGGCTTTAAGGCAGGCGCACTTCAATATGGACTTGAAAGAGCTAAAGGTGAATTTATTGCGATTTTTGACTCTGATTTTCTACCCAAGCCTGACTTTGTGAAACGGACAGTTTCAGAATTCACTAATGAAATTGGGCTTGTTCAGACGAAATGGGGTCATCTTAACAGAAATTATTCATTGCTTACCCGGCTTCAGGCTTTCGGCCTCGATGCCCATTTTTCAATTGAACAATCCGGAAGGAGCCATGCTGGGAGTTTCATTAACTTCAATGGTACCGGAGGGGTTTGGAGAAAAGCAACGATTATTGATGCGGGCGGGTGGTCTGCTGATACATTGACTGAGGACCTGGATTTAAGTTATCGTGCACAGATTAAAGGCTGGCGGTTTAAATTCATTGAAGACTGCATAGCTCCAGCAGAACTACCGGTAATTATGCCAGCGATTAAGTCTCAGCAATATCGCTGGAACAAAGGTGCGGCTGAAACAGCGAAAAAGAATCTTGGTAAAGTCTTTAACTCCAAAATCAACTTTTCAAATAAGCTACATGCTGTCTTTCACTTGTTTAATAGCTCCGTATTTGTTTGCCTGCTTTTGGCCTCAATACTAAGTATACCCATGCTCTACATTAAAGATGCAAACCCTGAGTTATCATTGCTGTTTGATTTAGGGAGTATATTCCTGATAGGATTCTTTTCTATTGCCTTCTTCTACTGGGTGTCGAGTAAAAATACTTTCCCTCATGATACGGCCAAGCAGTATTTGAGAGTATTCCCGATGTTTTTGATTGTATCCATGGGATTATCACTGCACAACGGGTTAGCGGTTTTAGAGGGGTTACTAGGGTTTAAGAGTCCCTTTATTCGTACCCCAAAATTCAATATCACTGATAAGAAGGAAAGCTGGGAAGGTAATGTATATATTAAACCAAGTTTTACCTGGCTCACCTTTCTGGAAGGCATGCTGTGCCTCTACTTTATTGGTGGTATAGCTGTAGGAATTTCTTTGCATGATTGGGGATTAATAATTTTTCATGTCATGCTGGCAATAGGTTTTGGGAGTGTGTTTTATCATTCTGTCAAACCCATTCGCCATGCGGGCTGATCAACATCGGCGTTTACAGTACCTGTTTATTACCCTTTCAGGGGCGATCTACATTTACCTTTCCTATTTTGCTCAGCGCCATAATAGCGTTCCACTTATTTTCTCATTTGCGGTCCTCTTTTTTTTTTATTGGTATATATATCAAAAGACTATTATAAAATGGAAGCAATTGATTCTCGTAAGCCTGCTCTTCCGGCTACTATTGCTGTTTTCGGTTCCAAATCTTTCTGATGATATCTATCGATTTATTTGGGATGGTAAGTTGCTCGGTGAAGGTATTCATCCGTTAGCTCTTTTACGTAGATGGGATGTAAATAACGACCGGATTCCCGCGCCCTTGGAACTTTCATTGTACAATAAGCTTAATTCTCCCGATTACTTTACTATTTACCCGCCTTTTGCCCAGTTGGTTTTCTGGTTATCGGCTTATTCAGACAGTATAATTGGAAGCGCCGTAATCATTCGACTTTTAATCATCGGGGCGGAAGTTGTATCAATTTTTTTCCTCGCTAAGCTTTGCGAAAGCTATAACATTCCAAAAAAACAAGTCTTACTTTACGCCTTGAACCCTTTGGTTATTTTAGAACTAACCAGCAATTTACATCTGGAGGCGTTTATGATAGCCTTTTTTGTTCTGGGGATCTATTTTTGTAAGGCCAGAAAACCGATAAGCGCGGGCGTTGTACTTGCTCTTGCGGTAGCTGCCAAACTGATACCTCTGATTCTTCTGCCTGCATTTTTACGGAGGCTTTCTTTCAAAAAACTGGTTTTACTTTTCTTAAGTGTTCTTGTTTTTTTGATTATTCTATTTTGGCCATTATACGAACCCGCATTAGTTAAAGGTATGACCGAGAGTATATCGCTATACTTTCAAAAATTTGAGTTTAATGCCAGTATCTATTACTTGGTTCGTGAGATTGGGTTTTATGTGAAGGGGTATAATATTATAGGCGTTGCAGGCCCGTGGCTATCAATGATCACTTTTATGTTGATTATCGCCATAGCTTTACTCGCTGATCCTAAAAAGGTCAGTACACCTTCCGTATGGCTATGGATCTTATTTGTTTATTTCGCATTTGCCACAATTGTACATCCATGGTATGCCACTTCTTTAGTGGCTTTATCAGTGCTTACTACTTTTCGATTTCCTGTTGTATGGTCAGGGTTGATATTTCTGTCCTATTTGGGCTATTCTGAAACAGGTTATCAAGAGAATATGTTAGTAGTGATACTAGAATACGGGCTGTTATATATTTTTATAGTTTATGAACTTTATTATGCATTTGGCAAAAGAGATTTTTTTAAGAAAAAGAAGTTACTTAAATAAGCTATTGGTTTTATTCGTTTTTATTCTTCCATTCAGATGTATGTCGCAAAAGAACTTTGATAAGAAAATTAACGCACTTTTGAGCCATTCGGTACCTTTAGTCCATGAGAATGAACTTAATGACAATTTTCAAAATGGTGAATTTATGCTGTTAGATACGCGTTCGATTGAAGAATATGAGATTAGCCATTTAGAAGGAGCACATTTTATTGATTATGATGGATTTAATTCAGAGATGGTAAAGGATATAAATAAAGATCAGCCTATTGTCTTGTATTGCTCTGTGGGCTACAGAAGTGAAAAAATAGGAGAGAAGCTCCAAGAACTTGGCTATACCAAAGTTTATAACCTTTACGGGGGTATTTTCGATTGGAAGAATAAGGATAACCAGGTTATTAACTCTCAAAATCTGCCAACCGATAGTGTTCACACCTATAACCGAAATTGGTCACAATGGCTGGAAAAGGGCATCAAGGTTTATGACTAATCTGCTAATAGTATTTTGTAAGAATCCAACACTAGGCAAAGTAAAAACAAGACTAGCCAAAAGCATTGGGGATGAAAGGGCTCTCGCTGTTTATAAAAAATTATTGGAGCACACTCACAAGGTTGCAAATGAATGTACCAGCGACTATGCCGTATACTATTCTAACTATGTGAATAAAAACGATTTATGGGTCGAGGCTAGTTACAAAGCGCTTCAATATGGAGATGATATAGGTGAGCGAATGAGCAATGCTATTTCTGACGGGCTGACCAGAGGTTACAGTTCAGTAGTATTAATCGGTGCAGATATCTATGAATTAAGTTTGGAGGTCATTGATAGTGCATTCTCTGAATTGAAAAGCAACGATGTTGTTTTAGGACCCGCAAAAGATGGGGGATATTATCTTATTGGCATGAAAAAACCTTGCTCTGAATTATTTCAATTGAGAAAATGGAGCTCTTCAGTAGTACTGCGTGATACTGTTGAGAGAATAAAAATTCAAGAGTTAAACTATAGTCTTGTAGACCAGCTTAACGATATTGATTTTTTGGAAGATTTACACGCTACCGATTTAATAGAGCTTATCTCAACTCCTCAAGATCTCGAATAAGTATCTTTCTCCTGTCGAAATATATAAGATTACTTTCTTTTAATTCGTTTAGTATGGTAGTCACCGTTTGTCGTGATGTACCCGTAAGATTAGCGATGTCTTTATGAGTTAATTTGGTGGGTATCATAGTTTCAAAGCCTACTTTTTTACCTTTCCAGGCGGCGGCATCTTTCAGAAACTCGATGATCCTAGTACGGGCGTCTTTAAAAACCAGTGACTCTATTTTTCGTTCCAGTTTTTTTATTCTCAGACCGATAAGCTTATATATTTTAAAACTCAATTCTTTGTTATCCACCATAAGCGCCTGCATATCCTCCAGGCTAACCGGACACACAGTGGTGTTATCATCCATGGCCTGGGCAAAGTCCGTGCGAACTTCTTCACCGGTTAAAACAAGTTCTCCGAATATCTCACCCTCACCTAAGATAGCCTTAACCACTTCTTTACCTTCATCATTGTAATGCCCGATTTTAATTCGGCCATTGGCAATCATGTAGATGTTTTTTGCCTTCTCATTGGTAAAATACACAAAATCATTTTTTTTGAAATAGTTGAATTTGTGCCTTTCTGCCATGGTCTTGACCTTGTGCGGGCATAACATTTCAAATAAATCTACATCTTGAAAATACCAAAGATTAGTAGCTTCACTCATTTTTCTATTCTTAACTTCTAGCGGATTATTACCTTTAAGTTCCTAATAAAGACATAAGATAAATCAAATGCAACATTATAAGCTTTCTGATATTTATATCTACCCGGTCAAATCATTAGGAGCTATAAGAATAAGTAACACCAAAACCACTGAAAAAGGTCTCCAATACGATAGAAGATGGATGTTGGTTGATAATAATAATCAATTCATGACTATCAGAAAATACCCAAATTTTTTGTTCTTCCACCTCTATGGACACAAAGAAGGGTTTAGAATTTCATTTAACGCTAGTTATTTAGACATTCCGTTTTCAATAGCATCAGGTGATTTAATCCAATGTACTATCTGGGATAGTAAAGTAGAGGCCATTAAAGGTGATGAAAGATGGAGTCGGTGGTTTTCAGAGCAGCTAGGAATACCTTGCTCCCTTGTTTACATGCCAGATAAAGCGGATAGACGGATAAAACCATTATGGGGAGGTACAACGGTAAGTTTTGCTGACGGTTATCCTTTATTAATAACATGTGAGGCATCGTTAACTGATTTAAATGAGAAATTAGATGAACCGGTTGAAATGATGCGGTTCAGACCTAATCTAGTTTTTAATGGCGGAGAAGCTTATGATGAATTTAGATGGGGTAGTTTTAATATTGGGCACACTAAATTTCAGGGCTTAAAACCATGTACACGATGCATCGTCACAACGTATAACACCATCACAGGAGAGAAAGGCAGGCAGCCATTACTTGCGCTTTCAAGGCAAAAAATAGATAATAATATTGTTTTTGGTCAGCATGCTAAGTCGTTGGAGTCAGGTGAAATTAGGGTTGGAGACACTTTAGAAATACTGAATTATAAATCTGATCCTTATGCAGCAATTCCAGGACTAAGCCTTTAACTTCGAACATGGCTTTTTATTACCTGAAGGCGCTTCATATTATATTCATTGTGACCTGGTTTGCAGGACTTTTCTATATTATCAGGATCTTCATTTACCAAACAGAGGCTAACGAAAAAGCCGAACCTGACAAGTCTATCTTGACTAAAGAATATAAGAGGAATGCCAGACTCCTCTGGTACGGTATTGCCTGGCCTTCTGCTATTCTGACATTAATATTTGGTTTTGCCGTGCTATGGCATGTACCCGCCTACCTTTCTGAAGGTTTCATGCATGTTAAACTTGGGATGGTATTTCTTCTGTATGTTTATCATGGCATTTGCCATAAGATATTTACTCAGCAGCGAAAAGACTATTACAAGTATTCTTCTGCACAATTAAGGGTCTGGAATGAAGTGGCTACCATATTCCTTGTTGGGATCGTATTTATCATTGTATTGAAAAATACTTTGAGTATGGTGTGGGGGTTTGTGGGGCTGTTACTATTTACTTTTGTACTGATGTTTGCGATAAGAATTTACAAAAAAATACGCGAAAAAAAATGAAGAATAAGGGTTCGATTTTACTTACATTTTTAACAGCAGTTATAGCGCTTAGTTGCGATCTGCAAACTGACAAAAAACTCCCCTATTTAGGTAGAAGACAGATTGCTAACGGCGATACTATTTTTCATACTATTGCTGATTTTAAATTCGTAAATCAGGATAGTAACTATGTTACTCAGGAAACATTCGCCGGTAAGATCTACGTAGCAGATTTTTTTTTCACATCATGTCCTACCATCTGTCCTGTTATGAAAACTCAAATGTTGCGTGTGTATGAAAGGTATAAGGATGATCCGCAAGTAAGTATTCTGTCTCATTCTATTGACCCTCAGCATGATACCGTGGCTCTGTTGAAGTCTTTTGCAGGGCGCTTAGGTGTTGAGAGCAATAAGTGGCATTTTATTACAGGCGATAAGGAAGAGATATACAAAGTAGGGCAAACCTCCTACATGGTAAGCGCCGTGGAGGATCCTACAGAGCCAGGTGGCTTTATCCATAGCGGAGCATTTATACTTGTGGACAAGCAAAGAAGAGTCCGTGGCATCTATGATGGAACCTTATCAGACCAGGTGGATATACTTATGTCTGATATGGATCTTTTATTAAAGGAATATGACTAAAATAGTTATTGCTTTTTACACTGCTGTTATTTTGGTATCGTGTACAGGTAAAACAGGGGAGTCTTCAGTTTCAGCTTCAGAACAGGTTAAGTTAGAACAATACCTGGTTGAAGGTCGTACCCTATACCTGCAGCACTGCGGTGCATGCCATCAAGCAGATGGAAAAGGTTTAGCCAGGTTATATCCTCCGCTAAGTCAGTCTGACTACCTGGAAGGCAATGTAGAAAAAGTGGTTTGCAATATTAGGAATGGTCTCAATGGCCCCATAACAGTCAATGGCATAGAATACAATCAGGCGATGCCTGCAAACTATAACTTAACGCCATTGGAAATAGCAGAAATAACTACCTACGTGTATAATTCCTGGGGTAGATCTGATGGCTTAATTAGTGTGTTGGAAGTTGAAAAGTATTTGAAGAACTGCTCTAAAGACTGATTACAGGATTGTTTTCATTTTCACTGTTGTGGAGGTAACTTCGTTTTTAATATCAACGCACGTATCTTTAAAACTTGGGGGTCCAAACTTTCCAAAAGACTTTTTAGAAAAGCCAAAAGGTTCTTTGGGGATACCAGCCCAGTTAGTATCTAATTCACCGTTTTTATTTTGATCATGAATAACGCTTACGGAGTAACGTCCTGGAGGTAGTTTCTCAAATTTCACCGGTCCGTTTTTGACTTCTTCCAATGTAATGATTTTGTTACGATAGAACTTCTTAAGAAAGTCGTCTTCATTGTCAAACAAGGCCACTATAAGTACACCCTGGTCAGACTTTATGTTTTCAATATTTACTAATATCTCCCCAGTATCCGCGGCCCTGTTGGGGAAACCCAGAAAAAGCAATGAGGCTAAAAACTTTAAATACATCAGCGATTTTTAAATCGGACGTAAAGTTAATGCCTAAGACTGAAGTTTTACGCCATCATTACCTAATAAAATAGGTTTTCCAAATCTTCCTTCCTCGTCTTTTACTTCCAGATTAAGTACGCCTCTTGGGCAAACAGAAGAACAAACTCCGCAACCTACACAAGATGAACGGACTATATTTTGTCCCCTTTGTGCATACCATCTAACGTCAATGCCCATTTCGCAATAGGTCGAGCAATTACCGCAACTAATACACTGACCTCCATTAGTCGTGATTCTAAATCTGGATTTAAATCTTTGGACCAAGCCTAGGTAGGCAGCTAATGGACATCCAAAACGACACCACACTCTATTGCCCATAATAGGATAGAAACCAGTACCTACAACTCCGGCAAATCCTGCCCCGATCCAGGCGCCATATACTGAGCGTACATCATAGCTGCTCACACCAAGGATTTGACTACTGCCAGTCCAATAGGTATAGAGCACTCCGCCTGTCATTACAACTGCAAAAGCAAGTACCGCATGGATCATCCAGCGTTCAATTTTCCACGCTTTCACTGACTTATCGGAAAGTTGACGATAAGGATCTCCCAACGTTTCTGCAAGGCCGCCACAACCGCAGACCCATGAACAATACCAACGCTTACCAAAGAAGTAAACAAACACCGGAACCCCAAGGATTATTAATGCGATGCCCCATCCTAACATAAATATGCCTAAGCCTCCATTGGCCATTAGGGTGTTGAGCTCGTTGTCAAAAAAGAAGTCGTAATCTAAAGGCCAGATATTCTTAAAGTCGAAATAAGGCTGATTAAGCTTAAGCAAGATTTCCGGGATCAAAAAAGCAAAGGCCGTTTGAAAAAACATTACCGACATAGTCCTTACCATTTGGTACTTGCTATGTCGATATTTTATGATCATTCTTACCCCCATCACCAGAATGCATAGTGTGTAGATGAAGCCATAGAGGAAAAACCGTCCTGCATCCGATCCTTTCAAAAACTGGCTTACCGGATCAACGGTAATGATCCAACTCGTCATGTATTCAGGATAGAAATAAAGTATGATATAGAAAAGAATTAAGAATGTGCCTGTCAGTATGCCAAGCCATCCAACGCTGGTCATTGCTTTATGAAATAAGCCGTTATTCTTGATGCCAGGGGGGGCGTCTTTAATTTTTGGTAAGATGTAAAGTAAAGCTCCAACAATACAAACTATATAAGTAAGGAACAGAAATAACCCAGGGCTGCCGCTAACCAGACCTGTACTAGAAGCTTTGGTCAGCGAATATTTTAGATCCTTCACTTTGTATTTATCAAACCCTTTTTCATTCACTATTTGATAGAGTTTTATATTATTAGCAACATTAGCTATTTGCTGTTGCATTTCTTCTTTGCTTCCAAATTCTCGGCCGTCTAACCAACCGCCATAATCCCTAAAGGTTTTCTTTTTGTATGTGCCGGTTTCACTATCATCGAAAACCTGATCTAGACTTGATATTTCAAAGCTACCCTCGTTCTGCACGGCAATCTTATTTACTTCCTTATCCGTTATTCCAAAAGCGTCAAGCTGCACTTTGTTAACTGCATTAAACGCTTCATCTAAATCACGAACCAAGGAAAAACTATTCGAGAAAGTCTTTCCCACAACATCACTGTTGCGTTTGACCAACTCTGCTTTATCTCCTACTCGATTTTGTAAGAGGTTTTCGGTTACAACATAAGATTCTATGAAAAATGATCCTATGAAGATTCCAAACCCTATGATGAAAAGGACTAATCCTGTTGTTTTTATTGCCTTCATCCGAATATTGCTTCTAAAAGTGATTTTTTGCCCTTGAGCTTTATAGTATTATCAGGGTATTGTTTATTAAATGCTTCTGCTATTTGTTGTTCATGCCTATTGAAAAACTCAGGATCGAAATTAGCTTTTCGGAGGTTTTCAAGCACATGGAAGATATCTCTCTTTTCAGTCAACCATTTGTCGAAGCACTCATGTCGTAGCCTAATTCCAAATGTATTAACTCCTAAAAAGAGCTTAGTCTCCCTATCGAAAATGAAATGCATGCATTTCTTTCCACTTTCGTGCTCCCAATAAAATTCCTTCTCATTATCCTTCAATTGGTTCCAAACCCAACCGTAAGTTTGGTATTCAATATCGAAAAATTTGGCTGAGTTGAACCAATTCCCAGGCCTATAAGCTGTTTTATTCTCGGTAATTGTCTGAGCCACAGTCTCACCCATCATTCTGCCAGTGTACCAGACCTGCTCAATAGGTCTTCGATTCGGTAGAGGCTCTCTACGCTCGGCGCAGTCGCCAACAGAATATACATCTTTCACACTGGTCTCTAGGTACTCATTTACTAAAATACCACGACCAGTTTCTATTCCTGAAGCTTTGGCTAAGTCAATATTAGGTTGCACACCTGCTGTCAAACCAACAAATTGGCAAGGTATTTCATCGCCCTCCGATGTTACGACAGCCTTCACACGGCCATTTTCATCCGGTAATATTTCCTTGAGTTCACTGCCTAATCTCAGGTCGACATGATGTTCCTTTATATGATTGCTGATGATGCAAGCATCTTGGTGTGGCAGTACATTGTTCCAGAACTTTTTTTCGCGTACCAGAAAAGTAACGTCTATATCTTTAGATCTCAGCATTTCTGCCAACTCCACACCAATCAACCCCCCACCTACGATGACTCCCCGTTCTATGCCTTTCGTGTACTTTTCTATATACCGCAGGTCTTGGTAACTCACCATACCACTTACACCTTTAAGATCTTGACCGGGCCACCCGAATTTATTTGGTTTTGCTCCGGTGGCCAGGATTAGCTGATCATAGCTAAATTCACCCTTCTTTATTAATTCTAGTGACTTCTCTTGGGTGTTGATTTTCTCTACATAATCATTGACCAGGTTGATCTTGTTCTTTTTCCAAAACCAATCTTCATAGGGCTTGGTATGTTCAAATTTCATATGACCCATGTAGATGTACATAAGAGCTGTCCTTGACCAAAAATGATCTGTTTCAGCAGAAATGATGGTAATCTCATAGTCACTATTTTTCCTTATATGTCGAGCAGCTGTGACACCTGAGATACCGTTTCCAATAATTACGACGTGTGACATTTTGTATAGATAAAAACTCAATTTGAATATTTTTACGGGGCTTTCCTATTGATGTTTTGTAAACCTTCTCACATGTCTGAGGATTGACAATTGATTGCTATTCCTAGCTCTGATATGTATTAAAAACACCGCTCATTTGTTCTAAACACCTTTTTGTCTGCTTTAAGACACAACCAGATATCTACAACACCGTTACTTGTCTTCAACCAAACGTTAAAAACATGACAAGAAAATTGATTATAGTACTTGCTCTTTTTGCGATCGCCCTGCCATCTCAGTCAGCAGACCTGACTTCCTTCTTTGGCGAGGCAGATGCTTTTCTCAAGAAGTTTGTCGACAATGGTAAAGTGCACTATCAAGATATCAATACCAACATAACTGCCATTGAGAAGCTTTACAACGATATCGGATCCATGGATTTATCTAACGCTAATCCTGAAGCGAAAAAAGCATTTTTCATCAATGCTTACAACCTGATCGTAATCTATCAAGTTGCTAAATTCTATCCGCTAAAATCACCTTTGGATAGAAGTGGTTTTTTTGATAGAGTGAAGCATACCGTAGCGGGAGAGTCAATTAATTTAAACGCTTTGGATATTAAAAAGCTGGTGCTAAACTATAAAGACCCAAGAATACATTTTGTACTTGCATGTGCAGCAGTGAGTTGTCCGCCTTTAGCTAGTTTCGCTTACCTCCCCGGCAAGTTAAACGGCCAGTTGGATACCAGAACAAAGCTTTCAGAAAACAATAATAACTGGTTGAAGGTAAGTACAGGTGCCAAACAGGCGTCTATCTCA
>CALBPF010000137.1 GCA_937899105.1 uncultured Flammeovirgaceae bacterium | reverse complement strand
AAATTCTGGTAATTTGTCCTATTCAATATCCCTTCTAAGCAAACTTCTAATAATTCTACTTGGTCTTTAAATGGAATTATTATGGAAACAAGTGGCCTAACCTTATCAAGATTCCATTTCACTCTATATTGGGAGCCATAAACAACTTCAGCACTGGCATTCGCATTGATTCTAGCTAAATGGGAATTCAGTGATTTCAACCCTGCATTGACAGCATAATTTTTTTCTCCTATATGCAAAGAAGTTGACCCCTCAATGGCTCTCCAGTGATATAAAATATGAGGGATATGTACAATTCGATTCTGATCATTAATGTTTTCAACACATCTTAGGGCAAGGTCATAATCTTGACTACCCTCGTAGCCTTGCCTGAAACCTCCTATATCCTTAATCAAAGAAGTCCGGTAAACACCTAGGTGACTTATACAATTGTGTCCATAAAATAAATCTTTATTCCAATCACTTTTAAAATATGGATCAAATCTTCTATTATCCTCCGTTATTTTATCTTCATCTGAAAATAGAATATCAGCAGATTTGTCCTCATTCAAAGATTCAACAACCATGTACAACGCTTCAATTGCGAGTTCATCGTCGTGATCTAGAAGTGCTATAAATTCACCAGAACAAATGGTTAGGGCAGAATTTGATGCTTCTGAAATATGTCCGTTTTCACTTCTAAATATTAATTTAATTCTGTCATCATTTTTAGCATATTCTTCCAAGAAAGGCTTTATTTTAGAATCAGACGAATTATCGTCTGCTATACATATCTTCCTGTTAGTATATATCTTATTTTTCACGGAATCAATTGCCTTTCTTAAAAATTTAAGATTGGTGTTGTAAACGGGCATTAACACAGATATGAGAGGTTGGTAACCCAATTGGTTAATCCTTACCTTCATTCGATTAATATTTTCTTCCGTAAGTGTATCATATCGATCAACCCAGACCTCATATGCATTTTTTTTACTTGCATTAAGTGTTCCGCCAAGAATCAGATAATGTAGTAGGGCGTTTTTAAAACGATCATCTATTTGGTTGTTTTCAATAAATCTCCTCGTATCAAACCAATCATTGGGGTTTCTTAGTTCCTCACATCCAAATTGAATGAAATGAATGAGCGGATCTACGTTGGCCTCAGCAACATCAGGGTATTGTCTCAAGTAAAATTCTGAATCGAAAGACCTAGAGAAGCTAAGAAGTTTATATTCATCTGTTACTCCAGACGTAAGTTTCAGAATAAGTTTTCTACCGGTTGTACTCTGCAATATTTTTTTTCTAATATCACTAGAAAATAATTGATTAAACATTTTTCTATTAAACCTTATTTACTTGAAAAAACTTTTGATGCGGTTTTTAATTTTCATCTCTTCTAGTCTATTTTCTAGTTGTGTTCGATCTCTCTTTAAATTATCTAAATCATTTAACAATAAGTCATAACTATTCTTCCAATGAGATTTTTCTGCTGATATGGACAAATTAAGCTCTATGGTACCATTCATTTTCAAAAATAGCTCATCTAGCTCTTTATTCTTCTGCTCAAGTAGAAGGTTTTTTTCATTTATTTCCTTATCCTTTCGCTTAAGTAGAAGATTTTTTTCATTTACGGTTGAAATTTGTTCAGCCTTTAATTCATTAAATGCAGCAAGAATTTGTTTGTTTTCAGCTTGCAATTCTTCCACTTCATTTTTTAATAAACTCGTTGCAACTTCAAGACTCTTAAAATAGCTAACGTATTGCTCGTTTTTGGAATTAAAGTCAAAAATGGAATTCTCAAGTTTGGATATCCTTTGCTTGGCTTCATTCATTTTCTTTTTGCAAGAAACCGAAAATGGCACCAAACTACGGCCAAGTTTAGTGGTCCTGTCAAGAACATCAAATATTAACTTAATTGAGATGTTTTTATTATTAATTTTTGGAAAATAAATTTGAGGATCTTCACTTTCAAATATGATAGTGTCCACATCAATCCAAAACCCATTAGTCAAAAGGCCTTTATAATCAACTGGGTATTTCTTACCTCCAACCGCAAGTTCTATATCAATAACAGCCACACTACAACTATGCTCTAACGGATCCCACCTTATCTGCTTAATTGCAGTTCTTTCGTTTAATTTAAGCTCAACTATCGAAAAACCGTTGACAATATTGAGCGGAACTTTTCTAGTATTATCTTCGGAAAAACCCTCCCCCTGATCTATATAAAACGTAGTTCCTAGGTTAGCAACTTTATTTGTGTAGAACTTCTCGTCTCTTGCCTGGTCCGAGTAGATTTCATCTAATATCTCAGTGTCCAGTTGTTTTCTTGACAATATTGAATATAACTTTTTATGTGTGCTAGTTAAAACATTAGAATCAAATTCAATATTACTGTGCTTGAGCTGCCTGGATACAATGTTTTGAGTTTTCAAATCCACTCGAACTCTAGAATCTTGCAAGAATTTATTTATGCTATTTTGCAAATCCTTATCCTTTGATAATAAATCGTCATAATGAACTATTATTCTTGAATACGGTCTTGAAAAAATCTCAGCCTGTTTGACATAATTGTACCATAGATTAATAGAATAGTCAAAATCCAAATCATTTCTTTTTCTTAAAGAATCTGCAATTTCGATTGGATTTCGAATGACCAAAATACACTCTATTAGCACTCCACTTTTAGTCAATAGGTCTTCCCAAAAAGGAAACAGAAGAGAAATTCTCGGATCCTTAAGTAAGAATACGTCATCATCTACAAACTCTTCGAGAACTTTTTTTGCTCTATTTCTTAATGTTTGATTCGCACCAAATTGAACATTTTCAAAAGATATATTCGTATCCCATGTGGCTGAGTACTCTTTTAATAGTTCTTCGTTGATAGCCACCACCTCTCTATTCTCAAAATAACCGCGCTTGTTAAATTTCGAAACAGGTAACAAATCTTTGCCACAGTTAATCCCTACATTATTCAAAAGACCCGCCACGGCTGACGTTCCACTGCGATGCATCCCTATTATAATAATGCACTTCTTTTTATATTTCATTTTACCATGTGTAACTTAATTATGATGAATCATCAAACAACAATCGGTATTATTGTCGAGACACGAAATCAATGCATATAGGTAATTGGGTACTTAAAGCGTTGGTTACCTATATTCGCAATATGTAAGTTTTAACAATTTAAGTCCTTTTCTACATTAACGATCTAATCAATTGCGATCTTATCGTTTTAATTTAGCCATGGATGTTAAATTTATGAAAAACACAGCGTCAATAGCAATATTCATTCACATATATTATACCGATACATGGCATGAAATTTCAAAGTATTTGCTGAATTTTCACAACCCCGCCATTTTAGTGAATATTAGTTACGACAATCCCAAAAGGCATGAAATTTCGAGAAAAATTTTTGAATATTTCCCTAATGCAATTGTTATTCAGTCAGCAAATCAGGGGAAAGATATTGGCGCAAAATTGGCATTAATGGACATCTATTTGAAGATGGAGTTAAAAACGGATTATTTGATACTTCTACATGACAAAAAGAGTCCACAAGCTCTTGATGGTGATGCATGGCGAAAGAAGTTATTCAAAATCGTACAAAAGGAGTCTATTCCGATAATCTTAAATCGGTTTAACTCTAAAAATATAGGAATGGTGGCAGCTATTGATCAAATAGTTAATTCAACCGATCAAAATAATGTTATAATTAATAAATATAAAGAATATATCAGTCCATTGTTAGCTGCATATAGGTTAAATCAAAAGGACGAGACATTTGTTGGTGGTACTATGTTCTGGGTAAGAAGTTCAATTTTTGAAGTTTTTTTTAATGAATTCAGCCCTTTAAGTATAAGAACTACATTAGAAAAAGGTAATGTAACTGACAACAAGGAACCACGCCAAACTCATGCATGGGAACGCATATTATGCTGGATAGTGACCTCAAAAGGCCTCAAGATATCAGGAGTATGATCATTAACGTATTTATTTCCTCTTCAAATATATCCTTGTCAACACCTGTAGCTGATGGTAACACAATAAATGCTGTTAGATTGGAAATGGAGGATCATAATGTATTGAATAAATATCTTTCCAAAGATGCAAGTGACAAGTTTATTCTATTCATGGATAGCAAAGTATTACTAGATAATTTCACTTCATTTTGCCATTTATTCTTTAGTATGAATTATTATTTTATTAATGATAAACCACTTTTGTTCATTTATGGCTCAACAGATGAATCTTGTTTAAAAAATCTCAATGATCAAATTAAACTCCAAGGATATGGTGGTTTCTGTTTTTTTGAATTGAAAAAGACTTTTGATGGTTTGATTTGTGTAGATATCTACGAACACATAGTTGCACAAAAGAAAATTGAGAGCACAAAAGACTTAAGCGAGTTTCTAAGACCCAGAATACATAAGGATATTTTGGTGATTTGTAGCGAGGGCAGCCACGCATCTAACCTGGATTCCGTTAAAAATGTAATGGATAACACTTTACAATCTACTCCCTTTTTTGAGTACTATGATCAATTTGAAAAAACCCGTAGAGAAAATGAAGACACATTAAATGAATTAAAATGGATTAGGGCACAGCTTTCAAATTATGAAACTCATTTAAAGTTAATAAAGGACTCGTATAACCATGATCTAGAATGGTATAGAAAAGAAATAGAAGCTATAAAATCATGGTATGAAAACCGATACGGAAGTCTACCAAGCTGGATGCTTAAGGTGAATAAAGCGTTTAATTTGCTTAAGAAATAGCTAATTTTACCACCATTATGATAGAATTAAGCCCAAGGCATACTCAAAACTGCAAATTTGTTCACAGTCGTTATGCCGCCCTTCGAGAGCTTCCACAAAAAGGTGTAATTGCAGAAGTCGGAGTTCTGGCAGGTGATTTGTCTCAATGGTTTCTTAATCATAAAAAACCAAAAGAATTGCACCTAATAGACGTTTTCTATTGTGATGATTTCCCTGGAAAAAACAGATTTAAAAAAAAACAAAATTTGAGCTTCGTAAAAAAAAGATTTGAAAACCAAATATCAGATGATATCGTCAGCCTTCATCAAGGTTATTCCTGGAATATGCTGTCTAAATTTGAAGACCACTATTTTGATTTGATCTATATAGATGCAGCTCATGATTACGATTCTGTGAGGAGAGACCTAAAAGAAAGTGCGAAAAAAATAAAGCTAAATGGCTCAATAGTTATGAATGATTACATAATGTATGATCATTTAGCAAAATCTGCCTACGGCGTCGTTCAGGCTACGAATGAATTTTGTGTAAATGAAAATTGGGAATTTGATTATTTTGCTTTTCATCCGAACCTTTTTTGCGATGTTATTTTAAAAAAAATTACCAACTAAAAGGGACTACTCTTAATGACTTACTGGCTCCTTACAACAGAGTACCCCCCACAAAGTGGTGGTGGAATAGGCACCTACTGTTATCACACAGCTCAAATGCTATCACAAAAAGGCCATCAAGTGACTGTTTTTGTTCCGGAATATAGCAGTGAGTCACTCTTTTTTGAAAATAGCAGGGCAGGTTTACGAATAGTACATTGTCCTGTTCAAAGTGTAAAGGGACTTGGCGATGAAGCTGCATTGAGTTGGTGTTTCTCAAATCACGTTAGTAATGTTGCTTCACAAGAAGGTCAGCCAGATTTCATAGAGTTTCAAGAATACAACGGAATTGGCTACTTTATCCTACAAAAGAAATTGCTTCTGCAAGACTATCTAAATAATACGCGATTCGTTGTAACCGCGCATGCTCCAGGTTTTTTATACTTGGACTATAATCAGGCCCCTTTGTTTAAATTGCCACAGTACTGGACTGGGGAAATGGAAAAATCCGTTCTGGTGTCGGCCGATAAATTGATATCTCCAAGCCAATATCTTTTAGATACCTTGAATACGTATGTGGATCTAAAAAAACAAGATTCACGAGTTATCCCCAACCCATATCAAAGTCCAGATCAACCTTGCTTTGACTATGAATATGGTGACTTCGTGTTTTTTGGAAAACTAACGCCACAAAAAGGGGCGATAGAAATGCTTCACTATTTTTCTAAACTGTGGGATGAAGGTTTTGAATATACATTAAGCATTGTGGGTGGAGGAGATCATTTTTTTTATCCTCTAATGTCTGACCTAGGAACACATTTACAGAGGAAATATTTGAAATACGTTAAAAAAAAACTACTCTTCTTTGAAGGGCATATCAATCCAAGCAACCTATTTACGCGATAAAAAAAGGCCCATGTAGTAATTATCCCCAGTATCGTTGATAATCTTCCGTACACAGTATTGGAATCGATGTCAATAGGTAAAATAGTCCTGGCTTCTAACCAGGGAGGCCATACTGAAATAATTGAGCATAAAAAAAGTGGTTTTATTTTTAAGCATGACAGTAATGGCGATAACTTCCGAACTGAAATAAAAGAAATCCTTGACCTTGATCAAGGGGCTATTAAAGAAATCAGTACAAATGCGATTAAAAGAGTCAGAGATACTTGTGGTTACAATGTAGTTTATGAGGCTAAGATCAAATACCTCAACCAAATTCCATCTCGAAAAAAACAGTTCCCATTCACTCATCCAATAAAGTCATTTAATCATTCTGAAAGAAAAAAGAAAAATGACTTATTGTCGATCATCATACCTTATTTTAATTTGGGTGAATATATCCAAGAAACGCTTGACTCTATTCAAAAGTCAACCTACCAAAATTCTGAAGTCCTACTAATTGATGATGGAAGCACGGACAAATCAAGTATTGTAAAACTCAATGAAATTGGACAGACTCACCCAAATGTGAAAATATATCGTAAACCAAATACTGGACTAAGTGACACACGTAATTATGGAGCAAACTTGGCAACAGGAAAGTTTTTAGCTTTTATAGATGCGGATGATAAAATATCCCCGCAATATCATCAAAAAGCTATTCATGTGTTAGAAACATATGAAAACATTAGTTTTGTTGGCTGTTGGGGACAGTATTTTGGCAATAGTAATTCAATTTGGCCGTCTTTCAATCCAGAACCTCCATTTTTGTTAGTTCACAATATGATAAATAGTAGTGCCCTTGTTTATCGCACCGATCATTTTTTAACTTCTGGGAAAAATGATAGTCAAATGCTTTATGGAATGGAGGATTACGACAGCGTCATAAACATGGTAAAGAATGGCTATGCAGGTGTAGCTATTCCAGAGGTGCTCTGGAATTATCGTATTCGATCAGGATCTCTTGCTCAAACTTTCAATATATATTCAAAGAACTATTTATATCGACTTATTGCAAAAAAGCATTCGGCTTTTTTCTCTGAGTATGCTTCAGAAATCGTGAATATCTTAAATAGCAACGGACCTGGCATGAATTATGACAATCCCTCAATGGGTGCTGAATTCAGTAAATTAGCTAATAACCCTTTGCTTAAACTCATGTTACCTAATGGACTTAGACGAAATGATTTTTTGCGTAAAATTGCGAAAAACTTTCTGAAACATATATCTTATTAAATGCCACATATTTTATCTCAAAAAATACGTTCTTGGTTTATAGCTACTAATAGTGCTGAAAGGGTTTGGATGATGGCCAGTATTGAATTTAAGTTGCGTTATTACGAAAATAAACTCGGCTTAATGTGGGCGCTAATAAAACCTGTTTCACAAATAGTGATGTACTATTTAGTGTTTCAGGTACTTATGAACCAACAAGTTGAGAATTATGTGATCTACCTTTTTGTAGGTCTCCTGCTATGGCAATTCTTCACAGAAGCTACTAGTGGTACGGTCAAAATTCTTCAAACCAAGAAGTACCTTTATGAGTATACAAATATGAAGAAGATCGAGATATATCTAGCTTCAATGATAAGTTCTGCTATTGGTTTATTCTTTAATTTGTTAATTTTCATTTTTGGAGCTATTATCGCCGGGGTATATCCTACCTATCATTACGTTTTCTTTGTCCTTATTTTTACAAATCTATTTTTACTAAGTTTCGGAGTTTCACTAATACTTTCTAACCTTTTCTTACTTTTTAAGGATATTACGCAAATATGGGGTATAGTTGTTGGATTTGGTTTTTTTTTATCCCCTATACTTTATCGAGGAGATCTGTTCTCATCGAAACTGCCACTACTTGATTACCTAAATCCTATTGCGGGAATAATAAACAACACTCGGAACATCCTCATTTATTCTCAACCTCCTGATTGGTCCATGTTGATGTTTGACTTAACATATTCCCTTATCATTTTCTTAATTGGTTTCGTTTTGCTCAAGAAATATTCTCCTAAGGCATCAGAACTAATATAATATGGAGAACCCAGTTAATTCAATAAGTTCGCCTGTGGCCATAAAGGTGTCAAATGTCAATAAGACCTTTCAACTAAGTGATATTAAAACAGATACTCTGAAAGGGAAGCTTTTTAATCTTTTTGTCAGGGGTAATTCAAGAAAGCTAAAGGCACTCCAAAATATTAATTTCAACATACTCGAAGGTGAGAATTTTGGAATAATTGGAAGAAACGGAAGTGGAAAGTCTACACTGGTTAAAATTATGAGTGGGGCTTACATACCGGATGAAGGTGGTGAAATTTTCCGAAATGGGTCGTCTATGCTTTTGAATCTGGGCGTAGGTATGAGCCATGAATTAACCGCTAGACAAAACATTTATGTATCCGGTTCAGCTCTTGGTCTTAAAATAAAAGATATCGACAACATCATGGGCCATATAATCGAGTTTGCTGAACTTCAAGACTTCGTTGACTCGAAAATTAAATACTTTTCATCCGGAATGATTCAAAGGCTGTCTTTTTCCATCGCTGTTCACGCCAAAGCCGATATCATATTTCTGGATGAAGTATTTGCAGTTGGTGATGCTAAATTCAGGGCTAAAGCCATAGATATTCTTGAAAAAAGTATGATTGAAAAGAGGACGATAATTATGGTTTCTCATAGCCTAGCCAATATTGAAAAGTATTGTAAACGCGCGCTTTATTTGAAGAATGGGGAAATGGCTTTCCTAGGCGATTCCAAAACAGCCATCGCAATGTACAATAAGGATAATGACTAATTCCTGTTCTTGGATAATGAAAAACTAAAAGTTAAAAGATACGCATAGGGGAACACTCCAATAAATTTATTCAAAACGCTTTCAGTTATAAAGCTTACTAAGAACACCGATAGCAATAGAAGGTACAGGTAATTCTTGTTTTGAAATGCTTTTAGGCTAATGTGATAAAATGAATATAAAAATAAGACGAGACCAATAAAACCTGTGGTCAACAGATGGTATAAATACTGATTATGAATACCAAAACACTGTTGAAGCGCATATTTAAATTTCTTTTCTTGGTATTTATCAATTAACGCCTGTTTATAGTCACCGCTGCCTATTCCAAGCCATAAATTTTCAGCAACCAGTTCCAACCCACATTGCCAAATTGCTAACCGCAGTGTTAATCCATTCCAGTTTTCTGGACTAATTTCACTATTAAAATGATTAACGCCATTAGAATTATCAAAAGAATAGTTAAAGGAGCTTGCCAAGCTTCGAAACCTGCCAATAGTTTTAGGAAACACTATTGATAAACTCAAAGCAAGAACGATAAAGCCTATCAATACTGTCAAACGCACTTTTATAGGTGTTGATTTCAGTTTATATAAACTATATAAACCTATAATCGCGAACCCCGCCAACATTGATAATCTTGCGGCCAGAAGAAAGCTCATAATAATCAAAAAGAGTCCAGCAGCCAAAAGATACGCTAATTTCAACCTGCCATTTTCAAAAAGGTATATTATGATTATAAAGCAAAGATTGACACTGATTGATAAATAAATTGCCTGGCTCTGCGTTGCATAGGCGAGATTATCACTATAGAGAAATCCTGAATCACCGGTTTCTAGGTACTGCAAAAATCCCGATATTGACCCAAAAATACAGGCCATTAACGTGGCAATCAAAAAGGATTTGAGTATTGAATCCAATGAAATCTTTTTGACTTGAGGGATGAGACTTATAATTGGCAGAATAAACAGTAGCGCCTTTGTTTCTACCGACTTTATTCCCTTATGCATGTCTACACTCCAAAGAATGCTGACAAACGACAAAAATAATGGAACGCTTATTGCGAAAATTAAAAGTTGGTCACGTTTTAATAATCTGATCTTTTTCGGTCCATGCCGGACGGCAAAATATAGAAATAGCACACATAGAATACCCACTATCCAATTACTCTCTCTGTGAAACCCAAGTAATACGAAAAACGGATAGCTCAAAATAGTATACTTGAAGAGCTTCTCCGCCCAGACCTGATATTTAGAAAGTACTACCATATTCTATCATATACTTCTCAAAAGTATCTTTTTGATTAAATGATTTTGAGCAAAGTCTCGCTGATTCATTCCCCATTTTAATTCTAAGGTCTTTGTCTTCGATTAAAGTGGAGAGTGAATCAACAGCTTCATCCTTAGTATTGTATAAATAACCATTCAGACCAGACTCTACAAGATCCTTATTTCCTATTGAATTTCTTAATACTAGTGGATTTCCCAGACTCATAGCTTCTAAAACAGCAAGTGGTAGACCCTCCCATAAAGAACAGGATAAATAAATATCGATCGTTTCGAGATACTTCCTGACCTTCGATTTGGAGACCCAGCCAGTGACTATAACATTATTACTAGAGATATACTCTCTGAGACCACCGTCCCCAATCCATAGGAACTCTACACGGCTGTCGGAAACAAAAGACGATGCCACAGCATTAAACTCTTTAGGATTTTTTTGCTCAGTTAAAATACCAGCAAAACCGATCCTTATTCTATACTTATCTTTCTGCCTTTTGTGTTGATTTGGATTAATTTTTATCCCATTATTAATATAATCAGCATTTATTTTATGACGTAGATAAACTTGCATCTCAGAACGTGAGCAACATATAATTTTACCAGGCAGGTAAGATCCTATTCGCTCCAGAAAAATAAATAATCTCCTTTGTAGTTGAGAAATGTCCTTTCTTATAAATGGAGCGCCATGCGGGGTATAAATTACATTTTTGATCGACGAGAATACAAATGCCAATCTCCCTAAGAACCCTGCTTTTGAAGAATGAAGATGAATCACATCAAAATGATTTCTTCGAAATATCTTAATCAAGAATAAAAGTGAAAGAAAGTCAAAAAAAGGATGAATAGGCCGATTGACATATTTCCATCTTATGAACCTTGTCCCATTTCTAAACTTGGACCTGACTGCTTTTTCATCATCTACCCATAACCTAGAACCATGTACCACAGTATGCTGATTGTTTTCATCCTGATTAATTATGGTGGCTATTAAATCAACAACCCCCGAAGCGAAAGGCTCTACTACATGAATTATTTTTATACCCAAAATCTTCGTTTTATTTTTTCTGTAAATGCATGTGGCAGAAAAAATAGTACCAGAACACGAAAAACTCCTGAAATGTACCTGCAATTGAACTCCCAATTATTAAGAATTATCCTAAGCCTACTCTTAAGTTGTATTCGCCTATTTTTAAGCGAAATACCATCCTGTCGAAGCCTTACCTTGATAAGTACCTCGGGGATATTAGCGGTCTCGAAGTTTTTAACCACAGCATAGAAAAACGCATAGTCTTCCGCAGCTTTATACTGAGTAGGATATGATTTAACTTTACTAAGAACTTCTATATCGAAAACAACGGACGGATGCATGAAAGGGACAGAAATTGGTAAGCGCTTAACAATATCTGAATGGCTTTCAGGAAATTTCAAAGAATACAAATAAGTCCCATTTTCGTCAATGAAATCAACCCATGAGCCTACAAGTTTTATATTTTGATTTTCAGCCAGGAACTTAATTTGAGTATCCAGCCTACTGGATTCAGAAACATCGCCACAATCCATTCTGGCAATGTATTTACAACGTATTTTGCTTAATATGTACAAGAGGCCCATATTAAGAGCCAATTCTATACCTTGATTTTTGTTAAGGTATATAACATGACAATTAAATGAGGTGAGCTTTTTAAGATATTCGATACAGGGTTTCGAGCTACTTCCATCATCAACAATTACAAATTCCAATGTGCCGGAGAATTTTGTACTTAGAATAGCACCTTTTAGTCCTTCGATATCATTGAAATGTGGTATAAGGGTAACGACATCAATCTTAACGGTACTATTTTCTGCTGAAAGACTCGATTTGGTTACAAAGTTGATATCATTCGTATTTAGCATTTAAGCATTGGATTTTTTTGTTCAAGTTTAATAAGACTTTAATTTAGTTTGATTTAAACTTAACTTCGCGAAGTTAGTCTAAGATAAATGAAATACAGATACTCAAAATATCTTGATGCAGGTTTATTTATAGCAGATTTAGGAGCGCTAAATCTGAGTTTGCTCGTAGGTTATTTTCTTTTCTTTCGTAAACTGACTGACTTTAACTTATACCCAAATATTGAGGTTATTTGGTTTTCTAATTTGGCGTGGCTTGTTCTCACTATACTCGGTAAACCTTACGAGATACCAAGAACATCCCGTGCTTCATACGTGGTAAGACACATCTTCAGATTTGTTATTATTCATCTATTGGCTCTATCTGGAATTCTTGTTTTAAGACAGGACATCTTCCCTGCGCGTGACTATATTATCTATAGTTATATATTTTTCTCTTTGTTTATTGTATTCGTACGATTATGCTATATTTATTTTATTAGGATTTATAGAAAATATGGCTTTAACTATAGAAATGTAGCAGTTGTAGGGTATGGTGAGGTGGCGGAAGAATTGAAGAAATTTTTTAGACTACATCCTGAATTTGGATATCGATTTTTAGGTTTTTTTGATTCTCGAAATACTAGTAACCGTGTTATGGGTACCATGCAAAACTTAATTGAAAAAATCAACAATAATAGACTAGATGAGATATATTGCTGCCTTCCTAATTTGGAATATCATGAAACACAAAGACTAATAGAGCTGGGTGAAAAAAACTACATAAAAGTAAAACTCATAGCAGATTTTAGAGGCTTTGAATATAAAGGTCTTCAGATAGAAACCTATGAAAACATTCCTGTCTTAAATGTTACTTCTTTTCCTTTAGATGAGGTTAAAAACCGTGCCATTAAAAGATCTTTTGATATTACTTTTTCACTTTTGGTAATCTTGATTTTCTTATCCTGGCTTTTGCCTATAATATCTCTGATAATATATATGGACTCGAAGGGTTCTGTATTTTTTAAACAAAAAAGAACCGGTAAGGGTAATAGTGATTTTTGGTGTTGGAAATTTAGAACCATGTATCAAAACGTAGACTCGGATTCACGTCAAGCTAGTATAAATGACGATCGAATAACACGAGTTGGATCCTTTTTACGAAGGACAAGCCTTGACGAGCTACCTCAATTTTTTAATGTCCTAATGGGTAATATGTCTGTGGTTGGACCTAGACCTCATATGTTACATCATACTAGAGAATACTCTATGAAAGTAGAACGGTTTATGGCTCGGCACTTCGTTAAACCCGGAATTACCGGCTTGGCACAGGCCAAAGGCTATCGAGGAGAGACTCCACATGTTTCCTATATGAAGAATAGAGTAAAATTTGATCGTTTTTATATAGAAAACTGGTCCCTTTTCTTAGATTTAAAAATAATATTTTTAACAGCTTCCACTTTTATTAAGGGAGATAAGAACGCGGTTTGATAATTCATTTACCTTACGCCCTCTATTTCACATCTCTGGTAGTTTCTTTCTTTCTTTTTCCAGTTTTCATCCGAATTCTTGAGAAAAACAAGATTTTAGATTCTCCTGACGACAGAAAAATACATGCGTCACATACTCCTTCTATGGGTGGTACTCCAATTTTTTTTAGCTGTGTATTTTCATTACTAGTATGGCTACCAGTGGATATTGCAGATCAGTTCAAGTACTTATTTATGTCATTATCAATTATGTTTCTTGTAGGTTTAAGGGATGATCTTATTCCTCTAAAACCATCAACTAAAATATTAAGTCAGCTAATCCCAATATTAATTTTTGTCTATTTATCGAAAGAGAGAATTCATTCATTTTATGAAATATACGAGATAGAAATACCTGTTATCATAACCTTCATAATTACTTCGACGTTCCTCTTAGTGTTTTCTAATAGTTTAAACTTAATAGATGGAATAGATGGACTAGCCGGCTCACTATGCTTATTAATTCTCTTCTTTTTTGGCTTTTGGTTTTGGATTATGGGATCAAGTCATTATTCCTTGTTGGCCTTTTGCATGGCTGGAGGGATATCTTCATTTCTAATTTTCAATTGGAACCCTTCAAAAGTTTTTTTGGGAGACACCGGCGCTCTTTTGCTTGGTCTTTTTATTGGGTATTTGGGAATTGTTTTTCTAAATACCAACGAAGCTGCGTCAAATTTCAAAGAATTAAGGTTTAGGTCCCCAGTTGCAGCTGCAATAGCCATTCTTATAATACCAATTCTCGATACTATAAGAGTTGTTATAGTTAGATTAATAAAGAGGCAATCGCCTCTACAGGCTGATAAAAATCATCTTCATCACCTGCTCCTAAAAGGTAGACTATCTCATTCTCAGGCAACCCTGGTATTAGTGCTTCTTAATATTTTATTTATCACTATGGCGCTAGTGATGCGTGAGGCACATCCATTGTTGAATTGGTCTGTACTCATTATACTGTCTTTAGGTAGCATTTCGCTAATAGTCTTATTTAAGGAATTAAGACTAAAACCCCATACAAAGAAACCCTGTATTTAATAGGCTTCTTTTATTGTACGAAAACCTTTCATTGCCAGTCTCCTTAAACACTTTACCTCCCGCTGCTTCAAGAACAGCCTGACCTGCAGCTGTATCCCATTCCATTGTAGGTCCGAAACGGTAGTATAGGTCAGCTCTATTATCTGCTACCATGCAAAACTTTAATGAACTCCCTACGGATATACTATCCGTAATATTATACTTCTCTAATACTTCTTCCTCCTCAGCTGAGGCGTGTGATTTACTACGTACGGCAATACCATTATTTGATCCAGACACTCTAAGTTCACTTTTCTGCCCCTTCTCAATTTTAAAGGCATTGCCATTAGCTGAAGCATAGAAGGTATCGAGTACCGGAGCATATATTATTCCAGCAATCGGATATTTATCTCTAATGAGCGCTATATTAACTGTGAACTCTCCATTTCTATTAATAAATTCCTTAGTACCATCAAGTGGATCTACTAGCCAAAATAGGTTGAAATCCTTTCTTTTATCGTAATCAAGTTGATCACCTTCCTCCGAGATGATTGGAATCTCGGGATAGAGAATCTTCAACCCTTTTTCTATCACTTCATGCGAGGCTTGATCAGCAAGCGTCAGTGGCGAGTTATCAGACTTATAATCCACATGAGAAGAACATTCAGGGTCGTTATATATTTTTAATATTTCATCACCGGATTGTTGAGCCAGTTCAATTAGTTTATTTATTTCAAGCTGATTTTCATATTTATCCATGCCACAAAATTAGAAATGCTCTTATGCCATACAAAGTGTTTACAGAAATAGTAGTTTTGCATTTTTAATTTAAAAATGACGTCTAACATACATCCGATATTCGACACGATTTTACAGACTGAGCAGAAGGAATTCCTACTCAACCAGAAGGCATGGGTAGTCTGGATGGTGGGTTTGTCTGGCTCAGGCAAGAGCACACTTGCCAGGGCGCTTGAGAATCATCTGCACCAGTCGGGGAAACTCACTGCACTATTGGATGGCGATAACCTCAGAAGCGGGATCAATAACAACTTAGGCTTTTCGCAGGAAGACCGATTGGAAAACATACGGCGGGCTGCTGAAACAGCCCGCCTCCTTTCAAGTAACGGTTTAATAACTATATGCTCATTAATCAGCCCTACCGAAGAAGTACGGTCTATGGCAAGAAATATCATTGGGGAGAAGTATCTGGAAGTATATATAGACTGCCCTTTAGAAGTATGCGAACAAAGAGATGTGAAAGGCCTGTATGCGAAAGCCCGTGAGGGATTAATCCCTGATTTTACAGGCATTTCTGCTCCTTTTGAGCCTGCTCTTAATGCAGACTTAATCTTAAACACACATAAAAACACTGTAGAAGAAGGTTTAAAGAAATTAACCCAATTCCTTGTACCCAAACTACAATTAAACTGATACATGAAAGCGTATAACATCACACATTTACGGGAGCTGGAGGCCGAAGCTATATACGTCATACGGGAAGTAGCTTCTCAGTTTGAAAATCCCGCTATACTATTCTCGGGAGGCAAAGACTCGATAACAGTAGCCCACTTGGCTCGTAAAGCATTCTTTCCCGCCAAAGTACCGTTTCCCCTTGTACATATCGATACCGGTCACAATTTTGCAGAAACTATTTCATTTCGTGATGAATACATCCGTGAGCTGGGCGCTGAGCTCATTGTCGGCTCTGTTCAAGAATCCATTGATGAAGGGAAAGTGGTGGAAGAAAAAGGCTATAATGCAAGCAGGAATGCACTTCAAACAGTAACCTTACTCGATACTATAGAAGCGAATAAGTTCGATGCTTGTTTGGGTGGCGCACGTAGGGATGAAGAAAAGGCCAGGGCCAAAGAACGCTTCTTCTCCCACCGCGATGAATTTGGCCAATGGGATCCCAAAAACCAACGCCCTGAACTGTGGAACTTATTTAACGGCAAAAAACATTTTGGTGAGAACTTCAGAGTATTTCCTATCAGCAACTGGACAGAAATGGATGTATGGCAGTACATCCTGCTGGAAAATATTCAATTACCATCCCTCTATTTTGCTCACGAGCGAGAGATTTTTATACGTGATAACGTGATCATGGCCAGCAATCCATTGGTTCCCCAAAGAGACACCGAAGTATCGGTCAAGAAAACCATCCGCTTTAGAACTATAGGTGATATGACGTGTACCGGGGCAGTAGAATCTTCAGCCAGTACGTTAGAAGAGATCATAGAAGAAGTAGCGGCCTCACGTCAAACCGAGCGCGGTACCCGATCGGATGATAAGCGATCAGAGGCAGCCATGGAAGACAGAAAGAAGCAGGGGTATTTTTAACATAGAAAGGATAAAGTAGAAAGCTGAGATATTTGACAAATGACAACAGACACTTCAACTCAAGATACCAAAGGTTACCTGAATATGGAACTGCTGCGCTTCACCACCGCAGGCAGTGTCGATGATGGAAAGAGTACACTCATTGGCCGCTTGCTTTACGATTCAAAATCCATTTTCGAAGATCAATACGAGGCTATTGAAGAATCCAGCAAGCGTAAAGGTGATGAACATGTAAACCTAGCCTTACTTACCGATGGGCTTAGAGCTGAGCGCGAGCAGGGGATTACCATAGATGTCGCCTATCGCTACTTCGCTACGCCAAAACGAAAGTTCATCATTGCAGATACTCCGGGGCACATTCAGTATACTAGAAATATGGTCACTGGAGCTTCTACAGCTAATCTGGCGTTAATACTAGTAGACGCCAGAAAAGGGGTAGTAGAGCAAACATATCGCCATACTTTTATAGCTGCCTTGCTTGGTATTCCCCATGTGGTTTTCTGCATCAACAAGATGGATCTGGTAGACTATAAGGAAGAAACGTTCAATACTATCAAGGATCAAGTAGAGGCCTTCGCTTCCAAGTTAGAAACTAAGGACATCCGCTTCTTGCCTATAAGTGCGCTTCAAGGCGATAATGTAGTCTATGAGTCTGAACATATGCCCTGGTACAAGGGAGGGACATTGCTATACCTACTGGAAACAATACATATTGGCAGTGACCACAATCATATTGACTGCAGGTTTCCTGTACAGCAGGTGATTAGACCCCAGTCGGACAAATACCATGACTTCAGAGGTTATGCCGGCAGAATTGCAGGTGGAGTTTTCAAACCTGGAGACGATGTAACTGTGCTTCCTTCTGGCTTTTCCAGCAAAATACAGAGCATTCATACATATACAGAAGAATTGAGTGAGGCCTTTGCTCCAATGAGTGTGACCATTCAGCTGGAGGATGAAATTGATATCAGTCGTGGGGATATGATTGTTCGTGATAACAATAGACCACACGTTGGTCAGGACATTGATATTATGATTTGTTGGATGAACGAAAAACCACTAGTCCCAAATGGCAAATATGCCATTCAGCATACTACCAATGATGCCCGATGCCTGGTCAAAAATATCCATTATAAGGTGGATATCAACACTTTGCACCGGATGGAGGATGATAAATCAATAAAAATGAATGATATTGCCAGGGTAACTTTGCGTACTACAAAACCTTTATTCTATGACCGGTACAGTAGAAACAGAGTAACGGGTAGTGTCATTCTCATCGATGAAGGAACCAATGAAACCGTTGCCGCCGGCATGATTATTTAATTTAGAGATGCAAGAAAAAGTTGTTGCCATACTTGAAGAAATAAAACAAAGCTCCGCTGAAAATGCAGCACAGCTGGAACAGTATAGGCTGAGGTTTATAAGTAAGAAAAGTGTAATCACAGAACTCTTCGGAGAACTGAAGCATGTTGCTAATGACAAGAAAAGAGAAGTAGGCCAGCAACTGAATGAGTTAAAGAACGAGGCTCAACAGAAGTTCAAGAAACTAATCGCTCAATTAGACGATCAGCAAACAGCTAATGAATCAATAGGTATCGATGTGAGCCTGCCTGATGGTGGACAAGAACTTGGCGGCGTTCATCCTCTAAATTATATCCGATTCAAAATTATAGAAATATTTGAACGGATTGGCTTTAACGTTTCCGATGGACCGGAGATAGAAGACGATTGGCATAATTTCAGCGCCTTAAACTTTCCCGAAAACCATCCTGCAAGAGAAATGCAGGATACATTCTTTATTGAAAGAGACCCGGATATTCTGCTAAGAACACACACCTCAAATGTACAAGTAAGGCTTACTGAAAATCAAAAACCTCCAATTAGGTCTATAATGCCAGGACGTGCGTTTAGAAATGAAGCCATATCAGCAAGAGCACACTGTGTTTTTCACCAGGTCGAAGGTTTGTACATAGATAAAAATGTGAGCTTTGTGAATCTCAAGCAAACACTTTATCATTTCGCAAAGGAGATGTTCGGAAAGCATACTGAAGTGCGATTCAGGCCGTCTTACTTTCCGTTTACAGAACCAAGTGCGGAAATAGATATCTCTTGTCAGATTTGCCATGGCGACGGTTGCCAGCTCAGTAAATTCACCGGTTGGGTAGAGATAGCCGGATCTGGTATGGTGGATCCGAATGTATTAGAAAATTGTGGGATTGACCCTGACGAGTATACTGGTTTCGCTTTTGGAATGGGAATAGAAAGAATAAGCCAACTAAAATTCAGAGTGAACGACCTGAGGCTATACACTGAGAATGATGTTCGATTTTTGAAGCAGTTCAGAACTCTGCACTAATGAAGATTGAAGATATCAAAAAAGTAGCAGTTATTGGTGCAGGAACCATGGGTTTGGGAATAGCACAGATAACAGCTCAAAACGACTTCGAAACTTTACTTTTTGATATCGACGAACAGGGTCTTGAAAGGGCAAAAGAACAGATCATTAAAAATCTAGACAAAGGAATTGAAAGAGGGAAACTCACTTCTAAGATTAAAAATGATACCTTAGAAAAACTCACTTACAGTACCGATTTCAAACTACTTAGGGCCGATTTGGTTATTGAAGCTATCGTTGAGAATCTGGAAGTTAAACAAAAGCTTTTTCAGGATTTGGAACAGCAAAATTCAAATAGCTCCATCTTCGCTTCTAATACTTCATCCATACCGATTACGAAAATAGCGGCAGCTCTGAAAACCCCTGAACGGCTGGCTGGCATGCACTTCTTTAACCCCGCTCATATAATGAAGCTCGTTGAAGTTATTTCAGGCGCCGCGACTGAGCCGGAGGTAGCCTCTACGCTTAAAGCGTTAGCTGAAAAATGTGGTAAAATAGGAGTTATGGCAAAAGATTCACCAGGTTTTATCGTTAACCGTGTAGCTCGCCACTTTTATGTAGAAAGTTTACTTCTGCTTGAGGAGGGAGTAGCAGATGTCGAAAGTATTGATAAATTAATACGATCATCAGGATTTAAAATGGGTCCTTTTGAATTAATGGACCTAATAGGTGTTGATACTAACTTTTCTGTCACCCAATCTATGTTTAATAGTTTTCATCAAGATAGTAAGTTCAGGCCTAGTAGAATACAAGAGCAAAAAGTAGCAGCAGGACATAATGGAAGAAAAACGGGGAAGGGGTTTTATGACTACTCTTAAGTATTTTATTTCTATATGGGTTATCATAGCCCTATTTTGCCTTTTTGCATGCGATAATGACGCTCAAGTCGATGAGTTGCCTCCAGCGGTATTTGCAGACATAGTAATCGACTTAGGTCTACCGGAATATCAAAATCTAACACGTGATGGAGGTTTTGTAAGACTATCTCAAGGCCTTAGAGGCATCATTCTTTACCGAGAAAATTCCACTTCTTACCATGCCATCGAACAAAATTGTACCTATCTGCCCTTTGAAGCAGGATCAACTGCAGATATTGATCCAAATAACCCTATTTTGATGCGTGACCCTTCATGTAATAGTATTTTCCGCTTGCCTGACGTGTTTCCCAGTGGCGGACCCGCAATTATACCTTTAAGAAAATACAGCGTGAATCTGAATGCTCGTATATTG
>CALBPF010000136.1 GCA_937899105.1 uncultured Flammeovirgaceae bacterium | reverse complement strand
ATTCACTGTACTATCTTCTGCGCAATAAATCCAATCTTTATCTAGGTGGTCATACCAACCATTTCCTATAATGCCATGAGCGGCCGGAGTAGTACCGGTATAAACTGAGGTATGACCGGGTGCGGTGTAGGTAGGAATGTAATTGAAATGGGCATTTTTAAACATATAACCCTCATTCATTAAGCGCTTAAAACCGCCTTCAGCAAATCGGTGCTCGAATCGAAGCAAGTACTCCTGCCTCATCTGATCAACAATAATACCTACCACCAACTTAGGCTTCTGCCCGTAACATGACCATGAGAAGACTACAAAAAAGAGTGCAACTATTTTTTTCATTTAATTTCTTCGACAAATACAAGTTTAACAACAACAATAATTAAATGAATTAGAAAACTCATTAACTAAACATTATTTATCACAGTAAATCAGATCGTACTCATCCGGCTCAAAAGCTTGCTTGCGTATTACCATTCCATCTTTATTATAGTAGATAACAACAGAAAAATCGGCTTCCGGTATATGCTTCTCTGTTAAGTAAATAGGGTCAGCAGGTGGGCCAATTTGAACAATATCGTTAAAAGAAAGCGGAATAACTTCGTCAACTTTATTACTTAAGATACCGTATCCCCCTTCTCCCAAAGCAATGATTCTTAGCTCGTCGTCATGCATATTTAGTTTGGTGAAAGATTTAATTACCAAATCATGCCAATCTTCTGAGTAAATATTAAAAAATCGCCATTCATTACCTTTTTTAACAAGAGCTACTGAATCCTTCCAGTACTCTACGGATTCGGCGCCTTTGATCTTACCGATCTCCTTACCCCCCTGGTTAATAAAAATATGTTCGTCTCTTTTGATACCAACAAATACGGATGGACTGTAGCTTTTAATCCTTTGGTCATATTCAGCATCTATGACAATATCATATTGCTTAGCATATAAACCAAATCGCTCACGTTTTAACAAGGTTAGCCCTTCTTTCTGCCGCCCAATAGCTTTATACTTTGCAGAAACTACCAATTCATTATTCAATAAAACTCCCTTGCCGCCTACGTGATCAGCAATTAAAAAGTCATCTATAACCGCAAAGGTTTCAAACGCGGTAACATCTGTGGCTATGCAATTTTCATCGATGGTCGCCACTTCATCCTTATATTTAAAAAGAAGAAACTCTTTGGAGCCCGACGCACTTATTAATGATAATGAACTTTCGGCAGGAAGAGTAATGCTGGAAGCATTAGTACCGAATACTACAGCGGTATCACCGGAGTATCCAATGGCAAACTGATTTCCATACAACCCTACTTTTTCAAACTTTCCTATCTCCACATAATTATTCGTACGAATCAGTACTGAAAGACTATCAAAACTGGCGTGAAGGTAGTTCTCATTATATGAAAGGTCATCATAGAGTTGGTTGTTTACAGGCTGAAAGGAATCGTTCAGTAGCGTAAAACCCTGATCAGCTTTTATTGAATAGCCAAACGGCAAAAAGCTGATCTCTTGTTTTTGATACGGAACCAGCTCATTCAATTGCTGATCAAAGATCACCTCTCCATAGGCCGAATGCAGCCAAATAGCGCCATTCTCTAATAACTCATAGTCGTCAAAAAGATATTGATAATTGACGGGACGGTTATCAGCAGATCTAATGAGTTGGTCCGAGGTCTTAATGTCAAATCGGCTGTCTTTTTCAAATAGGATATAACTACCCACATGGTGTATATCATCACAATCGTGTTTACTTAATGTTATGCCCGAAATAGTTCTCAAGCCCCACTTGCTGCCTGACTTTAACGCCATAAATTGACTATTCAACAATTTCACCTCCTCAAAAAGATCATCGTAAATGAATTGTCCTGATTTATGAGTAACACGAATTCCTGCGGCCTGTTGTACAGCAAGTAAACCTGTACCAAGCTCATCGAAATTTTTAACTTCAGAAGCAACGACTGCTCCGGTAACACTGTAAATAGTACCATCTGCCAAGAATACATCACCTTGAATTCCATCACACAGATAAGAAGCATCAATATTGATGAACTTAGAGTCAGAAACCGCCTGCCCACCCAGATCCATCAATCCATATTTCTTTGCTTCTCCGTAGAAAAGTAGTTCTTTCGGAAACTTTTCAAATACTTCTAATGAATCCTTTAGGTAGGTTGCCCTGAATGTGATTCCATTTTCTCTGCCAGCATGATATCCGAATCGCTCAGCTGATTGTACATAGTTACTCTCAGGGTATTGCTGACGGAATCTGTTGTAAGACGCGGGCCGATGATCAGCCGTTATAACCTGATAAATCCTAAATTCTAATTCATTGCGATACGGTGTAGATGGATGGGTATTCAGGAATTTTTGAAAACTGGCAAGCCTACCGTCTGACGTACTTTTCTCAAAGTAAAGGCGCTCATACCGCTCTTTGGCTTCACCATATTGAACTGACTTAGGATATTTGTCCATGAACGTTCGGTATGCCTGGTAAGTATTGATTTTAACGGCAGCTTCAAATGCTTTGGTGTTTCTGAGTTCAATAGCTTCATGTTCCTGCCTGGCGCTGGAATAGTTTTTCAAAAAAAACAAGTACGCCTCTTCTGTATTTAAGGCCTTGGACCTTTCAAAGGCTGCACTGTCAATCGATATCTTAAGTTTTTCGAAAGCCGTCATACTGGCGCCGGCCTTCGCTAATTTTATATTGTCTTTTTCCTCGACAATGCCAAGTAGTTGCTGACCTTTTAACAGAAAGGTATGAGCGGAGTCTATGTTAAACCTCTCATAATTTTCATCAAAATAAAGCTTTGATTTGGCGTAGTACAACCCTGAGTAAAGACTATCCTTTTCCTCTATTTTTAGTAAGGTACCTTCTACTTTTGAAAAATCCTGATCAGAAAGCTGCTTTAACGCACGCTTTACCAAGCCGGACTGCCCCAAGGAGCAGAAGCTGACAAGAATAAACGCTAAAAAACAAGTCCATTTCTTCATGTAATACCCAATAAATCGCAATACTATGTAATATGCGTTAACAACAAAATGTAAGTCATAAATATTGATAAAAAGGCATAAGGAGTTAAGTCAATAATTTTTTAATATTGCACTCCCTTTCGGGATGTGGCGCAGCCCGGTTAGCGCACCACTTTAGGGTAGTGGGGGCCGCTGGTTCGAATCCAGTCATCCCGACTTATGACGAGGGTGTCTCAAAAGGCACTCTCTTTTTTTGGTTGAATTTTATTATTAGAGATAGACATCTAAAATTTAATCTTCAATCCTTACGATCAGCTCCAACCGAAGCTACTTCCACCCTCGTTGGAAGAGCTGATTGAACCCCATCATACTGTTAGGGTGGTTAGTTATGTCATTGACCAAATCAATATTGATCTGCCGCTGAAGCAGTATAAACCTGAAGTACTTCCGTAATGTTTAAAGGCAGCAGAACCTGCAAAGTATACAACACAGGCCACTTAACAAATCTAAAGGTGTCGTGTTTCTTTAGAATGAAATTATTACTGGATTTCGGCCTTTTAATTCTAATCTGGCTGGTACAACTTATTATTTATCCCAGCTTTCAATATATTGATAGAGGTCAAATGGCGCAATGGCATTCTAAGTATACCCTGCTGATTACGCTCGTTGTAATGCCGTTAATGTTGGGTCAGGTGGTAGCCCATGGAGCAGGGCTTTTACGAAAAACAGATACTTTAGCCATAGGACAGGCAATTTTAATTGCAGCTGTCTGGACGGTTACTTTTCTTAAAGCCGTACCCTTGCATAACCAAATCCAGCAGGGCAATAATTTACAGGGTAATATTCAGATGCTTATTCAATGGAACTGGCCTCGCACTTTTCTATGGACAGCTGTATTCGTGATATCTCTTTGGCAGTCAAAAGAAGGTTTTTTTCAAAGGTAGATCAAATTTGGATCTGTCTAACAAATTGCCGAATAACCTGTTTTAAAATCATGAATGAGAAAAATTGGATGGGTGTAACCTTAAAACTCGCAGCAGTTTACAATATACTTTGGGGAGCTTGGGTAGTACTATTTCCAAACCACTTTTTTGAACTTACAGGCATGGAACCTTTAAATCATCCGATGATTTGGCAAGGTATGGGCATGGTAATAGGAGTATATGGCTTAGGCTATTGGTGGGCAAGTTACAGTCCCATCAAGCATTGGCCTATAGTGGCAGTAGGGATGCTTGGAAAGCTTTTTGGTCCCTTAGGCTTTGTAATGAACTACTATACCGGAGCTGCGCCGGCTGCCTTTGGTTATACACTCATTACAAATGACTTAATATGGTGGGTACCTTTCTCACTCATTTTAAAAAATGTTCACATTCAGACCAAATGGCGTTTGACGTGGTCAGAAAAATAAGCTTTTATCTACTGGTAGGCTTCTACCTTTTTGCCGGAATTAATCATTTTTTGGACCCCGATTTTTATTATCCGTTAATTCCGCCTTATTTCAAATTTCCGGTTTTCATCAATATAACCAGCGGTATCATAGAGGTAATTCTTGGACTGGCCTTACTCTTGCCAAGGTTTCGGACGTATGCTGTCTACGCAATTATAATAATGCTTATAGCCTTTATTCCTTCGCATATTTATTTTATCCAAATAGGTAGCTGTATAACTGATGGTCTATGTGTATCAGAGTGGATAGGTTGGGGAAGGTTACTTGTTATACATCCACTATTAATATATTGGGCATGGATACACAAGAGCTAATATCATATCAACCAACCAGTTAGTTCACTTTTGGTCTCTACAGGATTTTCCATTATCCTTTCAGCAAAGTAATCTACTACAGCGGGCTTAAAGCCAAGCTTGAGCGCTATATTTTTGCAAAAACTTAGCTCCGCAAGTGTAATATGGTTATCAATTTTCATCAATTTCAAGGCCAGATAAAGAAATTCAGACTTATTCTTAGTTCTGTCAATTGTTGAATTGCTATACTGCTTGCCAAGATGTCGGAATTCTGAAGGATTCACCTTGTATTCAGCCATTAAGGCTATAATAAATGCGAGCTCCGATGGGTGTAATTCTCTGTCAGCCAGGGCCAGATCTATGAGCATCTCAACATTACTTTTAAACGCCGCTGTCAAAAGATCAGTGTTGTTAATTTAGAAAGACCTTGAAAGTCTCAATCTTCTCGGTAGCGGCAAATTGATATCCCCTTTGCGTAATGGCGGCCAATTGAGGTGATAGGTATTCACTTGTCCAAATAGGTTGCTCTAACATCAACACCTTGTTCCCTATATCTACATTATGTAATAACTGGTCAAATATGTCCAGATGGTTAGTCAAGCGTTTTGCTTTCTGATCCATGAGCTCTTCACATCCAAATAGATGTATAGTTGAATCCGGGTCCTTCGGTTTCTGATCAGAAAAGGCAGGTAAGATCAACGCGTCACAAGCCGTAAGCGCGTTTATAGTTAAGAACGAAAGCGATGAATCACAGTCTATTATAATATGGTCGAATTCAATTTCAAGTTGATTTAATGCATTTTCAAGATGGGTGTTTCTATTGTCCGACCACGCTAATGCTATATCAATTAGTTTTAGTGTATAACTAGCAGGAGCAAAAGCAAAGTTGCCCACTCCAATGATCACATCGTTGAGGTCATAGTTCCCATCCATAACATCAATCATAGATTTCTCTCTTTTCCCAATGCCCAGGACATTCGTTGTAAATGAGTCACAAGTCAGGTCTATTAAAAGCACACGCTCCCCCAGACTGGCAAACTTCTTTGTTAGATGTAATGAGGTTTTAGATTTATTGTTTTTGCCGAAGGGATGTGAAACTGCTAATACCATGAACTTCTTTTTTATTATAGTTCAAAGTAAAGCGCGTACGGCGCTATAATCAATCCGTCAATTCACGTAAATATTTTAGCAAATGTCTAGGTATTTTTACGCATGGCATCTTCTAAAAAAGAGGAGTTCCATTGAGATCTGTGGTCAGAATATCACTCATATAGTCAAGGAAAGGTCTCATATTTCGAAAGCCTTCATTCACTTTTTCTACAAAATCCTGGCGTATCACTTCTTTATCTGTAAAGGAGTGTGTTAGTATTAGTTGTTTGTAACGGAGTAGGTCGATGACCGGGTCTTCCTTTGAAAAACCCTTGGGAGCTGTTTTTACCTGTTCACCTTCAAGCCCACCAAAATATTTTTTAAAGCTTTTGTCAGACAGAATTTGCCTCAACGGTTGATCGTCAGCCTGAAGTTGCAAGCGGATATGTTTCATATCTTCAGAATTAGGCGCCCAAAAGCCCCCTGCTAGCACGGAATTTCCACCGGGTTGTATCCTGAAATAGTACCCTCCTCTCAAGTACTCCGTTGCCCTACGAAATCCGCCTGAGAAATGAGTTTGATAAGGAGTCTTGTCCTTTGAAAATCTTACATCGCGGTAAATTCTAAAAAGACTTTTCTTTCCTGTAGGCGTTTCGATTTGATCATGAATATTCATTCTAACCAGTAATTCGTCCGCAAACTCAACCAGGTTTTTATGCGCTTGTAAATAAAGGTCCTTATTTGCATTGAACCATTCTCTGTTATTATTTGCTTTCAGGGTTTTTAGGAACTCAATACATGTTTTTGTATTCATATTCATGGGTTCAAAGTGGTAATTGGACTATAAATTAAGATACCGTTTTTAATCCTATCCTAAGGTGAAACTTCAATGTAATGAAACTGATAAGGGCTGGGTTCAATGAGATTCTCTGACACAGGAATATAATTGTATCATCAAAGGCGCTCTACGCTACTTACTGAATAGTGATCTTGGTCTGATTTCGATCATGTAATACCAACTGTTTACACAAGCCGATATAAGAAAGAACCCAACTATTAAATATTGACCGTTTACCAATTGGGTACTGATAAGAAACCAATCGCCGAAAACGAAAATAATGATGAAAGCAATTAAACACTTAACCAGTTCAAAATATCCGGCTTTTTCATGCTTATCCATCATCATACAGTTACAAAAAATCGCAAATACCAAGAAAGCGCCGTAGACGAAGATGTCGGGTGATCCTATGGCAGCTAAATTTCCGAACATATACATCATAAGACCAAATATTGCTGCAAATTGAATCCAACACCAGACTTGAAGCGCTGTAGATAACTTTGGGGCATATTTTTCATAGGTGTACACAGAGTCTATAGTTTCAATAGGATATTTATTTCGTATATCAAGGGGTCTCCAGCCAGTAGGCATAAACCATATTCTAAATTTATCCCAATGATTATTAGTGTGCCACGCATCTTTGGTCAGTTGCCATAGATGCACAAAATTAATGACAACCGGATTCCAGGTTTTTACCGGTCTCTTCACACCGTAAACCGGAGGTACATCATCTAATTCCTCTTGAAAGGTACCAAAAAACTTATCCCAGATAATAAAAATCTGCGAAAGGTTCTTGTCTAGATACTCATCGTTAATAGCATGATGCACACGGTGATGAGACGGAGTTACCAGCATTTTTTCCAAAACTCCCATTCTACCAATTAACCTCGTGTGATACCAATACTGGGCAAATAAATGAAGTGGTGCAACAACAGCAATAACCTGAGGCGGCACACCAAGAAGAGCCGTAGGTATAAGAAAGAACGGGACGGTAGCAAATATTCCTGAAATAGACTGCCGCAGAGCACATCCAAGGTTAAATTCCTCCGAGCTATGGTGTATTATATGAACATTCCAAAAGTAGTTTACCTGATGGGAAAGTCTGTGGTTCCAATACCCTGCAAAGTCTAGACCAATAAAAGCAATTATATACACTGCCCATGTAGCCTGTAGTGATACTATAGCAATATGATCAATAAACCACTCATAGGATACTATAATTAGTGTTAAACCTAATACATCTTTAAAGACATTGGTTATCCCTGAGCTTAGTGATGATAGAGTATCCATACTTCGGATCACCTTTTTTTTCATTCTCCAAGCCGCAATAGCCTCTATGAGTAGTAATAAAATAAAAAACGGGATAGCATAGTTTAATATGGCGGCATATCGCTCCATTCTATCAAATATATAATTTTGAATTCACTCAGGGTATTACCAAAGATTGGAGTATTTCAGTCAGTTGATGTTCGGCCCCAATAGGCGCTAAAATCTGGTTCCTCAAATCAGGATCAACTAACAGGTTACTATCATTTCCTTCAAAATCCCCTAATAAAACAATAGGTTGATAGCTATTTATGTTCATGATTTCGTCAACAATCTCCACCCCAGTTAGGGCATTCTTAATACCATGGTTCACATCAGGATTAAGGAAAATAAGATCAGGACGAAGATGCATATCCCTTAAGACACTCCGCCCACTAGCATAAATACTTACATTAATTTCCAGGTTATTAGAGTGTTCCGTTATTATGATCTCAGAAAGTTGAGTATTGATCGCTTGCAGTAGGTAAGGATCATCATCAACCACAAAAATCCGAAATTTGTCAGTCTTCATCTTTGCTGCCGCCAGTTCGGAAGGAAGTTTGATGTCTATAAGATCGTCAGAGTCTTGCAATTTTGACCTGCGATAATTCTTTAACTTGTTAAGTTCAAAAGTCATGGAAATGTAGACAACCCGCTACTTTAGAAAGTACAAATATAACAGGTTGTTTTGAATTATAATGCTAATTACTCTTCACTTAAGAAAGGGTATCTATAGTTTACAGGAGATACAAAAGTTTCTTTTACCGTTCTCGGCGATACCCACCGAAGCAGGTTCAACATTGAACCCGCTTTATCGTTAGTTCCTGACCCACGTGCACCGCCAAATGGCTGCTGGCCAACCACAGCGCCGGTAGGTTTATCATTAATGTAAAAATTACCGGCTGCATGCTCTAGCTTCTTCATAGCCAGCTCAATGGCATACCTATCTTTAGAAAATATTGAACCTGTTAAAGCGTAAGAAGATGTACTATCTATAAGCTCTAGTGTTTCCTCAAAGCGTTCCGGCTGGTAGACATAAATAGTAACAACGGGACCAAAAATCTCTTCGCACATCGTGAGTGACATTGGATCTTTAGTCAGAATCACTGTAGGCTCCACAAAGTAACCTTTCGATTTATCATAGCCTCCACCAGCTACGATTTCATTCATAGTATTCGATCCGGCCTTATCAATGTAACCTGAGATTTTATCAAAAGACCGCTCGTCGATAACAGCATTAAAGAAATTAGAAAAGTCTTCAGTACCTCCCATTTTTATGCTTTTAATATCCTCTAAAAGATACGCTTGAACCTCATCCCAAAGATTAGCAGGAATATATACCCTGGAAGCCGCGGAGCACTTCTGGCCTTGATATTCAAATGCACCTCTGGTAATTCCTGTGGCAACTTCTTTTGCGTTGGCTGACTTATGTGCCACTATAAAGTCTTTACCTCCAGTTTCACCGACTATTCTTGGGTAGCTTTTATAAAGATCAATGTTTTCTCCTATGGTCTTCCAAAGGCGCTTAAACACACCCGTACTGCCTGTAAAGTGAAGCCCGGCAAATTCCGGATGTTTGAAAACAACGTCGCCCGCCACAGGACCATCAACGTAAACGAGATTAATAACCCCATCTGGCAAACCTGCTTCTTTTAACACCTGCATGATAACATTGGCAGAGTAAATCTGAGTATAGGCAGGCTTCCAGACAACCGAGTTACCCATCATAGCTGCAGATGCAGGAAGATTACCGGCAATAGCTGTAAAATTGAATGGAGTAATCGCAAACACGAAACCTTCAAGTGGACGGTATTCCATCCGGTTCCATATGCCCGACGCAGATTCTGGCTGATCTTCGTAGATCTGTTGCATGAAAGACGCATTGAAACGTAGAAAATCAATAAACTCACAGGCAGAATCTATTTCAGCCTGAAAAATACTTTTCGACTGACCTAGCATGGTTGCCGCATTGATCTTTGCCCGATATGGTCCAGCTACTAAGTCCGCTGCCTTTAAGAAAATACTTGCCCTATGTTCCCAGGAGAGACTAGCCCATGCTTCCTTAGCTCCTAGCGCGGCATTTATAGCCTGCTCCACATGTGAAGCATCCCCTTCATGGAAATGACCTAAAACGTGTTTATGATCATGCGGCGGTGACAAAGGCAATTTATTTCCCGTAAAAATCTCTTCAGAGCCGATATACATGGGAATATCAATGACCTGATTTCGCGCTGTTTCCAGTTCTTTTTTAACAGCAATTTTTTCATGCGTACCCGACGTATAGCTTAAAATAGGTTCATTTTCAGGTATCGGAATCTGATATACTCCTTTAGGCATTTCTTAGAAATTTAGATTTTTAAACGTTTTCGGACCGCAAATTTAGAGAATAGGCGCTAACTATGTACAGCTTGGTTTAAAGTATCTTGGAAAGCCGACTTAAACAGTCTATTTCATGTGTTACTTTTTGGTTATGTACAGTTTTCCCAGGATTAAAATAGACTTGATCTATTTCGGCCCTTTTAGCGCCATAAATATCAGCGTTGAGATTGTCACCTACCATTATCGCTTGCTGTGAATTTACACCTGCCAGGTTGAGACTGTATTCAAAAATTTCTTTTGATGGTTTCCTATGTCCCGAGGACTCCGAGGTAATCACGTATTTAAAATATGTCTTAAGTCCTGATTTACTGAGCTTTACGCTCTGAACATCATTAAAACCGTTAGTAAGCAAACACAACATGTAGTTTCCCTGAAGGTAATTTAATGTAGAAATAGCATAAGGTATTAAGTGCTTTTTGGTCGGGCATCTCTTAATATATTCGTCAGAAATCTCAAGGGCCAACGGGTCATGCCTGATACCAAATTCTTTGAATATTCTTTTAAAACGTTGGTTCCTTATGTCATCCCTGTTAATATGACCTTTATTATAGTTAGCCCAGAGCTTCTCATTTACTTTATCAAATACGTGTAAGAAATCTTCAAGATTTACCTTTGAGCGATTATCAAAGCTATATTCATAATAGATTTCGGTAAGGGTCTCCCTGGAATTTGTGTCGTAATCCCACAGCGTGTGGTCCAGATCAAAGAATACCGTGCTATACTTTTTCATTTATGGTTGCCAGTTCTTGTGATCAAACTTATTCAACGCAAGTTCCCTATTTGAATACATAGTCTTAAAAGTTTCTGCATCTTGTTTAAGAATTTGATCTTTGGAGAGAAATTGAAATATCTGCCCTATAATTTCGAGAACCTCCTCTTTTAATGAATAGAAAACCCATTGATCTATCTTCCTGGTAACCAGAATCCCCGAGTTTTTAAGATAAATCAAATGCCTGGAAGTTTTTGTTTGTGTAAAGTCCAGTATCTGCTCTAAATCTGAAATACACATTTCTTTATTTTGAAAAATAAGATTAAGAATCCTTAGTCTTGATTCATCCGAGCATGCTTTGAAAATTTGCGAACCTATAGACAGACTGAAATTTTTTAGTCTCATGCGTAGGTCAAATTTATGAGAAATGAAGAACATTGTAAGGATTATTGCCGTTGTATTGATAATTTCGATCATCGAATAAACAGGCGTTGAACCAACATTTCAAATCCATATCAATCTTAATCATTTTACTTTTGGTTGTTTGCTGTGCATACAATAGTGTTAACGCTCAGGGACAGAAAAAGGTAATACAACTCTCAGGTATAGTATTAGGTGAAGATAGTGTTTCCGGTATACCCGGCGTCCACATTTACGTACCCAAAGCCGGTAGAGGTACAACGACAAACCGTGTGGGTTATTTTAGTCTTCCTGTTTTGCCTGGAGACGAAATGGTCGTAAGTGCGGTTGGCTACGAACGTCAATATTTTAAAGTTCCCGACTCGGATCGAGATAACCTCACCATTATAGTAGAACTTGTCTCAGACACCACTTTTTTGGAAACCGTCGAAATTATGCCTTTCCCTACCGAAGAAATATTTAAGGAAGCGGTTGTTGCATTAAATCTGCCAATAGATAAAGGTGTGATTGGCGATAGCTATAATGAAGATTTGTTAGCGCTTATGTTAAGAACTACACCCTATGACGGAGGGTTGAATTATAGGTATGCGCAAGATCTTTGGCAACAAAACCAGGCGAATCGATTTGGCCCAGCCGCCAACCCTTTCTTAAACCCCTTCAATTGGGCTAGGTTCTTCAAATCCTTGAAAAAGAAAGATAAAAAATAGTCTTCTTAAAGTACAAAGACGATTATCATCATAACAATCAGAATAATATAGACTATTCCTATAAACCATTTAAATATTCTCAACTCTTTTCCTTCCATAATTTCGCTTTTACCAAATCACGGCATAGAATGTACCAACTACAGAAAAGTGGATTTAAGATCTGTTAAGGCACTTTAAAGAATTTAATTCATTCCCTTAATGGGAATAATGACCCGATACGAGATGATCTAGTTGAATTTGGATAGCCGAATATTAGCTGTTAAAGGTATCCGTTGGAGGTGTTTTGAGAAGCAAATTAATTCTATCTGTAATCAACAATCAGTGTTGAATTAAGTCAATTGAGAAATAATCTTTTATCCATAGGTTTGATATACTTATGGGTCTAAATATCCAAATCTGCACATAAAAAAAAGACGGAATTAAGAGTATGAGTTTGGCCTCTGCTCGAGGAAAGGTCGGGAAGGCTTAAGGTCTGAATATAAATGTGGTTAAATGGAATGTTTATTATCCATTATCTTGATTTATTACATACCTAATTCAATTATATTGAATAATATGAAAGACTTCCATCCATACAACCTTGTCTTAATTGTACTTTTTAGTTTTTTCAGCCCAGGTCATAGTCAATCTCAGAACATAGACCATCGCGTCTTTTTATTAGGAAACACGGCAGACCTCTCAAAAAATTCAGCATTTATTGATCAGTTAAGAGAGCTACTGCCTTCTGATCAGCCTTTTACCGTTGTCTTGAATGGTGATTTGGTAAATGTAGATATTCTGCCCTCAGAGCAGGACATCTCCGAAGTCCGAAAGTTATTGAAGTCGATTTCAGGCTTCGAAAACGGGAGAGCCGTGATCATACCGGGAGATCGGGATTGGGCGAATTCAGGAAAAACAGGATTAGAAAGTATTAGAGCCCTGGAGGAAGCTATTACCGATATGAGATTTGAAAATGTGATTTGGGCTGTCTCCAAAGGCTGCCCCGGACCCAAAAGTATAGAACTATCGGATAACCTTGTGCTGGTTACTGTAGACACACAATGGTGGAACCACCCTTTTTACAAACCTCAGCCGGCAGACGCAGATTGCAAAATCGTCACCAAAACAGATTTCGAGAACGAATTAAGGGAAGAACTTGAAGATGCCAATGGTAAAAATCTGTTAGTCGCCGGTCATCATCCATTAATATCAGTAGGGCAGTATGGCGGTAAAAAACCTACAAAAGACCACTTGGTACCACCTATTTACGGAAGTTTTAAGGTAGCATACCATCAAAATATTGGCTCAATACTCGATATAGCAAACTCACATTTTGACCATATCAGACATAAAATGGAAACCATGGTATCAGATAAAAACTCCGCCATCTATGCATCAGGACACGACTATGACTTGCAAGTACTTAAGGAGTATAATAGCTTTTTTATTAACAGTGGTTCTGTGGCAGAGGCAAGGTTCGTAGGAAAAGACAAAACCAAAGTGCGATTTGCAAAATCATCTAAAGGATTGATCGAACTGGTTTACTACAAGGACGGAAAGGTGGATTATATCGCCCATCAAAGGTCGGAAAACGAAGGCTTTAGTTTACTAAAACAAGAAACGCTGCTATATTCTCCCTGCAATACCTCACCTAACAATCCAGTCAATACTTCATTTATACCCTGTCAAGTTTCAAAAGAAACTAGCAGCGCCGGAGATCGGGCTTCTGAAATAATCAAGGTAAGCGGCAGTAACTATCCTGCCAAAGGAATCAAAAAAATGCTTTTCGGCAGTCACTACCGCACCAGTTGGAATGAGCCAATCCAAGTACCCTACCTGGATCTGTCAACAGAAAAACAAGGGCTTAGAATATATGAAAAGGGAGGCGGAAGGCAGACAACGTCCTTAAAAATGAAGGGTGGAGATGGAAGAGAATATGTTTTTCGCTCGGTAGATAAGGACCCTACAACAGTCCTTGGAAGAGAATTCAGGGGAACCATAGTTTCTGAAGCTTTTAAGGATGTTACCTCTATGCAGCACCCTTATGGAGCTATGGTAGCAAGTACCATGTTAGACGAAACTGATATTCTTCATGCTTCTCCGGAGCTATTCGTTTTACCAAACGATTCCAGACTAGGTCCTTTTCAGGAAAAATATGCCAACCTGCTTGGTATGCTAGAGGAAAAACCTATAAATGTTAAAAAGGTAAAACTGCCATTTGCCGATGCTGAAGAGGTATTGCAGAGTTATAAAATGTTCCGAAAACTATATAAAGACAATGATAATAAGATCGATAAAAAAGAGTATTCAAGAGCTCGCATGTTTGACATACTCGTCGGTGACTGGGGAAGGCATGAGGATAACTGGAAGTGGGCGGGTTATACCAACGATGAAAATGGGATGACTTACCGGCCCATTCCCAGAGACCGCGATCATGTATTTTCACGATGGGACGGTTTCTTAATATGGCTGGCGGATAGAGAATGGGCTAAACCCAGTGGAGAGAACTTCGGCCATACTATTAAGGACATAAAGAGTTTAACCTGGCAGTCCAGACACTTTGACAGGTTCCTGCTAAGCGAACTTTCCAAAGAAGACTGGGAGGCTGCAGCAGTTTATATTCAATCGAAAATAACTGATAATATCATAGAAAAGGCAGTAAAAATAATGCCTGAAGAAATTTATCCACTGTCAGGTCTTGAAATTGAAGAGAAACTTAAGCGGCGAGTGAAAGATCTTAAAAAATATGCCTTGGAATACTACCTTATGCTCTCAAAAGACGTTGATGTGGTAGGTTCAAATAAGGAGGAGCATTTCGAGGTACTTCGTGAAGCTGATGGAAACGTAAGTGTTACAGTACGAAACATTAAAAAAGATGGTTCGTACGGAAGAGCGATTTACAAGCGTGTTTTTAACCCTAAAGAAACCAAGGAAATACGACTGTTTGGCCTGGACGGCGTTGATGTTTTTGACATTTCAGGAGAAGCAAAGAAGTCAATTAAAATAAGGGTAATAGGTGGACCTGGTTCAGATCAGATCACTGATCAATCCACGGTTCGAAAAGGTGGTAAGAAAACCTTGATTTATGAAAAAGACCAAAACGCTACACTTAATTTCGGAAAAGAAAGTAAGCAAATTAATCATTGGGATAACAGCTTATACAACTACAATCGAACTCGATTTGCCTACAACCGGTATCTTCCAATTTTTTCTATCGGATCCAATACTACCACCGGGTTTGGAGGATCATTAGGTGTAAGATTTAAACGACAAAGATTTGGCAAGCCGGATTTTAGCGCCATCCACACCATCAAGGGCCGATTTGCTACAGAAGACATTCTAATCTTCAGCTATACTGGTCGTTACCGTCATGCATTGGGAAAATGGGATGTAGAAGTCAATGGTCTGCTTGCTAATGACAACCTTTTTAATAAATATTTTGGTCCTGGAAATGGTAGCGTTAATGATGATGACTTGGATGACGAAGATTTTTATGAAACACGTTATGAGACCTTGAGCGGTGGCCTGGGTATAGTTAGGGATTTCTGGAAAAAAAGTACATTTAGGTTGGGCGCCCTATTCGAAGAAAGTGAACCTGTTATTGAGTCCGGTACGATCCTGGCATCAGATTCCCTGGCCTTGGAAACTTTTGGCAGCAGAACACTGAATATTGTAGAAGCCAGCGCTGAATTAAATCTCGATTTTAGAGATAGAGCCGATCTACCCGAGCAAGGCGCACGCTTATACCTAAAATATCAAAGTGGATTTATTACCAACAACGACAATGACAGCTATGGAATAGTTCAAGGCTTCATTGAGAAATATGCCACGTGGCGAAAAAAGAATCCGTGGACTTTAAGAGTAAGGTTGGGAGGTTCAACCAGCTACGGAGAGGATGTAACCCCCTTTTATAAGCAGGTCTATCTTGGTCAGGATAATAATCTTAGAGGCTATGAACAGCATCGGTTTACGGGCAAATCTACGTTCTTTATAAATTCAGAACTTCGCATTCAACTTACGGAATTTCAAACTGCTCTTGTACCATTAAAGTTTGGGATTAAGGGTTTTTATGATACCGGCAGGGTTTACTCCGATTTTGATACTACTGATCAATTCCATCAAGGTTATGGATTTGGAGTATATTTTGTCCCGATAAAAGAGAGCTTTTCTCTCAACATATCTGCCGGATTTTCTGAGGAAGAGTCAGGTTTAATACTTATTGGCATAGGGGGTGCAATCAATTAGGAGGCTAATCATAAACGACTTCTTTGCCCAGAATTTCAATTGATTAAATCGGTAAAATCGCGTGCATGGGAATAATTCGTTGATCTCGTTTAACATAGAAAAAAGCTAACAGGCGTTCGAACTCAGGCTGTAATACAAGTAGCTTAATGATTTTTTAACATTTACATAAGACCATTCATTTTTCGATCTTGTAACTTCCATAGATCTTGTTTCTAAAACATATATAAACCATATGAAAATCAAACCGGAAAGCCTGGAAAGCGATATTGAACTCATTCGATCGATCCTTAGTGAATTGCACAAGGAAGAACTGCGGTGTAAAGAAGTTATTGAACCGGTTCACCCTTCTTTTCAAAAGAGCGCACCTAACCTTATCCATTACCGCGCATTACGCAAGATCGATATTACGAGTTTGCAGAAAAGAATTGGGAATATAGGACTTTCAAGAATTGCGAGGTCCGAATCTCATGTAATCGCTAGCCTTCAGAATTGCCGCGATATCTTGAAAGCGTTAATTAAGGATAAATCACAAGACGAGAAATACAGGCGTATTTCAATCAAAAAATCAAGTAAAACATTAAATACACATTCCAAAGACTTACTAGGCTATCGATCCAAAGGCCGTAGAGTGAGAATAATGGTTACTTTACCCAGCGAGGCAGCTTTTAATTATGAACTGGTCCATAGCCTGATCGAATCCGGTATGAATACAGCCAGAATCAACTGCGCTCACGATGGACCCGATGAATGGAAAAAGATGATTGAGCATGTTTATTTAGCTAAAAAAAGGTTAAGAAAAAACTGCAAGATATCTATGGATCTTGCCGGGCCAAAAATAAGGACTGGGGCGTTAGAACCAGGTCCACAAGTACGAAGATTTCGTCCGGTTAGGAACGAATATGGCCAGGTAATCGACCCAGCCATTGCCGTGTTTGTAACTGAATTGAGTCAGACTGCAACTGACGAAATTCCGGTTGACCGATCTTGGTTACACAGTTTGAATATTGGACGCCAGGTAATCTTTACCGATGCACGAAATAAACAAAGGAGTTTTACGGTAAGAGAAATTGAAGGTTCAAAGGTCATTGCGCATGGTCTGGAAACAAGCTATATTCAGACCGGCACAGAGCTTTGTGTACATGATACGAAGCAGAGTTGCCTGGTTGGAGAATTACCTTCCATTGAGCAATCACTTTTATTAAAAATAGGTGATGAGCTAAGAATAACCAAAGACAAAAGACCGGGTAGGCCTGCCCAATTTGATGATAAGGGCTTGGCAATAGAAAAGGCATTTGTGTCCTGTACATCAGAAGAAGTATTTAATTATGTGCAAGAAGGGGAAAAAATTCTTTTTGATGATGGCAAGATCACGGGTATAGTCAGGGTGGTAAATCCTGATGAAATGATAGTAGAAATAGTACACGCCAGGTTGACCGGTTCATCCCTTAAAGCGGATAAAGGTATTAATCTTCCTGAAACTGACCTTAATATTAGCGGTCTTACAGCTAAGGACCGAGAGGATTTGAAATTTGTGGTACAGTATGCAGATGTTATTAATTTTTCATTTGTTAATACGCCTGAGGATGTACGTGAATTGCTAGAAGAGCTAAAACATTTGGATGCGGAAAACAAGCTTGGCATCATACTAAAAATTGAGACTCAAAGCGCGTTTAATAACCTGACCGCTATTCTGCTGGAGGGTATGAAAAACTATCCTTTAGGTGTAATGATAGCACGTGGCGACCTTGCTATTGAAGCGGGCTGGGAAAATATGGCTAGAATACAGCAAGAGATAATTTCATTATGCCGTGCCGGCCATGTTCCTGTAGTATGGGCTACACAAGTATTAGAAACATTGGCTAAAAAAGGAATTCCTTCACGATCAGAAATCACTGATGCAGCTACTTCACTAAATGCAGAATGCGTCATGTTGAATAAAGGCCCATATATACATAGCGCCATTAAACTTCTTGATTACATGTTAAAAAGCTTAAACCAGTATCGGGATCACAATGAAAATTTGTCTCCGGTTATGGAAGTGGCAAATTCTATTACTAATAGTCATTTAGCTTCAGCCCCTGTCGACGCAGTCGAAGGATAGTAATCTTCCGTTGTTAAGAGGGAATACCTCTATGTCCAAGCTCTATAAATGAGAAACTCCTCGATCTCGGACCGAAGTTTTTTAACATGTGCTCCCGCTCGAACCATCCAGATGCCAAGGAAAAATTCTCTTCTAAAACAGTAGCTCTCTAAATACCAGATTGATATTATTGTTAGATTTTAAGATAGCCCCGGAAGTTAGCACAATCTTTAGGAACATACCATATTCTAATAGATCAAGATTTATAAGAATCTAGTCTTTCGTGTTCTTTAAACGCCTCCGAAAAAAATAAAAAATAGAATACGATACCAGCAATGAGAATACGACCCATCTCCAGATAGAAGTATCTATGGAAAGCTGTGATTTTCCAGCAGCATTCACCTCCTCAATTTTATAGCCTTTCACCTCCTTTTTGGGAATGTAGTCAGTGGAGTATCCCGCTTCCATGGCCAACTGTGCATCGTTCGGCAGCCCATCTGCGGTTAATCGTTCACGAATTTCTTGCAATTGATTACGATATTTTTCGATCTTTTCAGCTGAAAGGCCTTCCATCTCCTCGAATTCCCGGTTCAGGAAGTCAGCCAGTTTTGCGTTGTTACACACATTCAGGTTACAAGACAGGCCGACCTTATCTACCGGCTCTAATAACTCTGATAAAAGCGTTTGCTTTACTTTATCATCAGGTGTCCAATAGGATTTCCTTACTGCTTCGTACATGCGGGAAAGCATCACCTGATAGGCGTAGAGATTTTTCGATGCTTCGAAACGTTTGGCAATGTCTAGTTGGTAGGTATCCTCCACGTACACGTCATAGAAGTTGTCCCACTTGCTTTCATCCACCGCCTCAGGAACGGTCACTTGCCAACCCCAAAGGTTGGAGGTAACCTGTCTCACAAACCGTCCGCCGGAGTAGCCTTCATCCAACATGCTATTGATCCAGGTCGGGTTCAGGTAACGTGCTTGAAGCTCCTTACTCAGGAAATAGCTCAATTTCTCGTTTTTCATCTGCCCCTGATTGGTCAGGTTGGATACAATCACGTCAGGAGAATTACCGTCTATAGTACGTATGGCAAGCGCTGTTCCTCCTAGGTATTGAAAGAAATCATCGTTATCCAAACTGGCATACAAGTGCGAAGTACGACTGTGTAGTACGGCTTTCGTACCAGAAAGACTTTCCTTAAAAAGTGCGATCAACAAGGAGTCACTTACGGGCTGGTCTCCCCAAAAAGCATCGCTATACGGAAAATGCATGCGGTTCATGAAAACATTTGCAACCTCTATATCGTCTTTCCAACTTCCAGAAGCGTCAATGACATAATTCGTACCTGTACCATAGGCGACATCAGGCGTGGAAAAAATCCGAACCTCGGAAAGCGCCTTCGCCATACTTTTCTTCACCCCTTTTTCAATCAATAGATTATACTGACTCGTTGTATTCCTTCGGACATAGTTATCCACCTCATCCTGTTGAGAAGCTAATTTCACCGCTTTATCAAGCAACAGCACTAACTGAGGGAAAATATCTCGGTATAGCCCGGAGGGAATCAACAGCACATCTACACGAGGACGTTTCAGTACCCTTCTTGGAATGACGGCTAAATCGACTACTTTACCGTACCCGTCGTAGAAATCTATTACACACAAAAGGCTCAGAAATTTGGATTGGCTCATCTTCCTCAATATTTTCAAGATCAATTTCATCAGCTTTTTTTTCAACTATGTCAGCTTCTAGATCAGCTTTTAGAGCAATACCTCTTTTAGATTTCAAAAACCTTCTTTGTCTTTTT
>CALBPF010000135.1 GCA_937899105.1 uncultured Flammeovirgaceae bacterium | reverse complement strand
CATATCCGAACATGAAAGTGGAAACAAGGCTTTACTCGTAAAACGCAAAAATGACCCTTACAGGGATTGTTGGGCGCTACCTGGAGGCTTTGTAGATGGGAATGAAGATTTACCTGAGGCCGCCTCACGAGAGTTAGAAGAAGAAACCGATATACGCTTAAAACCGAAAGAGCTCAAAGAACTTGGCGCCTACGGTAAGCCGGACCGTGATCCGCGTGGTAGAACTGTGACTATTGTTTATGGCGCCGTGGTTGATGCAAAGTACAATCCTATAAAGGCGGGAGATGATGCCGCCGAAGTGCAGTGGTGGGATATGGAAAGCTTACCACCCTTGGCTTTTGATCACGGAACAATAGTTGAGCAGTGTTTTAGGAGGTTGATTTAATCCCTCAGCTGAAAAAATTGGTCAGAATAAAAACGCTGACCAAGAGATAATTTTGGATAGAGAAGTTAGATTGTTTGATAAAACCCATAAATAAAAAAGGTGACCCTTGTGTCACCTTTTTTAAATCTGTTTTACTTACAAATGTTAAACGAGTTGTGCGTCAAGTTTCTGAGAAAGTACACCTTTAGGTACCGCACCAACTTGCTTATCAACAATTTCGCCGCCTTTAAAAACAAGAAGCGTAGGAATGCTGCGAATGCCAAATTTTGCCGAGATGTTTGGATTTTCGTCCACGTTAACCTTACCTATAACCGCCTTGCCGTCATAGTCGCCTGCTAACTCTTCTACTACCGGCCCTATCATTTTACAAGGACCGCACCATTCGGACCAAAAATCAACTAATACAGGTTTATCGCTGCTTAAATGCTCTTCGAAGTTAGCATCTGTCAATTCAATTGTCTTACTCATTATAATTATGATTTATGTATTGCAACTATTTTCAACGTTGGAACGCAAATATAACAGAATTTCGTTCCACGCTATTCCCAAATCATTATAATAAATGCTGATAGTCTGATCGAGGACAGTTATGGGTTAAGTTGCTTATTGGCAGCTGGTTGAGTACATCAAAGAAGTAAATAACCTAATCCAACTATTTTTATTAAATTGGGAAAAATATACCTTATTCGTCATGTCCGGAAAATTTCTTAGTCTGTTAGTCATTCTTTCTCCATCATTTACAATGCTCTGTGCACAGGACAGCGCTGTTGAATTTGTGGATGCCGTTCTTGACGAGGCCAATAATACGATTGAAGTAATATATAATCTCAAAGCTAATGCAGATAATAGGCCTTATGACGTAAGCCTATATTATTCCAATGATGGCGGTCAAACCTTTAAAGGTCCTGCGGCGCGGGTAAGTGGCGATGTTGGTAAGCAAATACAGCCCGGTTCCTACAAAAAGATCTATTGGAATTATTTCTATGAAGATCAAGAATTTACCGGCGAGAACCTGGTATTTTCAGTTCGTGCTGAACTTGCTAAAGCTTTAGCCAAGGAGACATTAATGGGTCCAAAGGCAGCCTTATATTCAGTACTGGCGCCGGGATGGGGTGATACCAAGGCACGGACAGGAAAGAATTACTGGTTGATCACTGCAGGTACATGGGGGCTGATGGGGGCGGCGCTGATTTCACGATCAAGCGCCAGTAATTCTTATGATGATTATTTAAACGCTACCGACCCTGAGGCGGCTAATTCTGCTTTCGATGACGCAGACAGCCAGTTCAATACGTACAAAACACTTCGAACACTGGCCATACTGGCCTGGGCATCCGATGTGGTAGGGGTTTACATCAAAGGTAAAAAGAACCAGCGTGAGGGACTGACGGCCAGGAAAAAAGTAAAACTAGACTGGAATCTGGCTATGTCGCCTGATGGAAGAACACCGATGGCTGGAATAAAAGCGACTTTTTAACTATGAAGAAGATATTCTATTTGTTGATAGTACTACTGGCGGTTAGCTGCAGCAAGTTGGAAATTGAACGTGTTGATGCCAAAATAGACTCGATAAGCCCCGTGGCTGCGGTTCCTGGTTCGACAAAAACAATAACAGGTTCCAATTTCACGGAAAATACGGTAGTTACTTTTGGAAATGCGGAGGCAGGTCTCATAACTGTTTCCGGTAATGAGATAACCGTGGAAGTTCCAACATCTTTGAATGAAGGTGATGTTGAAATCAACGTAACCAGCCGGGGAATTCCGGCTGTTGCAGATTTTGAAGTGTTACCTTTTTTTGTTGAAAAATCGATTCATCCCGGGTTTAGAGAAGATGGATACCCTACTGGTTTTGTTATTGGAAATAGAATTTATGTCGGTACAGGTGAATCTACTAGCGATACCGATCTTAATGATTTTTATATATATAGCACCCAAAGTGATAGTTGGGGAGAACTTGAGTCAGATAATGCTTTGCCATTCAGAAGTTGGTCAAGGGGCTTCACCGCTAACGAGAAAGGTTATCTGCTTCATTCTGGATTCTGGGAATTTAACCCTAATACAGATAGGTGGACGGAGTTGGCGTCAGGTGGAACTACGAGCAACACCCCTCTAGTAGTGGGAAACAATGTTTATTTAGTTCAAGATGACTACTTTGGAAAAGCTGTATGGAAATACTCTATTATTGACGACGAATGGACACAAATGAATGATTTTCCAGGCGCATTAAGAGACGGAGCCACAGGATTTGTTGTTAACGGAGTAGCTTACTTTGGCCAAGGTGTCGATCGGAGTACTCAAGATTTCTTTAACGATCTGTGGCGTTACAATGAAAGTTCTGACACGTGGACCGAAGTTTCCGGGCCTTCACCAATAGCTGGATTACAATATGCTGTAGGATTTGCTTTAAATGGTAAGGGGTACATAGGCTTAGGGAGAAGTGTTGGAAACACTAAAACATCATTCTATCAATATACGCCTGAAACGGATAGCTGGAAATTCATTTCTGACTTACCCAGCGACCCCAGGGTTAAGGCACATGCTTTTGTCGCCAATGACAAGGTTTATTTAATGTATGGGTCTGAAGTAAGTACAAATTTTGGTGAACGAATAGACGAAGTCTGGGAATTCACCCCTGAAACCTTTTAGCCTATGAAAAATATACTACTAGTAGTAATGGTGATTACTATGTCTTTCGAAGGCATGTCGCAGGTGGAGGAAGGCAAGAGTAAAACATTCAATTTCTATATCAAATCCAGGGACAAAGCTCCACCAGCAGTTTTTTGGATCAGCCCACGGGAAAGTCCGGCAATAGCGAGTGATCCAGACTATGAGCTAAAGATTGGCCTGAAATGCCCTGCAAAGATCTCAGAGGTGGAGGTTAAGGTTAATGGACGCTCGCTTTCTAATTCCCGGGGTCTTGGTATTGTATCATCCGAAAAGAGCTCTGGTGAATATGATTATTGGTTTAATGAAGCTATTAATTTGGCAGAAGGAGATAATACTATTGAAATTATAGCTAAAAATGAATTTGATGCCGCTACCACTGAACAAAGGACGATCAGGTTCAGTAACACGCTAGTTTCACAAAGAGATCATGCACTAATCTTTGCTACTGATAAATATGATAACTGGCAAGACTTGACTAATCCTATTAGTGATGCCAAAACCATTGCCGGTGAGTTGGAGAATATTTACGGATTTCAAGTAGAACTGTTTGAGAATAATGACATTCAGGACATTCTACTTAAAGTACGTGAATATGCCGCCAGGGAATATCTTGATGATGATCAGCTCTTTGTTTTTTTTGCAGGGCATGGGCACTATGACAATCTACTTGGCGATGGTTACATTGTAGGCAAGAATTCCAAAAAGGATGATCCTGCAAATACATCCTATCTTTCGTTTTCAATATTGGAAAGAGCTTTAAATAATGTGCCGGCGAAGCATGTATTCCTTACCATGGACGTTTGTTTTGGAGGTACTTTTGATTCTAAAATGGCCTGCAATAGCCGGGGTAGTGAAGATATTTATGCTGAAGCTTCAAGAACTGAATTTGCTTCCAGAAGGCTTAAATACAAAACCCGCAGATTCTTAACCTCGGGAGGTAAAGAATATGTATCTGATGGTCGGCCGGGTATGCATTCACCATTTGCTCGTAAGTTCATAGAAGCTCTAAGGACCGGCGGAGGCAAAGATCGCATTTTAACCCTCAGCGAGATATTAAATGAGGTCAGCACGGTCAATCCGGCTCCTCATTATGGCGAATTTGGCGATAACGAAGCCGGCAGTGATTTTATATTCATGGCAAAGTAAAAAGCCTCGGTCTTACTAAATCTGATAAGATCATAAGGCGAGAAAATCAATGCGTTATTTATTAATTTCCTTGTTTGCGTTCTCTTGTCAGCTTAGCGCCATATCACAATGCCCCAGTGGCCTTAAATTCGATTTACGGGAGCATGAAAATCAACCCCGTCTTGTAGCGGTATATCCCAATACTTTGCCCGCTAAAATTTCTTTGAAGAAATATTGTCCCAAACCTACTACCCAGCTTTCATTCAAAACTTCAGCAGGTTGGGCCTCCGCATATTATGGAATGACCATTTTAGAAGCGAAGAAAAAGCGGCTTTCCGATATCAACGACATTACCCAAAATTCCTTCGCTCCAGTGTTCGCCTACACAAGCCCTGCGAATGAGAATTGCGAATCTAAGGCTTCCTTAGTAAGCATTCTTGAGGTTCTTAAAACCAAGGGTACCCCACAGTTTATGGATTACCCATATTACTGTCCCCAGAACGATTGGAGTCCGGGAGATACCGAGTTAACTAAGCTCGGGGGCTATGTCAAGATTTTCGACAAGGATGATGCAAAAGTGGATGCGATAAAAAAAGCTCTGGCGAGTGGAAACCCGGTCGTAGTAGGACTAAGAGCTCCACCTACTTTCTGCAATGCTGAGCAGGCCTGGCGTCCTTATGAGGAGTTTTCCGATAGCTATGACGGACAAGCTGTATGCATCGTTGGGTATGATGATAATTTAATGGGGGGTAGTGTTGAGATTGTAAATAGTTGGGGTTCCCGTTGGGGGAATAACGGATTTACGAGAATCAGATATACTGACTTAGATCCATGGGTGTTTAGTGGCTACCAACTTTTTATTCCTGAAACCTCTGTAGATAGGGAAGCCTCCATTAATGGAAGGTTGAGCAATGGGTCTCCTATGGAGGTTGAATTAATGCAGAATAACGTGTATAAATTCAAAAAGTCGTATTCATCCGGTACGGAATTCAGCTTTGATGCAAGTATTAATTTTTCTGGCTTTCTCTACATTACCTATCAAAGTAATAAAGATGAGTATGTACAATTATTTCCTGGAGTTTCAGAATCTGCGGCGCTGCCGTTTGTCGTTAACAAGCTGTTATTTCCATCTGAAGGCAAGAACATACAGTTAGACAATAATAGTGGCAGTGAAACTATCTGTTTTATTGTAAGTCAGGTAGAGCTGTCTGCTGAAGTATTGGAAAAATACACCAGGCAGAATGAATTGACCGGTAGCGAAAATCTATTTGAGCCACACTTTATGAAGGTGACAAGCAAAGGTGTTTCAAATGAACCGATAGTCGTGAAAGTTCTGTTAGATCATATCTAATCTTCCGGATATGGGATGAACACGAACCTGGTAAATTCATCGTCCACCACAAATAAGCAACAGAACTCATCCGGGTCTTTATAATTGGCTTTAAATTCCTCTATTTTATCTTCACCTACTATTTCACGTTGGATGAATTCATCAAGGTAGGAGGCATTGTAGTTCCAATTTGTGGCTAGCTCCAGCTTACCAATAAGTAACTGTCCTATAGGCAAGTCGATCTTGGAAACAGGAAAGATCGGGTAATCTGAAAAGCACCTCTTCTTTATTTGATAGGCAGCCTCTTTTAGCGTATCAGCTACGATTACAAAATCTTGCGATATTGAGCCCAAATACTTACCATTTAATTCCGGATCGTTGTTCATCAAAAGATCAGATTTACCTTTCACACAAAACTACAAACTTTCTGTGATCAGGAGGTTTGTGTGAATGAGGTTAATCGCTACTTTTAAGCAAAACCTGAGCAATTATGAATCGATCTGTCTTTTCTCTTCTTTTCACTTTATTTTTTTCGGTATCCTTGGCCCAAACTCCGGGTCATCAGCTTCTTAACGGGTATGAAACCAGAAATAAAATGGCACAGTCCTCTTTGCTCAAAAGCTACCCTGCCAGAAATATCGGACCTACTGTACAAGGAGGGAGAGTGGTAGATATAGACGTTAATCTTAATAACCGCAATGAATATTATGTGGCTTACGCGTCCGGTGGGATTTTTAAGACAAAGAATAATGGAGTCACCTTTGAGCCTATCTTCGACGAGTATGGAGCTTTAGGCATTGGTGATATTGCTCTAGCTCCGTCAAATAACAATATCATTTATGCCGGAACCGGCGAAAAAAATAGTAGCCGATCCAGCTATGCAGGAACCGGTATCTACAAATCAACTGATGCAGGAGCGAACTGGAAACACATTGGATTGGATGATTCTCAGCACATTTCCAGAGTAATTGTGCATCCTGAAAACCCCGATGTAGTTTGGGTGGCATCTCTTGGTGCACTCTACACAAATAATAATGAACGAGGTGTATTTAAATCTACGGACGGCGGCGAAACATGGAAAAAGACTTTATTCGTTAATGATAGCACAGGAATTGTTGACCTGGTCATCAATCCTAAAGATCCAAATCAACTTTGGGCGGCGTCTTGGGAAAGAACCAGGAGAAGCTCAAACTTCAAAGGTAATGGACCAGGTTCTACGATATACAGGTCGACAGATGCTGGCAACACATGGTATAAATCAGTGGATGGTTTTCCTGACGGCCCTCAGGTCGGTCGCATAGGTTTGGCTGTCAGCCCAACTTCACCCAATGTTGTTTATGCTTTTCTTGACAACCAGGCCGAAGAAAAGGAGAAAAAAGAAGAAGAAACTTCGGACAGGCTCAAAGTAACCGACTTTTCTACTATGACTGTGGAAGCATTGGCAGGTCTGGAAGATAAAAAACTGGATGAATTCTTAAAAGATAATGGCTACCCTAAGAAATACGATGCGAAACGTATGAAGAAAGAGATCGCAGAGGGGAAATATAAACCTGAAGATATTGCCAACTACTTCGGCGATGCCAATGCTAATCTTTTCAATACTTCAGTAGTTGGCGCTGAGCTTTATCGCTCGGATGACAGCGGTGCGACCTGGAAAAAAATGAATAGCTATGACCTGGATGGCGTATATTTTACCTATGGCTATTACTTTGGTGAAGTGCGTGTTTCTACACAAAATCCGGATCAGATCTATGTTTTTGGCGTTCCTCTACTTAAATCTAATGATGGCGGAGTGACCTATACTCGTATCGATTCACTGGGGGATGTACATGTAGACCATCAGGCGCTTTGGATTAATCCCGAAGATGAAAATCATCTGAGACTGGGTAATGACGGCGGTCTCTATGAGAGTTATGACGGAGGTGCGTATTGGAGGCATATCAATAACATGCCGGTAGGGCAGTTTTACACGGTAAATGTGGATATGGACAAACCCTATAAGGTTTACGGGGGGCTTCAGGATAACGGCTCTTTGGTAGGTTCAAGCAAATCAGTTCCAAACCGGACAAAAAAATGGGAGCGTGTTTTTGGCGGTGACGGTATGTTTATCGCACCTGATCCCAGAAATAGTAACTTGGTATACACTGGTTTTCAGTTTGGTAATTATTATAAGAAATACAGAAATACGAATAAGACGGTAAAAATTACTCCGCAGCATGACATAGGTGATCCTAAATTGCGGTTTAATTGGAGAACTCCTGTAGCGCTTAGCGCACATAATCCTGACATCATCTACATTGGAGCACAAAGACTTTACCGCAGTTTTAATCAAGGGAATGATTGGGAAGCCATAAGTCCTGATCTTACTAAAAACCTGCCTCAGGGCAATGTGCCTTTTTCTACTATTACCGAGGTATCAGAATCTCCCTTGAAATTTGGGCTCATTTATATTGGAACAGATGACGGAAACGTGCAGCTTACCACAAGCGCCGGTGATAATTGGGTAAATATCAGTGCAGGTTTGCCCAGGGGAAAATGGGTTAGCAGTGTTTTCGCCTCACCTCATAACGAATCCGATGTATTTGTCACCCTTAACGGCTACAGAAATGATGACTTCAAGACTTATGCCTACAAAAGTGACGATTTTGGCAAAACCTGGTCCTCAATAAAAGGTAACCTGCCTGAAATGGTGGTTAACGACTTAATCCAGGACCCGGTCAACCCTGATCTGCTCTACTTAGGTAGTGATAACGGAACGTACATAAGTTTAAATAGTGGCAAATCGTGGAATCTACTCTCGACAATTCCCAATGTGGCTTCCTATGATCTAATAGTTCACCCTCGCGAGAATGAACTGGTAGTAGGGACTCATGGACGAAGTATCTATGTTGTTGATGCCAAACCACTTCAGGCCGTTGCAGGTTCAGATGTCGGGATAAGCGCTTTTGGCAAAGAGAGTATCCGGTATTCTGAGCGGTGGGGAGAGAAAAGATATGAGTATTTGGATGCCTACGAACCTCAGACTGATTTTAGCTATTTTGTGAAGGATGGCGGACCGGTCACGCTTCAGGTAATTGATGAAAGTGATGAAATCGTTCGGTCTATCAGTTTCGAGTCTACAGCTGGCTTTAATACTACTTCTTGGGATTTAAAAATTATTAAACCTGTAAAAAAGAAAAAGAAAGGAAAGCCTGACGAATATGTGTATGCTGCAAAGGGTAAATACAAAATCAAGCTTACTAAGTCTGAAGCTAGTGATGTACTAGACTTTGAAGTAAAATAGCTCATTCATATTCTTCCTGCCACTGCTTTGAAAAGGCGATAACATCAGGCATAAACTCTTGAAATTCCAATAAAAACGGCACGTAATTAGCCTTTATATCATGAATGGCCTCATCCATTTTTGAATCGAATTTTGTTCGCATAGACATGCCGTTTAAAGCCTGTTCAATACCCTCAATTTTTGAGTATTGATATAACCAATTATCGCGCTTCATATACCTGAAAATGTTCTGAAATCGATCTGGTAGCTCATTTTTCATGGAGTCGATTTCAAAGTAAAGTTGCTGGGTAAATTCTCCCAAACTTTTATCATGGTATTTATGCCAATTTGCCGCCAGTAAATGATCATAAACCACGTCCACGATTACACTTGAATAATGCCTGTATTTAGCTCTTAGTCTATCTTTACTCTGACCAACCACAGGGTGACCATCAGTATATTCATCGATGCCGCGATGCAGAAGAATGCCTTTTTGCATAAGTTTTGGATATGTTTCATACTTTTTCCCTTTTACAAAATCGCCGATGAAATTACCTGTCATCACTTGAGAATCTTCTCCCGACAAGTAAGCATGTGCCAAAAAATTCATACGTCTAAAAGTAGGTTTTAGTATTCATTCTTCCTTAGGATCAGGAGGATATGATAAATTCTTTTACCTTGCATCAGAATCACACTTCCATATTTTAACGATGAAAGATAATCCGCATTTAGACATATTAGTTCAACTTGCTAAAATAGATGGCGAAGCAGATGGATCAGAGTTGGAGCTGATCCGCGAGATTGGGGCTTCCAAAAACGTATCTGATGAAGACATCGAGGAGATCATTGATAAGACGGAGGCTATGGGTACGCTTCCTTCCTTAGGGGATTTAAGCCAGCAGGAAAAAATCGATTTGATGACCAATCTTGTTATGGTAATGAAAATTGACGGACGAATTCATAAGGAAGAGATGAAATTCTGCCTTAAAGTACTGAGAAAGCTGGGTTACGACGAGGACGCTCTCTTTGAACTCGTTTCTACTACGTATGTAAGTAGTGAGAATCCATTAGACCGAGAAGCCATAAAGAAAAGAGCAGCTACGTATCTTCAGTAATTGTCAGCTTTCGATGTATTTGGGCACGCTCTAAATGACTATCTCATAGGCAATGATGATACCGAACTCATACTACATAATTCATATGGTGACCTTGAGCATATGCCGGTGTCGGTGTTTTTCAGGGAGCCGGAAGACTTTACCGAGCTGGAACGGCTTGCCATTGATCAATGCCAGGGTAGAACGCTGGACATTGGTGCAGGAACAGGCGCGATCACCGTGGTTATTCAGGAAAAACTTGATGTCGCCGCTTTAGAGTTATCACGAGATGCCTGTGATATTGCCGGGCATTTAGGGGTAAAAGACGTTATCAATGAAAATATATGGAAGTTCAGTGGCCAAAGTTTTGATACTTTGTTCATGATCATGAATGGATTGGGGATTGCAGGTAAACTAAGATACCTGGAGCCTTTCCTTATTCATTTAAGAACTTTACTAAGGCCAGGCGGTCAAATCCTTCTGGATTCAAGCGACCTTACCTATATGCATCCCGACTTTAAGTCAGCCCCGGAACTGGGCGAAATTTCATATCAATATGAGTATAAAGGCCAAAAAGATCCCTGGTTCAATTGGCTTTATGTAGGAGAGAAGGTATTGAATCAATATGCTTTGAAAGCCGGGCTCAAAATGGAAATACTATATAGAAGCAATGATGATCAGTATTTAGCCAGGTTAACACCGCAAGGTTAATTCGGAGTTGTAAACTTTTGCTGTTTGTATTTATAGCTCAGGTAAGATAAAACATTACCAAACTGATCGGCTTGTTTAAGAATTTCGTCTGAGACGGGTTTGCCGTTTAGTCTCAACAACAACAAACCATAGATACCGTTTAAACAAACTTGAATTTCGTTAGCGCCTGTCTTGTCCCGATTTGATTCAACAGCTTTTTTAGCGGCTTTCCAAACAGCTATAAATTCCTGATCCGTAGTGATAAGGACATTTTTTAGATTCAGCAGCCGGGTTACTATTTCTTGAGTTGATTTGAGGTGTCCTTCTTTTTTAATATGTTCTTCACTCATTTGAGTGATAACCTCTGCATACCAAAGTATCAATTGCTTCTTCTCATTTTCATCTCCGGGTATATGCTTAATAACATATTCTGTGATCTGATTTAGGTCAAATTCAAATGCTCTTACTAGATCTTCGGTTTGATACATGTGAATGATGTATTCTGATATATTCTCCTGCTTTTTACGTTCTGCGATCGTCATTGTCGGGGTTCTTTACAAGTAGAAATTCTTAGTTTCCTTGTCGGGATTATTTAACTACTTTTGCGCTTCAAAATTCGAAGATAGCGGATTTTAAAGATCGAGAAAGGATAGATGGAGAACATAAGAAACTTTTGCATAATTGCTCATATTGATCACGGTAAAAGTACGTTGGCCGACAGGCTTTTACAGACTACTGGCACCGTATCAGATCGTGAGATGCAAGAACAGCTACTGGATGATATGGATCTGGAGCGTGAGCGGGGAATTACGATCAAAAGTCATGCTATCCAGATGGAGTATAATCACGAGGGTACCACTTACATACTCAACTTAATTGACACTCCGGGTCATGTGGATTTTTCGTACGAAGTCTCTCGATCCATAGCTGCATGTGAAGGCGCCTTATTGATCGTGGATGCTGCTCAAGGTATTGAGGCCCAGACCATATCCAATCTTTATCTTGCGTTGGAGCATGACCTGGAAATCATCCCTGTCTTGAATAAAATTGACCTCCCAAGCGCTATGCCGGAAGAGGTAACGGACCAGATTGTGGAGCTAATTGGATGTGATCCTTCTGATGTGATCCATGCCAGCGCTAAAGAGGGAATAGGAATACCTGAAATTTTAGAGTCCATTGTTGAAAGGATACCTGCACCCACAGGGGACCCCGATGCTCCCTTGCAAGCCATGATATTTGATTCGGTTTTTAATTCCTTCAGAGGTATTGAAGTGTATTTTCGGGTTTTTAATGGGGAGATTAAAAAACGAGATAAAGTAAAGTTCGTTAATACCGGAAAAACATATGACGCAGACGAAATTGGCGTTTTGAAGTTAAACCAGGAGCCAAGAGATTCCATCAGTACCGGAAATGTAGGATACATCATATCCGGAATTAAAGTGGCCAAAGAGGTGGCCGTTGGAGACACCATTACACATCTGGATCGACCATGTGCGGCGGTAAAGGGTTTTGAAAACGTGAAACCTATGGTTTTTGCAGGTATTTATCCTGTTGAAACCAGTGAATACGAGGAACTAAGGGCTTCTATGGAAAAGCTCCAACTGAATGATGCCTCATTGGTTTGGGAACCTGAAACTTCAGCGGCTTTAGGTTTTGGCTTTCGCTGTGGTTTTTTAGGCATGCTGCATATGGAAATAGTGCAAGAACGGCTGGAGCGCGAGTTTGACATGACGGTGATAACTACTGTTCCGTCTGTCCAGTTTCACGCTATCCATACGGATGGAAGCCAGACCGATATTAACGCTCCTTCTGAGATGCCCGAACCCAATACCATTTCGCATATAGAAGAGCCGTTTATACGTGCACAAATAATTACCAAATCCGATTACATCGGCAGTATAATCAGTCTTTGCATGGATAAACGTGGGATAATTCAGAATCAGGTTTACCTCACATCGGACAGAGTGGAGCTTTCATTTGAGTTGCCATTATCTGAAATTGTATTTGACTTTTTTGATAAACTTAAGACTATATCCCGTGGGTATGCCTCGCTGGATTATGAGTTGATTGGCTTCAGAAAGTCAAACATGATCAAACTCGATATCATGCTAAATGGAGAGAAAGTAGATGCCCTTTCGGCTATTGTTCACAGAGACAAGGCCTACGAATGGGGCAAGCGTTTGTGTGAGAAATTAAGGGAGCTTTTACCACGGCAAATGTTTGAAATAGCCATTCAAGCATCTATCGGTACAAAGATCATTGCCAGGGAGACGGTTAAAGCTATGAGGAAAAATGTCCTTGCCAAATGTTATGGAGGTGATATAACACGAAAAAGAAAGCTTCTGGAAAAACAAAAGAAAGGAAAGAAGAGAATGCGCCAGGTAGGTAACGTAGAAATTCCTCAGGAAGCGTTTATGGCGGTGCTTAAACTGGATTAGTCAATAATTTGTAACTTTAACTAGTGGAAGAAATAGATTATAAGAAAATTATCACTATAGAACCTGGTAAAAGAGGCGGTAAGCCTTGTATAAGAAATATGCGGATCACTGTATATGATGTTTTACGGTGGTTGGCTTCTGGCATGGACAGATCAAAAATACTTGAGGACTTCCCTGAATTAACCAATGAAGATATTACCGCTGCACTAAAGTTCGCCTCTGAACGTGAGGCAAAGGCTACTGTAATTGCTTCATGAAGCTTCTTTTTGATCAAAATCTATCTTTCCGACTTGCAGAGACTTTTCAAAATACTTTCCAAAATTCGAGCCATGTAAAGTTCCACGATTTACATGAAGTTGATGATTTAAAAATATATGAGTTCGCCAAGGAAAATGATTTCACCATAGTAACTCAGGATTCAGATCTTTACGATTTGGCTCTAGTTAAAGGTATTCCCCCAAAAATCATTTGGATAAGAACAGGAAACTCGTCTACCAGAAATATTGCAAAGTTGTTACAAGAGAATATTCTAGTTGTTCAACGCTTCATTGCAAATGAAAATAAAATTTGTCTGGAACTCTTTTAAATACTTAATAGGATGAAAAGTGAACCTATGATTCTTGATGGCCGCAAAGTAGCCGGCGATATACAAGCCGAAATTAAGACAGAAGTTGAAAACCTGAAACAACAAGGGTTTAAGGTCCCGCACCTGGCGGCAATCTTAGTGGGAGACGATGGGGCTAGTCAGACCTATGTCAAAAATAAGATCAAAGCCTGTAAGAATGTAGGTTTTGAATATAGCTTGCTCCAATATCCTGAATCAATAACCGAAGCGAAGTTATTGGCAGCGGTAGACCGAATAAACGAAGATGAAGATGTGGACGGTCTCATCGTCCAGCTGCCGCTACCTGATCATATTTCCGGAGTAAAAGTTATTGAACATATTTCATCATCCAAGGATGTAGATGGCTTTACCAACGAGAATTACGGAGCCATAACATCTAAGCGACCTGGCATAATGCCCGCAACGCCATTTGGCATCCAAGAACTTTTGAAGCGTTACAAGATTCAGATTAAAGGTAAACACTGTGTTATCGTAGGAAATAGTAGAACCGTCGGAGCGCCAATGAGCTCTATTATGTCCTTCCATGAAAATGCCACAGTAACCATTTGCCATATCTATACTGAGGATCTAGCCTCCTTTACGCGCCTGGCTGACATACTAATTGTAGCTACAGGCAAACCGGGATTAATTAAAGCGGATATGATAAAAGAGGGCGCGGTGGTCGTTGATGTCGGTATCTCAAGAATTGAAGCTGACAACGAAAGAGGATACGTCTTAAAAGGGGACGTGGAGTTCGAAGAGGTTAAGCCTAAAGCCTCATACATTACCCCTGTTCCCGGTGGTGTAGGTCCGATGACTATAGCCTCTCTTCTATTAAACACGTTAAAAGCCAGCAGGCAAAGGCATCAGTCATAGTACTTCATGTTGGGAAATGTCGTTTCTGATGCATATGTTTAATTATGCTTCAGTATATGAGAGTATCCATTTGTCTATGTGTGCTTATAACCTGGTTTCCCGTTCACGGACAGCGTCAGTTAAGTACTAAATCAAAGAAGGCAACTGAACTCTACTACCAGGCAGATAATTATCGGGTTAGGGGTCAGTATAGAATGGCGCTAGACCTGCTTAAGCAGGCTATTCAGAAAGACAAAAACTTCCATGAGGCTCATTTTAGAATAGCCGTCATCCAAAAAGCGAAAGGTGAACTCGATGAAGCAGAGGCATCGTTTCAAAAGGTAATACAGCTCAATGATGGTAATAATGCCCCAAGTTATTTTGAATTATCAGAATTGTACCTTCAGAAGAATGCGTACGGTAAAGCCCTGGAATATGCAGACAAATTTTTGCTGTCAGGGTCTAGAAATAGTCGCAGGGTTGAAGAAGCTGAGCAGTTCAGGAGAAATGCTCAATTTGGATTGGAAAATGCAGACTTCGCTTCACAATATAATCCGCGCCCTTTGAGTGATACGGTAAATGCTTTTCCCATGCAATACTTCCCGATTTTAACTGTGGATCAAAAGTCACTCATTTTTACAAGAAGGTTAGGTACAACCACGCAGTATGATGAAGACTTGGTTATTTCCACGAAACTGCCAAATGGACAATGGGGGTTGCCTGAAACTATATCAGAAAATATAAATTCAGAGTTTAATGAGGGAACCTGTACCATCTCCGGTGACGGAAGGACATTGATATTTACTTCATGTTATGGCAGGAAAGGTTACGGAAGTTGCGACTTATATATAAGTACAAAAACAGGAGAGGACTGGTCTTACCCTGTTAATCTCGGGCCAAACGTTAATACATCTGCGTGGGAGTCACAGCCCTCTCTGTCTTCAGACGGAAGAACGCTATATTTTATTTCGAATAGGCAAGATGGTGTCGGAAAGCGTGATATATGGGTGAGCGAGATTAGCGATGATAACGTTTGGCAAAAGCCCAGAAATTTGGGAAGAACAATCAACACGGTTAACGATGAAGTTTCACCCTTTATACACCCTAATAACAGAGTGTTGTATTTTGCCTCAAATGGGTTAACCGGTTTTGGTGGATTCGATATTTATTTTTCTGACTTAAATGGAGAAAGTTGGGAAGAACCCAAAAATTTGGGGTTTCCTATTAATACGGGAGAAGATCAGGTTTCGCTTTTCATATCGTCAGACGGCAATAAAGGTTACTATTCACATGAGGATAATAAAGACGTAGGCAGAAAAGGTAGGTTATATGAATTTGATGTTCCCGAATCAGCAAAAATAAAATATCGATCCGGTTATGTTTATGGAGTTGTAACCGACGCAAAAACCCAGCTACCGGTCAAGGCAAAAATTGAATTATTTGACTTGAAGGAAGATAAAAAAGTTGGGATAGTTCAGTCGGACTCTATTAATGGAAAATATTTGATGGTTTTAACCGAGGGGTCTGAATATGCTTTATATATTAATAAAGTGGGCTATCTTTTTAGTAGCCTTAGCTTTGATTATACCAGGGATAATCCGGAGCCGATAGAAAAAGATATTACTTTAAACCCCATAGAGCTTGGAGCTTCTACTATATTAAATAACATATTCTTTGACACGGACAGCTACGACCTCCGTCCCCAATCGAAAACGGAGCTTTATAAGGTTATTCGATTTCTAAACGGGAACCCTTTAGTACGAATTGAAATTAGTGGTCATACTGACAATATCGGAAGCGCTGATTACAACCTCCGTCTGTCGAAAGATCGTGCTAAGTCGGTATTTAACTACCTTATTGATTCGGGAATACCTTCTGACAGGTTAAAATTTGAAGGGTATGGTTCAAAACGTCCAATAGATGACAACTCAAGACCTGAAGGGAGGCAGAATAATCGACGAATTGAGTTTCAAATTTTATGATATCCCCCAAAATGGGTTAATAAATATTAACCTATTCCAATGAAAAGACTTTACTTCACGTAAATTGTGTTAAAAAGTTTCGCAAAATCTTACGTATTCAAAATTTTCTACATAAGTTTGATTTTAAACTTTTAACACATTTTTAACCTAAACAAAACAATATGAAGAAGTTTTTACTACTTAGTTTCATGTTGATGTTCGCTTTTGCTTTTAGTGAAACGTGGGCTCAAGAAAGAACTATTTCGGGTAAGGTCTCCTCTATAGAAGATGGATCGGCTTTACCGGGAGTTAATGTCGTACTCAAGGGTACGTCTACTGGAACCGTCACGGATATCGATGGAAATTACAACTTATCGGTACCTTCCGAAGGGGGTACGTTAATTTTTTCTTTCATTGGTTTAGCTACCGAAGAGATAGAAATTGGCGCTCGTTCAGTTATTGATTTACAAATGTCGCCCGATGTTGAGCAATTATCGGAAGTGGTAATTACAGCTGTGGGAATTGAGACAAACAAAAGAGCCCTTGGATATTCAGTGCAAAATGTCGATGCGGAAGAAATTGTGAATGCTCGTGAGACGAATTTGGTATCGGCCTTAAATTCAAAAATCGCTGGTGTTAACGTTGTAAGTGCATCCGGTTCTCCAGGAGCTTCTGCAAGAATTACTATAAGGGGCCAGACCTCAATTACAGGAAGTAACGAGCCTCTATTTGTTGTTGATGGCGTACCGGTCGATAATAGCGCTTCTGGCAATGGTGTAGCTGGTGTTGATAATGGAAATAGATTAATTGATGTTAACCCTAATGACATTGCTTCTATGACCGTTTTGAAAGGGCCGGCAGCGACTGCTCTTTATGGTATCAGGGCTGCTAACGGCGCCATTATTATTACTACCAAAAGAGGTGAAACCGGCAAGCCAAGGATTACATATAATATGGCTTACACCGTGGATCAGGTAAATAGAAATTATGACCTGCAAAGCACCTTTGCACAAGGTAGGCCTTCAGGGGGTGAAAATATATGGCGTGGACCTGAAACAGGCGAAGGTTTTAGCTGGGGTCCGCGTATTTCTGAATTAGAATTTGATGGAGATGAGACTTACCCCTATGACAATGGCGGTAGATTAGTTCCCACGGGAACCGGTAACGGAGTTCCTGCTCGAGCTTATGATAACTTAGATAACTTTTTTGTAAATGGTTACACTTGGGATAATAACATCTCTGTAAGTGGTGGGTCTGAAAAGTTAAAGTATTTCATGAGCGCCGGCAGGTTATACACAACCGGCGTAGTTCCTAACGCTACCTTTGCTAGAACTTCAGCCAAGGCGACTATTACGGCAAGTTTGACAGATAAACTTGACGTAACAATTTCAGGTACTTACTCCAATTCTGGCGGAAACAGAATCCAAAGAGGTTCAAATATCTCCGGTGTAATGTTAGGCTTATTAAGAACTACGCCAACCTTTGATAACGGTAATGGTATTACTGATGGTCAAGATGCAGCCGATGATCCATCAACTTATCTACTTCCTGATGGAACCCAAAGGAGTTATAGAGCGGGTATATATGATAACCCATTATGGACTGCAAATAAAAACCCTTTTGTGGACGACGTAGATAGAATTATCGGTTTTATCAACCCTACATATGAGATTTTACCTTGGATGAAGGCTAGTGTTAAAGTCGGAATTGATCAATTTACTGATAAGAGAAACTCGGCGTTCGATATTAATTCTGCGACCCAGCCTGCCGGTCAGGTGGATTACAGTGTTAATAGTGTATCCGTAGTAAATACCGACGCTCTTCTTTTGATGAATAAAGAGATCAATGAGGATATATACTTGAATGCCACTATCGGTCATAACTATTATGAAAGAATTCAATCTATAGATAGTTATCAAGGTACGACCATGGCCATACCAGGTTTCTACGATATTAGCAACACAACGGATGTTATTGCCGCAAAAGATGAAAGTAAGAGAAAATTGCACGGCGTTTTTGGCGATATCAAACTATCGTACAAAGAGATGTTATTCTTAAATTTAACAGGTCGTAATGGCTGGTCTTCTACTTTACCAGAGGATGATAACTCATTTTTCTACCCTTCGGCCAGTTTAGGATTTGATGTAACCGAGGCCTTTGGAATAGCTAACAACAGTACTATACCATACGCTAAGGTCAGAGCCAGCTGGGGGCAGGTTGGAAACGATGCACCCATATATTCGACTACAAACGTTTATACCCAGGCATTTGTGGGCGGTGATGGTTTTATTAACGGTGTAACCTTCCCTGCGCTGGGTGCAAATGCATTTGAACGAGGTGCGCAATTGGGTAATAGTGTATTAAAGCCTGAAACAACAACAACCATAGAATTTGGTTTAGATCTGAAGTTGCTAAACGGTAGAATTGGATTAGATTTGACGTATTATGATTCTGAAACTGAGGATCAAATAATACCTCTCACCATCTCCAGAGCTACCGGATTCTCTTCAAGAGTTGCAAATGCCGGTGTAATAACAAATGAAGGCCTTGAAGCTGTTTTAACTGCCCGAGTTATTGAAAATAATGATTTTGCCTGGGATGTAGATGTGAATTTCACGCATTATGAAAGTGTAGTTGAAGAGTTGGAAGTAGAAGATATCTTTTTAGCCGGTTTTACGTCTACGTCATCTAGAGTGAGAAGAGGCGAGCCGTATGGCGTAATCGTGGGTAATTCTTTCCAAAGAAATGAGGAAGGAAGATTTATTGTCGGTAGTGATGGATGGCCATTAGTAAACCCTGAGCAGGATGTAATCGGAGATCCAAATCCGGATTGGACTGCTGGTGTGCGGAATACTTTTAGCTATAAAGGAATAAGTTTAAGTGCATTGCTTGACATTCGCGAAGGAGGAGACATGTGGAATGGTACTTTAGGTATAATCAAATATTTCGGAACGGCTCAAGAAACTGCAGACCTTCGTGAAACTGCTGGATTTTTGTATGACGGAGTTGTTCAAACTGGTACTGATGGCGATGGTAATCCAATTTATGAAGAAAATAATACACCAGTGGATTTTGCAAATCCTGCCCTTGGCGTGGGAGCTAACAGATGGGTAAGGTACGGTTTCGGAGGAGTTTCTGAAGAGTCCATAGAAGACGCGTCCTGGGTGCGACTTCGGGAAGTAACATTGAGTTATACACTACCTAGCAAACTATTTGCCGATAGTTTCATTGAAGGAATATCAGTATCATTTACCGGACGAAACTTGGCGCTCTGGACAGAATTTACCGGTATTGATCCAGAAACTAATTTAACTGGTAATGGCAACGGATTTGGCCTGAATTATTTTAATATGCCTAATACCAGAAGCTTCGGCGGTACTTTAAAAGTTACCTTTTAATAACTGAAAGATTACATGATGAAAAAATATTATAAATATATAATTATAGCATTGATGTCATTTGGATTCGTATCATGTGAGTTTGATGATACGAATGTGGATCCGAATAATCCGAATCCCGGACTAATCACGAACGATCTTATACTTCCTGCAGCTCAAGCCCAAGCAGTATTCAACATAGGAGCTCTTGGCGGCAGAATGCCAGGTATAGTTATGCAACATTTTCAGGGATTCGATGCCCAACAAGTAGCTTACACGGCCTATGTAATCGAGGAGTCCGACCTGAACAATTTATGGCAGACAGGTTTATATGCCGCAGGTATGAGAGATGCTGATATCATTATCAATAATGGGATAGCAGCTGAAAACAATTATTACATAGGCGTAGGT
>CALBPF010000134.1 GCA_937899105.1 uncultured Flammeovirgaceae bacterium | reverse complement strand
TATTCTTCTTCTAATCCATCCGGATTTGCTTTCTTCACAATTGTGAAGAAGTTCTTTCTATTAAACTACCCTTACTTTCCCATCGCCGGAATGATACTCTATCTTGCTATGTTCACCTATACCACCACCCTTTATCCCGGGGGGTCAGTGAACCATCCTGAAATGGCAGGTCACAGCATCTTTCATAATTTGCTTTGCGACCTCAATGGTACCAAAGCCATTAATGGAGCTATCAACCCGGCAAGGCCGATGTCCATTGCATCGCACATTGTATTGAGCATAACTATGATCCTGTTCTTTTATACCTTGCCAGACATTTTTCAGGGGCAAAACAGAAATACAAAACTCGTGAGAATATTCGGTGTACTAAGTATGACCGTATTTATTCTGATGTTCACGGAGTATCATGATAAAATTGTAGTCCTAGTTGCCATCTTAGGAACCGTGGCTTTGGTTCCCTTCTTTATTGAAGTTTTGAAATACCCTAATGTCCCATTTAAGAGATGGGCCTACCTGTGCTATCTTATGAGCGTGGTAGTATTTGTAATCTTCATTACCAAAATAGGCTATTATTATCTACCGTTCCTCCAGAAAGTCACCTTTGTATTAGATGGGGTTTGGGTGATTTGGGTGTGCTTAATTGTGAATGAAAAAAACAAAATCGCCTTACGTCTTGAGGCCACGACCAATTCAGTGATGCGATGAGTATATAGTTAAAACAAAAAGGCCACTCACTAATGAGCAGCCTCTTTATCAAATTTCTGCAGAAATTTAGATCTGGCTTAAACCGCCATCTACTTCCAGCTCTACTCCATTGACATACGCCGCATCGTCTGACGCCAGGAATAGCACGGCAGTCGCTAATTCCTCAGAAGATCCAAAGCGACCCAAAGGTACTTGCTGCGCAAAGCCAGCGCCCATTTCTTGTACGGTTGCCTCGTCCATTCCCATTTTTCCATAGATCGGCGTTTCAATCGGCCCGGGCGCCACACTTACGGTTCTGATTTTCTTCGCCTTAAGCTCACTGGCTAACACTCTGGTTAGTGACCTCAAGGCAGCTTTTGTAGCGCTGTAAACCGCAGAATTGTCAAACCCTTTCTGACCTACAACTGAAGTGTTACTGATAATTACGCTACCCTCATCCAAGTGCGGAAGCGCCTCCTTTACGGTAAAGAATGGATTCTTCACATTAATGTTGAACTGTGTATCAAAATGATCTTCATCAATAGCCTCAATTGGCGAAAAATACGCCACACCGGCATTCAAAAATAGAATGTCGATACTACCATGTTTCGCTACGGTTTCAGTCACCGATTTTTTTGCTGAACCGATTTCCGCTGCATCAGCTAAAATATAAGAAGAGTCATGACCAATTTCAGCAACCGCTTCCTGAAGCGCGCCTTCTCTTCGACCTGTAATGACAACTTTAGCCCCTTCTTTTGCAAATAATTTGGCTGTTGCTAACCCTATTCCACTATTGCCCCCTGTTATTAAAGCAACTTTGTTTTCTAATTTTTTCATTGTGCTGATTAAGTTATTATTTGAAATGATTATTCCAAATAACGGCGAATTGGAACAAACGTTTCAAATAAATTAGACTTTTTTACAGTACGCTTAAAACTTGCTTCACAATGCCCTGTATGTCAGACTTTTTATCGTCCAGCATACCTGTAACCCGAAGTCCCTGGATACTTGAAAATAAATAGGACGCTAATTCATCGGCATCTTTACGGACATCTATCTCTCCTTCTCGTCGCGCTTGGAGGATTAATCCTTTAAACAAATCCGTCATTGTTTTTTTGTTACTCACTAAAAAATCATGGATCCTCGGATTTGAATTAGCAAGCTCGGTAGTGCAATTGGACATGAAACAGCCATTAGCGTTATTCTGATTAATGATCTCCTCAGCCACAGCTTCAAATAGGGCTACTATCTGCCTGCGTGGAGATTTATTGCTACCCATGTATTGAGTTAACTTCTCCTGCTGTAGTTGTTGGTAATATTTCAGCGATTTTTCATACAGGTTGAATTTGTCCCCAAAAGAATTATAAATACTGGATCGGTTTAATCCGCTAATATCGACAAGATCCTGCATAGAAGTGCCGTTGTAACCTTTGGACCAAAACAGCTGGGTTACTTTTCTAAGTACATCACTTTCGTTAAATAGAACTGACTTTGGCATATTGGAACAAACGTTTCAATTTCAAATTTGGTTTTAATTTCATTAAATTCAATACACAAAGGGTGATATTAGAATGAAAACTCAATTTAGCCGGAAAAATACCTTAATAGCAAGTCTTTTTATTGCCACTATTTTTAGCTGTTCAGATGATGAGGAACTATTTATTGAAAAGACTAGAATCAAACAGATAACTACAAGTTTTTCTAATTATCCAGATTATGAACGTGTTGAATCCTGGAAATATAACACGAAAAACCAGTTGGTAAGCCTAAATACGCACATTCAAAGATCAGCTGTTCAAGCTGACACTGCTTTGTACGATATAAAATATGATTATGTAAACGGCTCCTTGCGTTCTTTATCGACTTATTATCAGAGCTTTAATGGCTTATCATACTCATATTACGATTTTCATTCTATTTCACAAAACGAAATAAGGGGGACTGTCGAGTATTATGAAGGTTACAAACAAAAATTCGTCATTAGCCTGGATAATCAATATTATAAACAGATCGAATTCTTTGAGGAAACTAATTTATATGAACGTATCATATACGAGCATGATCAGGACTACAACCTGATATCATATACCATAATTTATTACCGCCATGACCCGACACCTAGGATAAGCAGCTGGATCAAACGAACTGTTACGGAATATGCCGAATACTCCGATCATCCTATTGAGATAATACCTGCAAGACTACCTTATATTCCTGGTATTAAAATTTCGAACGCCATTCCCATTCAATACATTAGATCCAACCCTCAAGTAACCAATGCGAAAGTTCAATTTACCTATACATATAATGAAAATGGTAATATTGTTTCACAGATAAAAAATACCAATGATGAAATCCGCAAAAATTCCATCGAATATGAAAATTACCAAATACCTGCTAACTAAAATCTAAAAAGTGTATCTATAAAATCTTGCAGTTAATTGACATTTGAAAATTTACATTGCAAGTACCCAAGGGTTCGATGTCAATCGCTTAAAGTAGAGCATCGATTACTATTAATAAATAATATCGATACCTTTTTCGTTTTTGTGCGTATATCCATTAAATCCCAAATCAAATGCTTAAAAACTTCTTTATCATTGCGCTCAGAAACCTCTACAAGAATTCGATTTACTCGATCATAAATATTGCTGGGCTATCCATTGGGCTGATGTGCAGCATTCTCATTTTTCTTTGGGTAATTGATGAAAGCACTTACGATCATTTTATTCCCAAGCGCGATCGTTTGCAGCAGGTATGGGTTAGCGCCTTCTATGATGGAAAAGTGAATAGCTGGAATTCCGTTCCACTTCCTACCTATGAAGCAATGAAAACTGCCAATAGCCACATTGTTAATTCTGTGGTAGCAGACTGGGGATCTGATCATTTATTGGCCGTAGGCGAAAAAAGGATCTATCAAAGAGGTTATTACGTAGGTGAAGAATTTTTGGAAATGTTTGAATTTCCACTACTTCAGGGAGATGCCTCGCAAGTATTAGATGAGCCCACATCCATCGTCATTAGTGAATCGGCAGCAAAAGCTTTATTCGGCAATGAAGACCCAATTAATAAGATAATCAAGATAGATAATGATGATGATTTAAAAGTCTCAGGAGTTTTGAAAGATATTCCCGGTAATTCTTCTTTTGATTTTGATGTTCTCATTCCGTGGAGTTACCGAAGGAAAGTTAATGAATGGGTCAGGGATAATGAAGATAACTGGGGGAATTACTCCTTTCAGGTATTTGTGGAGTTAGATGACAAAGCCAAGTTCAATGAAGCAGAAGCGGGCATCAAGGATATGCTCGACAAAAATAAAGATGACGATGACGAAATGGAGAGTTCATTCTTCTTGTACCCTATGGAACGCTGGCGGTTGTATTCGTCGTTTGAGAATGGTGAAGAAAAAGGAGGCTTGATAGAATACGTTCAGCTATTCACTGTGATCGCTATCCTAATAGTGATGATTGCCTGTATCAATTTTATGAATTTGGCCACAGCCCGTTCCCAAAGAAGATCAAAAGAAGTCGGAATTCGTAAAACCGTTGGATCAGGGCGAAAGGAACTCATACTACAGTTCCTAACAGAAGCTATTGTAATCGCATTTGTATCTTATGTTATAGCCATTGTTTTCGTAATACTTCTCTTGCCGCTCTATAATGATTTAGTTCAGAAGCAACTGATTCTTGACTTTGCCAATGGTCAATTTTGGATCGCATCGATGCTGCTGATCTTAATTACAGGTATTCTCGCCGGCAGCTACCCGGCATTCTATTTATCAGCCTTCAATCCTGCCGCCATATTAAAGGGCAAGGGCTCGAGTGGTGATAATGCTAATTTACCAAGAAAGATCCTGGTCATCTTGCAGTTCTCCGTAGCCATAATACTCATTGTGGGTACTATAGTGATATACCAGCAAATTGAAATGGCCAGAAAAAGGGATTTGGGCTATAACCAAGAGAAACTGATTACTGTGAGTTTTACTGAAGAGTTAAGAGAAAACTACGATGTTTTTAAGAATGATCTCCTGAATTCAGGTTTCGTAGAATCGGTGACAAGATCCAATAGCTCAATTACTAATGTAAATTCGAATAACTTCCTTGACTGGCCCGGTAAACCTGATGACCTAAGGGTGCTGTTTGCAACATTAACTTCTCATTACGATTACGCTCAGACCATGGGGGTAGAAATGTTAATGGGTAGGGATTTTTCAAAGGATTATGCCAGCGATAGTTCCGCTATTATAATCAACAAGGCAGCGCTTGACCTCATGAACCTTGAAGAGCCGGCTATCGGAACCCAACTAGAGCTTTGGGGAGACAAGCGTAACCTAATAGGAGTATTGGATAATGTTTTGATGGAATCTCCATATGAAGAAGTAAGGCCCTTGTTTCTGATTTTGGACGACTGGGGAGGTGTGGTATCCATTCGCTTAAGAGGGGACCAAGAAATCCAACGTTCAATTACCGGAGTAGAAGAAGTTTTCAAAAAACACAACCCTGCGTACCCTTTTGACTATGAATTTATGGATCTGGCATTCGAAAAAAAATTCACCTATATCAGACTAACACAGACATTAGCCAACATCTACTCTCTGCTGGCTATGGTAATTACTGGTTTGGGTATTCTCGGACTTGCGGCGTTCACTGCTGAACAACGAAAGAAGGAGATTAGCATTAGAAAGGTGCTGGGAGCCAGTATATCGCAATTAGTTGGCATGATATCCAAAGATTTCACCAAACTGATCCTGATAGCGTTTGTGCTAGCAGCCCCACTTTCATGGTGGCTTCTTGACAACTACCTTGATAGATATACTTTAAGAATAGACATTGCCTGGTGGGTATTTCCAGTGGCAGGACTGGGGTCCTTGATTTTCGCGCTCACCATTGTAGGGAATCAGGCCTTCAAAGCAGCAGCTTCAAATCCGGTAAAGGCGTTAAGGAGCGAGTAATTTGGCCTACTCCACATGTAAAATCCAGGCTTCTTCAAAATCAAAAATACTAAGTTGCCTGATTTCTCTTACTCTCGCTCTGGCAAGGTCTAAATCTTCAGAAGTATAAATATATACATAGTGCATGTTATTTTGCTCATTTAAGGCAATCTCCGCTCCACCGTATGTTTCAAGAATACTTTCTTTGAGTGAAAGAGCATTACTTCTAATTGAAAAGACACCTACTACAACATAGTGCCCGGGCTTTAATCCTGATTCCTCAACAGCTACTCTGGTAATTTTGGGCTCCTCACCTACTAAAGAAGGTAGATTATTTTGTGGATCTGATTCAACATCCTCGACGTTCTCTTCCGGTTCTTCCTGACTAATCTTGTCCACAACTTCATCCTCATTAGTCAGTTCTTCTGTTGCTTCATCTGCAATGATATCTTGATCTTCCTGAACGGCTATCTCTAAACTGTCTTTTTCACTTGTATCTTCATACAGATCAGAAACTTCCTGGCTATGCCTTTCCTCTCGTTTTTCTCTCTTATTTAATTTTAACTTAAGGGTAATCTCGTGGTTTCCCCCAAAAGACTGTAGCTCATCCAGACCAGGACTATACGAATAGGCAAAACTTAACATGTCTTTAACATTTAGACCTGCATGGCCTATGACACCAGCATCATACCGATAACCTCCACCCACCCATATCAGGTCTTTATATCTGGCTATTACTGATCCCTCTGCCTGGTACTGTTGGGAATTGACATGCCTGTACAAAAGTAGTGGCTGTAAATTCACGGTAGGTGACAAGCTAAAATCATATGCCACCGAAGTAATGAACTGGTCAAATTCATTAAATGCCGGGCTATTGAAGTCGTCCTGACTATTGGCATCGTTATCTAAAAGTTTCGGAAGTGCAAAACCCATGGTTAGCCTATTGAGACGTAACTGAACCCCAACCTGACTGGTCATGTAAAGCGTATTATCTACTGCACCTAACAAAACCGGATCATTCAAAATACTGGGATCCGTAGAACTTGATATTTCATCGAGGTCTAACTTATTTTGAAGGAGGCCGCCTGAAAGACCAAATTTCAGATAGTTAACATTTGATAATTTGATTTGGTATCCAAATGTTAAATACGCGGTATTGGTGACAAGGGCCACCGCACTTTGAGATTGGACTGATAAACCTAGAAAAATGTTGCCATTGGTGGCGTATTGCAAGTTGAAAGCAGAAACTGTGGGGGCATCAGAATTCTCGGCCCATTGCGTTTTGTAGGTTAAATTTGCCTCAAGTCTCCCATTATCCCCTAAGAACGCAGGGTTATATAAGTATGGATTAAAGTAAAACTGGTTATACACAGGTTGATCCTGGCCCATACATGCCGTAAAAAGCACAATTGACACCCATAAGGACAGAAAGAGCTTCATTAACATTAGTTTAATATCCTAACTCCACCTGTAATATCAGAACCCTCACATTTAAAAATGTAATAATAAGGTCCTGAAGGCAGCGGTTTCCCGTTTGATGTTCCGTCCCAGTCATTTTCATAGTTCACGCTCTCATAAATCAACCTGCCAAATGAATCATAAATCTTTAATTCGCAGTTTTCAACTCTACTTAAGTCATCAACAACCCATAGATCGTTAATGCCATCAGCATTCGGAGAAAATACTTTAGGAAAATCATTAATCGCTATATCATCCTTGACTTCAATGACAATATCATCCGAACCGTCTTTGCCATCTACGTCGGTAACGGTTAAAGAAAACCGATAACTGCCTTTTTCAAGATCTGTGAGTTCTAATATTGGAGATTCGGACGGAAGTTCCTCGATTGTATCGCCATCTAATTGCTCCCAGACGTAACCTTCAATTAAATTGTTAGATTGTACGTCCGCAACCACTGTGACACTATTTTCAGGAAGAATTAGAATAGTATCTGCACCTAAGTTTACTACAGGCGGGGGTATTGTTATAACAGGAGACACGATCACGTTAACTTCATCGGAGGCATCAGCGCCCTCATTATCAATTGCAGTAAACCTAAACATGTAAGTTCCTTCCGTGGGATCCAACAGCGTGAGTTCAGTGGTTTGTTCTCCGCTCAGCACAATGTTTGGACCACCTAATTGCTTCCATTGGAAAGATACGTTAGTTCCATCATCTGAAACATCAGCCCTTAGTACCAGACTGGCAATACCCTCATCAACAAATACGTCATTACCAAGATTAACAATAGGACTTAAGTTGGTAGAGGCAGGTAGCACAACAAGGTTCATTAGATCATTACTAGACTCACCATCAATATAGGAGACTAAATCTCTCTGTTGATAGTTACCGGCTTCTATATTTGTCAGTGTAACTTCCTCTTGATCAACATTAGATAATTGCACCTGTGGGCCTTGCAACTTTTCCCAGAGCATATTTGAAACTGTACCATCAACATCACTTGCCTGACCTGTAATTATCAGTTCGCTTATGGGTAGTTTGACATTCCTATCAGGACCAGCATCTGAGGTTGGGGCTATATTACTATTCTCAGGTAAAACCGTTAATGTCATTTGGTCAGAAGCCGAAGAGCCATCATTATCCATAACGGTCAAGCGAAACGTGTAGCTTCCCTCCACAAGATCAGCCAACACTAATTGTGAAGTGGAATTACCGTCAGCAGTCACCTGGCCCCCTGAAACTTGTGTCCAGAGAAAAGAAGTGATTGAACCGTCCGTATCAGAAGCTGAACCTTGAATAGTTGCAGTATTTTCAGGCAAAACAATGGTGAGGTCTGCTCCTGCACTCACACTTGGGGGCTGATTAACTGTTTCAGGGAATACATTAATTGTAGTTTGGTCGGCGTCTGTTAAACCATCATTGTCAGTAACTTGCAATTCAAACAGGTACGTACCTTCGGCTAAATCAGTAATAGTGGGTGTTGGCGTGGCGCTACCTGTAATAATCGCAGACGGTCCGGAAATTTTTGACCAGGAATAAAGCTCAATAGCGCCATCCGGATCCGAACCAGATCCATTTAAAGTAACCGTATTTTCAGGAAGAAATACATCAATATTTTCGCCGGCATCCGCTATTGGTGGCAATAGGGCAGATTCTGACAAAACTATTACGCTTACATCATCGGTATCGCTTGCACCATCATTGTCCGTAACGGTAAGTCTAAATTGAAATTCACCTTCCACTAAATTACTAACTGTCAAAGAAGCAATATTTGCATTATTTAATGTTACGGCATCCCCGGCAATTTGAATCCATTCATAAGAAGCGATTGAGCCATCCGTGTCAGCGCCAGAGCCGTTTATAGTAACCGTATTTACCGGAAGCTGTATTGTGATATCCAAACCCGCATTAGAAACGGGCGCCTGGTTGACCTCCTCAGGATTCACCAACACCTGAACTTCATCACTGTCCATAGCTCCATCGTTATCCGTTACGGTAAGTCTGAAAATGTAGGTACCCTCAACAAGATCTGTTAGGAGAACATTTGGGGTATTATCGTTAAGTAGCGCAACAGTTGGACCCGACACCTTAACCCACTCGTAATTCGTAACACTACCATCAGTGTCTGAAGCAGAACCATTCAATATCGTTGTATTTGTCGGTAAGAAAATTACCACGTCAACTCCTGCATCTGCTGTCGGCGGTTCGTTGATCGCTTGGGGCGCTACAACAACTGTCACGTCATCGAAGGCGGACGCACCTTCATTATCTGTGGCTGTTAATCTAAAAACATAACTCCCCTCAATTAATGAATTAATTGTTACTGTTAAATTGGACGTATTTGTCAAGCTAGCAGGTGGCCCGGATTGTTGTGACCATAAGACGGAGGATATAGTTCCATCCGCATCACTTGCCAAACCTATCAGGTTTATTGACGAAGTGGGCAGGTTAACGGTTTGATCTGCGCCAGCATTGACAGTAGGAGTTTGATTCGCTCCATTTACTGTAATCCGAACCTGATCGAAGGCGCTCGCACCATCGTCATCACGTGCCTCAAATTCAAATTCGTAAATACCCTCTAACAGATCTTCCAACAGAAGTGAATTATCATTTATTGTGACAGTAGGTACTGCACCTGAAATCTGGGACCATCCCTCAAATACAATTGCACCGTCAACATCGGACGACACTCCAATGATTTCTACCATATTAGTTGGTAAGTCAATTATGATATTTGGCCCCGCAGAGACCGATGGCGCCTGGTTCTGAGCAAATACAGTAACCTGAACTTGATCTGAAGTTGTGGCTCCATCATCATCTTCTACTGTAATCTGTAAAATGTATATTCCTTCAATAAGACCAGATAGTTGCGGTCGTAGTATAGCAGTATTATTAAATGCTGCACTATTTGGCCCGGAAACCTGTACCCAATTTGTAGAAACAAGTGATCCGTCAGTATCGCTGGCAGTAGCGTTTAAATTAGCTACATCATTGGGCAACGTAAGGGAAACATCCGTTCCGGCATCAACAATAGGCGATTGGTTAACCTCTTCTGGGAGTACGTTAATAATAACATCATCGTCAGATGACGCACCATCATCATCAATTACTATCACTCTGAATATATATTGACCTACAACCAAATCAGACAGTGATAAGTCGGCCTGGTTGGTAGCCCCTGAGCTAAAGGTAGGGCCGCTAACTTTTGACCAATTATAACTCACAATATTACCGTCAATATCGCTTGCTGTAGCATTCAGGTTAGAAGTATTGACAGGCAAAGTGATAGTTTGATCGCTGCCGGCATTTACAATAGGAGATTGATTGACGGGTGCAGGTAATACCTGTACAGTAACATTATCGGAGCTTTCCGCACCATCATCATCAGTTACCGTTAGGGTAAATACATAGGTACCCTCAATAAGATTGGATACCGTTACTGTAGCCGTATTTCCGTTGGAAATAGTGGCCATGGATGGTCCACTGGCTTGGCTCCACAGAAAAGAGGTTATAGTACCGTCAACATCATTGGCCGAACCTGGAATTACCACCTGATCCGTTGGTAACGATATACTCTGATCCGTACCCGCAGAAACCGTTGGGTTTTGATTGGCTTGAACTACGATCACCTGAACATCATCAAAGTCGGTAGCTCCATCATTGTCAGTTACAGTCAGTCGAAAGGTGTATGTTCCCGCTACAAGATTGCTTGCCGTCAAATTAGCAATGGTAGTATTAGTTAAAGTCGCTGCCGGACCACCGACTTTCTCCCATAAATAACCTACTATAGATCCATCAGGATCAGAACCAATCCCGTTAAGTACTATTGAGTTAGTAGGTAAATTTATATTGGTATCAGCTCCTGCATTAGCCACTGGCGGCTGATTGATGGCCGGGGCATTAACAGTTACATCGATCTGATCGAAACTTGATGCGCCATCATCGTCAGTTACGGTTATTCTAAATCTGTATACTCCTTCAATCAAGTCGCTCGCACTTAGGGAGCTGGAGTTTTGCCCTGCAAGCGTTGCCGTAGAAGGACCTTGTCTTTGGGTCCAGGACCTACTTGTAATTGTACCGTCCGAATCAGATGACGTACTTGTTATATTAACACTACTTACGGGTAAGGTAATTTGTAGATCAGCGCCGGCATTAACTTCCGGAGCTTGATTCGCATTAATTACGGTAATTACCACATCGTCAAAATCAGTCTGACCGAGATCATCGGTAACTGCGAGTCTAAATGTATAAACTCCTTCTACCAAGTTGGTTAATGAAGTTGAGGTGCTCGAATTACTCCCAATAGTAAAACTGGCAGGCCCACTGACTTTCGTCCATGAATAGCTAACTATTGTTCCTCCAGACGACGATCCTGTTCCGTTTAAAGTGGTGGTGTTGGTTGGAAGGTTAAGGCTTTGGTCAGAGCCTGCATTGGCATTGGGCGGTGGTTGTGCGCCATCTTTAGTATTGCTAAGCATCCAGTCATACCACGAGCCTGAAGTCCAATTGAAATAAGTGCCATAATTACCACCTGAAATATTTCCTGTCACCTTAGCCCTTGTTTGTCCACTGTCATCATAGACTTCATTCCACGCACTATGTCCCAGATTATCATAAAGGGTAAATCTATACTTGTCGAAATCGGGGCCGCCATTAACGTTTAGTAGACCTTTGAAAAAGTTTAGCGGCGCTCCAAAACCAACCGTATTGTCATTTTCACCATGATGAAACCAAACTTTAGTATTGTTATTGGACACATTGTTATACACAGTAGCATTAGCTGAACCCGTTAGAGCTCCATTCACAGTTACAGTAGCAACCTCTTGCGCTGAAATGCTATTATTTTCTAAAAATGTGGTAAGTCCGGCCCCTGAAGCTGATAGAACAGATACATGATACGCATCAGGGTTTGTTTTGGAACTATAATTCCGCTTTGCCCAATCATGGAATAGCCGCATGCGCCCGTTCCCGAAATATCCATTATTATCTTGAGGCGCCAGTACAATAAATGGCACATCGTTGGTTTTTAGCCAATCCATTATTTGATTGGCTGTAAGTTTATTTAAGTCAGAAGATGATCCTGATCCACCTTTACCCAATCCATGATGCCAAATCAATACCGGCCAGTCATTTCTTGAGTTATAGCCGTCTGGTAAGTATTCAACGTAGCCGTCAGGATTGTTAGATTGTCCGTTGTTTCTTGTGCCAATTGGCACTTTCGTGAGTGTACTGCTTTGACCCAAAGCTGGCACACTTAATAGCAACAACAATAAAGCCCATAGAAAGTTACAAATACGTGACAACATAGATATCTTAATATACTTAAATAAATGTGTCAAAGAACGAAGTTATATCAATTTTAGATAGATTCCGATAAAAAATTAATTACTTCGCAAGTATTAAATTGTATCGAAGAATATTTCCTAAATATTCAAACTCAACTATGTATAATCCTGATTCCAAAGAATTGCAATTCATATTAATATGGTTTTCATAAAAAATATAACTCACATCCTGAGTTTGCCCTAGCGTATTTATTACGCGAATCGAAAGGTCTGAATTAATCACGTTATTAAATATGAAATTCACATTGTTGGTAACTGGATTTGGGTGAGCTCGAACCGAAAGGGTTAAAGAATTAACAAACAGTAGTAGATCTTCATGATAAGAAATAGTCCCGTCAAAATCCACCTGTGCCAAACGATAGTAGGATTGGCCTGGTAGAGGTCTCCTGTCCACTAAAGAATAAACATTAGTTTCATTCGAGTCTCCAGATCCTTTAATATGATCTATAATAGACCAATTTAACGCGTCACCGGACCTTTCCACTTGAAAAAAATCATTCTGACTTTCCATAAATGTTGACCACCTAATAACCGCCTTTCCATCTAAATTATCAATGCGGAAATCACCAAATTCGACAGGAAGAGGGTTTCCTGAAACACTAGCTAGAATGAATTCTGTACCTGTTTGCCCTGTCAAAAACAAATTATCATTCACAACGTCAGGGAATATTCCTGTATCAGTCCAAATGAGGTCCGCATTATCCGATCTTGTAGCTAGCCGCAGGTTACTCTCAAGTGAAATTCCGTCTCGACCGGCATAGTCTAAAGTGACAGAATATATGACACTGCTGCCATCCAAACTTTCAACTCCCCAGTATGTGTCAATTGAAAGTTGGTCCATTCCGGCCGGTGGTGTTGTAACATTTGGGTTTTCGTTCATTCGGTACAAATAGAGCGCTCCACCTGAACCACTTGTAACATCAACGGTCATCACTTCTTCGGACGCACTCGTAAGACTCAGAGTCGTAGTATTATCAACACTAAATGTGAAATCTACTTCATCACCGAGTGGAACATCTGATAGTGAAAAAACCGGATCCCCCATTACATTACCATCCAGATTGGTATTCCAATCTCTTAAAACAGCTCCCGAAGTTTCATCTACTCGGTAATATGTCAGTAAATTACAGTAGTTGGGATGAGTGGTTGTAATTTTTTTGAGCATCCATGATCGAATATCAGATTCAGAAAGTGCAACAGACCATAGTCTAACTTCATTAATACTGCCAGTAAGCTCAAATGCGCTATTAAAAGCACCTATAAATCCGGTAGGATCGTTTGAAACTGGTACTGAGGATGCCATATCTACCTCAACTCCGTTCTTATATAAACGCATTTCTTGAGTGGCTGCGTCATATGTAAGTGCTACATGATACCATGTGCCAAATAATAATGGATTTGTATCTTCAACGGTATTGAATGTAGGAGAAGCATTATGGCCTGCCCGCAGTCGATAACCACCAGACGCCGGAGCCCAAAGTACGTGACCGGTGAAAGCATCTCCCGAAATTATATTATTATTAACTGAGCCAGATTGTATTTTCACCCATGCCTCCTTCGTGTAGGATGTTGTTGGCACAATTTCACCAATAGAGACGTAATCTCCGGATCCATCCAGATCCAATTGATATCCTGAGCCCGGATCATTTACGGGCGAAGAAGATTCAAAACCTACCGAAAACTCAAGGGATCCGGATAAATTGCACCGCGAAAGTACATTTAACGAAATATCAATGTCGCTCTCATTACTTGCCCTTGCCCAACCGGACGATTGACCGTTATCACGAACAACAAAACGAGCAGTCGACTCTCCTCCCACTCCATTCAAATTCGTATTGTTAGTATAGCTATATGTGGAGGTATACGTAGGAGAACTACCGCCCGCTATAAAAACACCAAAGTATCGCGTGCTCTCCAAACTACTAAAATAGGTCGGAGCAGCAGCTTCATTAGGTGATTCATTGACCAGATAGACGTGAGCGCCGTCCGGGGAACCTGTAAACCCATCCGCCTGAAAACTCGCCCCGTCAGCGTCATTAACCAAGGGGTCCAGAAGACCCGTATAGTCAAAAGCGCTGTCATCACCAATCGCAGCCCCCGAAAATATCCACGAAGAGGT
>CALBPF010000133.1 GCA_937899105.1 uncultured Flammeovirgaceae bacterium | reverse complement strand
GTTAAAATGACGTAGTTCATGATTTTAAGGATTTATATTAAATATTCATTTTTTTCAGAAATTATTGAAAATAAGATTCAAATAAAAAAGCTATAGTTTTAGCAGCATCTTGAAAAACCAGTTCTTGTCAGAACGAGTGAATTTATCCAGCGCACCATCAATCTTGCTTGAAAAATCTTTCAGATCTGATGTCACAGTCTTAAATTCTTTAACCTCATCTGACTTACCAGTTACAGACTGAACCTTTCCTAATACCTTTAAAATAGGTTCAATTTCTCGTTTTCGCCTTTCTCTTGATACCTGTCGCGCCAACTCCCAGATGTCCTTGCCTGCGCGATAGTGGTCTTTTCGCTCCCCGACAATAAGCTCCTTCTCCACAATCCCCCAATCCATCAATGCGTGTATGTTCATGTTGGCGTTGCCCCTAGAGATCTTTAACTCCTCCATTATATCATCTGTTGTAAGCGACTTAGGCGAGATCAGAAGTAGAGCATGTATCTGGGCCATTACTTTGTTTATTCCCCAACTGGAACCTAATGTTCCCCAGGCTTGAATGAATTTATGTTTTCCTTCGTGATAATTCATATGTCAAAGATATTTAATTTTCTTTATTTTCAAAATTTATTGAAAATAAAATATAGAACTACCGAGACATTTCATTGAAAATGGTCTGATTCTGACAAAACTGACATACACTAAATTGGGGATTGCCACGCTTCGTTATCACTACGCTCGCAATGGCGAAAGGTTTATCGCGACTTCGCCTGAAGCATGGTCTGCTGTCTACGGTAGACCCAGGGTGTTACGGGTTCTTCGATTGACCAAAGACCTATTTTTGATGATTTGGCTAGTTCCTGAATCTTTAAGAGTTCAGGGTCTTTTTTTCTTTCGCGAACCATGGCCACGCCGTTTTCAAGTAGTTGGTCATGTATCTTACTGCCATCTTTCAATGTGATAATTGCCAGCTTGTTTCCAAAGAAATCCTTGCCTTTGAATTCTATTGTCACTTTTTTCTTGAGAAGTATTTTTTTAGAAAATGCTGAGGCTTCATCACTGAATTCCTGCCCGGGTTCAGGAGCATCCACTTCGCTTAACATCACCTTCACAACCTCCTTGTCTTCATCCAAGAATTCGTAGGTATCGCCATTAATAACGCTAATGATCTTTGTTTGAAAACCTTGCGCATGCACATAAAAGGTGCCTCCGCACAACAGCACAACTAGCCAACTTCTCATAGACAATCAATTTGCCTATTCATACCATGATACCTATACAAGAAACCTGTGATGTAAGATTTTCAGTGAAGTAGAACTATTTACAGTACTGATCGAGGTTATACTGACTTTTCTTATCCCCCAATTCCAATGCCTTTTGCCAGCTCTTACACGCTCCTCCGGGTTGATTCATTCGATACTGAATATTGCCTTTCATTTTATAATACGATGGATTATCCGGTTTGAGTTCTATGGCCTTGTTAATTGGACCTAGTCCTCCACCAAAATCTCCTACCGCCATTTTTGTATTTGCCAGGTCATAATAGGCCCTATCATCATCCGGCCTCAATTGTACAACACGGTTATAATCGCTCATCGCCCCTTCGAAATCTTCAGCCACTTCTTTGATGTAAGCCCTGTTATAATAGGCATTTGGGTTAGTGCCGTCTATCTCAATGGCTTTATCAAGATCCGCCATTGCCGCCCGGTTGTTTCCAATGTACGTATATGCAACCGCTCTACTCATATACAATGAGGACGACTTTGTTCCCGAGCGTATCAGCTGTTCAATGTCTTTTATGGCCGCGCCATAGTCCTCATTCTCAATAAGCGCCTTTGCACGATGCTCGAGGAGTTCAGGGCTTTTATTCCCTAACTCAATTGCCCTATCGTAGTACGATAACGCCCGTACATAATCTTCTAAGCCATAATAAGCTTCTCCCAAATAATAGATTATTTCCGGATTCTCCTCATCTGTTATTTTTCTGAACTGGGCCAGACTCTCTACAGCGCCCTCAAAATCCTCTTTTTTATAGTAGGTCTCACCACGATTCTGATAGGCTTTGGCATAGGTATTATCAATTTTGATAGCCTCATCAAAATCACCGATAGCTTCATCATATTTCTCTAACAACTGCTTGGCTTTACCGCGATTATTATAAACTAATGCGGTATTATATCCATTACCAACAGCCTGATCATAGTCTGAAATGGCGCTTTCGTAGTTCTTTACTCTAAACTTGGCATTGCCACGATGATAATAGGCTGAGGCATAACCACCATCTTTTGCAATCGCTTTATTGGCCATAGAAATAGCCTCTTCGAAATCCTTGGCTTCATAATAAGCGTGACTCAAGTTATGATAGGTTTCTGCATCATCTACTCCTGCAGATACGGCTTGTTTCAGCGCATCCAAAGCGCCACCGTAATTCTCAAGTTTGTATCGGGCATTACCTAAATTCTTATACGTTTCACCATCAGCATATTCGGTACCGAGCACTTTTTCGAGACTAGTCGCAGCATTCTCAAAATCACCGGAGGCATACTGACTATTCCCTAATCCGTAATACAGTAAGCCTCCTCCGGCTCCCAGAGTGCGTGCCTTTTCCAAGTCTTTCAAGGCGCCGGACTGGTCACCGGTTTTAAACTTTGACACCCCCAGATACAGGTATTCCTCCTTGGATCCGTTGCCATCAGCAACAGCATCATTCAAATCCGTGATGACCGTTTCATAATTGCCTAACTCGTAATTTACAGAACCGCGATTTCTGAGAGCCACCGCATAATCAGGTTTGATTTGTAGCGCCTCGTTAAAATCTGAAAGTGCGCCGTCAAGGTCTTTGCCCAGTAATTTAGCTTTCCCCCTGTTATTATAAATGACCTCATCACTGGCACCAGCGCCTATGGCTTTATTGTACGATGCAATGGCTCCTGAATAATCCTTTTGTCGGAATTGTGCATTACCCAGATTATATAGCACACGTGTATCAGATGCTCCTTTAGCTACTGCCTGATTTAGGAACTTCACAGCCTCATCATAGGACTTAAGCTCATAATGCGATACACCGATTTTGGCCAATGCATCAGCCGATCCTGCTGTTACGGATAAATTGTCCAGTGTTTTTTGATAGTCGCCCAGTTCAAAATAGGATGCTCCAAGCATTTCAGAGATGTTTGATGCTTCGGCGCCATATTTTTTTGCATTCTCCAATGCCTTCACTGTGCCTCTATAATCCTTGTCTTCAAAACTTATTAATCCACGGTAATAATGAATGTCTCCTGAAGAGCTCCCATCTTTTATAGCACGATCCAAATACGTTTTGGCCTGATCTTTCTTGCCTAATTGGTAGTACGACATGGCGAGCATCTTCACGATAGGTTTGGTCATGCCCGATGCTTCTTTGGCCTGCTCCAAATCTTGAACTGCCGTGTTGAAATCACCGGCTTTATAACTGGCTTCACCACGGTTTAAAAGAGCCCGACCATAATCCGGCTTAATTTGAAGTGCTTTGTTGTAATCTGACAACGCTCCTGAGGTATTTCCCGAGAGCGCTTTGGCCTTACCCCTGTTATTGAATAAAACATGATCATCTGATTTAAGCGCCGCAGCCTTATTATAAACCTCAATCGCTTTAGTGTATTCCTGGTTTTTATAGTATACATCTCCTAGTATCTTGAATGTACCATAGTCAGAAACACCGGCGCTGACTGCTTTTTCAAGATCGCTAATAGCACCTGACTGATCACCGGAATTGTACTTTGATGTTCCCAGCATAAAATAAAAATCTCCACCGCCGGCGCCGCTTCCCGCTGCCTGGCCCAAATACTGAGTTGCGGCGCCGTAATTTTTAGTATTGTAAGCTGAGGCCCCTAGCATCAGGTCTATATTAGAGACGGAGGAGCCTGCAGCCTTCGCTTTTTCCAGGTAGGAATAGGCCTCTTTGTAAGCTTTGGTTTGATAAAATGAGACCCCAAGCATTTCCACGAGCGGTGCACTGTCTGCGCCACGCTGGATAGCCGATTTTAAAGTAACTGCCGATTGTGGATAATCTTTTAGCTGATAATAGGCAGTGCCTAATTGGGCATATTGCTCTCCTTCCAATGGCGCTTTGCCTTTTAGTTTTTCAAGATCGTTTTTCAGGCCTTCCCAGTTATTTTCTTTGAAATAAGCCTGAGCACGATTATCTAAGGCTTTGCTATAATCTGTCTTTAATTCAAGCGCTTTGGTATAATCAGCTATGGCTTTATCATACTGGTCTAAGTTAAACTGCGCCTTACCGCGGTTATTAAAAATGACATGGTCATCACTTTGAACCGCCAAAGCCTTATCGTAATTGGCTATGGCGAGATAGTACTCTTCTTTCTGAAACTGAAGATTACCCAGGTAGGCATAAGCGTCATAGCTGGTAGCTCCTTCACTAATTGCCCGATCCAGATCAGGGAGCGCTTCGTCATACTTTTTCAATTCATATCTGGCTAGCCCTCTATTAAGGTAAATCTCCGCCTGGTTATTGCCTTTGCTGAGCGCTTCTGATAAAATTCTATCTACAGCGCCGTATTGCTTATCCTCAAAATAGATCTTCCCCAGATTAATGTACGCCTGTGGATCAGTAACTCCTGAGCGCTGCGCTTGTTCATAAGATAGTTTGGCCTTGTTAAAGTTCTTTTTATCAAAATAGGCGTTGCCTATATAAACTTTAAGCTCAGGATTACTGCTACCGCGTTTGACAGCACTTTCCATGTCACTTAACCCGGCATCAATTTGGCCCGATTTATACAGTGAAATACCTTTCTTCTCAAAAACCTCGGCTGTTACCTTACCCGTTGCCACTAGTGCGCCAAAGTCTGCTGTAGCCTTTTGCCAGTTTTCAAATGTGTAATGTGTATCAGCACGATTCTCTAATGCTTTTTTGTGGTTTGGGTCAATTTGTAATGCTCGATCATAATCCGCGATAGCTCCAGCTAAGTTATTCCCATTCTGCTTAGCCTTACCTCGATTATTGAATAGGCCTGCGTCATTAAGACCGGCAGAAACGGCCTTGTCATAGTTCTGGATAGCTGATGAAAAATCCTCATTTCTAAACTTAGTATTCCCCAGGTAATAAAATCCTTCCGGCTGGTTAAAACCACTACCAATGGCTTTTGAAAGGTCTTTATCCGCTTTGTCATACTCCTTTAACTCATAATAGGAGATACCTCTATAACCGGTCACTTCAGGTGACGTCACTTTCCCTTTTTCGGCAGCATCAAAGTCGTCTATCGCAGCTGCATACGCCTTGGTTTTGTAGTTGGCAATGCCTCGTTTTAAGAATACTTCCTTATTGGAAAATTTAGAATTTATAAGTTGAGAGTAATCAAGTATCGCCGACTTGTAGTTGCCGGCTTGCAGCTTTTCGTTTGCCTTTTGATATAGGGCTTCCTCAGGATCATCTTGCCCATAAGTCCAGCCGGCAAAAATCATGATGGCAAACAGTGCTAACGTCTTTTTCATAAGCGCAAAAAATTGACAACCAGTAAAGTTATTACTTTTAGCGAACATCTAAATTTCGTTGTATATCTAAACATTACATCTTCCGTCACCTCCAAGTAGCTATTTTATTTGAAAACCGGTAAATTCAATCTTAAACCAAAACCAACACACATGAAAAAGTTATTGACGTTATTGCTACTATTTCCAGCTGCCTTATTGGCCCAGGAAGGGCAGAAAGCACAAGATCAGATTATGGGGTTAGTAGGTTTTTATGCCGAACGTGTTAGCCAACTGGCCGAAGCTGTCCCCGAAGATAAATATAGCTACAAACCTTCAGATAAGGTAAGAACTGCCGGTGAAGCTGTTATGCATGTGGCTTCGGCCAATTACTGGTTATCCATGAAAATGGGTGCTGAACTACCCGCAGAAATCGACTTGATGACCTATGAGAAATCAGTTACCGGCAAGGAAACCATTAAAGCAGCACTCGCCAAGTCCTATGAGTTTTTGATGGCTTCGGCCAGGGCCGTACCAGACGATCAGCTATTGGATGCGGTGGAGTTTCCCGGAGGCATGCCCATGAACAAGCGCGGAGTGATGCTGGTGGCCCTTTCACACGTCAGCGAGCATATGGGACAGCTGATCGCTTATGCGCGTGCGAATGATGTGGCGCCACCTTGGAGTGAGTAAGAAAAGTTTGTTTAAACTCCTTGGTCTGTGACGACACAGACCAAGGATCAGTTGATGTTATGGGTTTAGAAGAAACTTTATCTAGCTGGGCATTAACGTGACTAGAACCATTCCGATCAAGTTTCCACAGGATACATTTGGTCAATCCAACATATCTTTTAGCTGACTTTTGATGGTGACAAGGCTGAGGATGCGGCGGTTGCAGTTATTAACTCTCAGCCCTTGTCGGTGTTGTCACCAACAAGCTATTAACTTAGGTCATGCCATTCTATCATGTTCAATTCTTTACTGCCTCGATTCTAAATTGGATACCGATACTTCAAAATGATTCCTACAAGGACATTATTATTGACTCACTTGATTATTGGACTTCAAAGAACAAATGTGAAGTTTATGCCTTTGTCATTATGCCTAATCACATTCATGTCATCTGGAAAATGAATGAGGATTATGAACGAGCTGATGTCCAACGAGACTTTCTCAAGTTTACCGGTCAGCAATTGAAGTTCCGACTTCAAGACGGGAAGTCAGCTCTTCTGAAGAAATTTGAAGTAAATCTTAAAGACAGGAAATACCAATTTTGGAAACGAAATGCATTATCTATTGATTTATTTAGCAGAGAGGTAATTGAGCAAAAACTTGATTATATTCATGCTAATCCTGTAAGTGGGAAATGGGATTTGGCGGAAGATTTTGTAGCATATCCATATTCTTCAGCTTCTTTCTATGAAGAGGGTAAAACCAGATTCAATTTCCTAAAGCATTACATGGAGTATTTTGAATGATAAGAAAGGTTGTTGGTGACAACACCAACGGCTGTAAGATTTCGTTACTAAATGACTAAATCAAGATTTAAGACAACTTCGATACTTTTATATATTTCCTTGATTACTCTACTCGTTTGGCTAATCTGGATGTCACTCGCTGAATGGGAAGGAGAATTAGGGCTAGGCCTCTTCATTGTATTTTGGTCTTCAGTGCTTTTGCTCCTTTTAATCGTATTAGTAAAAAGCATTAACATTGTAGAAATTGATCATGATAAGATCAAATACATAAACTGGTTTACAAAGAAGGTTATAACCTATCAAATCGATCAAATGGACGGCTTTGTGTCTACGGACGAAGAAACTAGATTAGGCAATTCCTACAAAACAATTTTTCTTGTTGTAGACAATAGGCTCTTAGGAAGAATCTCTGAATTCAACTATGCCAATTTTGATGAATTAAACAAAAAGATAAGTGAGCTGCCATTCCTGGGTTATCAAAGTAATAGCAATATCAAAACACTAAAAATCATGTTGGGAGGAGTTGTTAGATTAGATTGAATAAATCATTTCACGTCATGCTGTTATCCAAAACATCAATAATCCCACCCAGCCCCCAATTTCTCCCTCGCTATCCGTTTCTTCACCTCAGGATCGTTGAGAATAGGAGCTACTTCACCCTTACTTGTAAAATGCCAGGCTTCACACATATCACATTTGTAGACGTTAACTGGGCCTTGTCCTGGAGGAAAGTCAAAGCGGATATGATGCTGGATCAGGGCTTCTTCAGCTTCCTCTTTTGACAGGTATTCTCTTTTCTTGGATGGGCAGAACATTGCATTAATTCGGTCATTAAAATAACTGAATATTGTATTTCTTTGTTCGTCTTTAGAGGGCGAAGGGAATGACACTGCAATTTTTAGGAGCAACAGAACAAGTAACGGGTAGCAAATACCTTTTGGAAACAGATGGTTTCAGAATTCTAGTCGACTGTGGGTTTGATATGGAAGTCAGAAACCAGGAGGAATTTCAGCATCCATTTAACTTCAATCCTAAAACCCTGGATGCGGTATTACTTACCCATGCCCACATAGATCACAGCGGCCTCATCCCACTGTTGGTTAAAGAAGGTTTCACCGGTACAGTGTATTGTACATATGCTACCTATCAGCTAAGTCGCATTTTGCTCTTTGATGCGGCCAGAATTAATCTAAGACGAAGTCGTAAAAAGAAAACACCGAATTTTTACGGCCCCAGGGAAGCACAAGAGAGCCTCGATTATTTCAGGCCCATTGGATTTGAACAGCCCTATTCTCTAAGTGATTCTTTGTCATTTTATTTTCGACAGGCCGGGCATTTGTTAGGAGCTGCCCATATAGTGGTCCAAGCGGAAGAAAAGACCATTGTATTCTCAGGCGATATAGGTCGGCCAGCTTATCCGTTGTTACCAGATCCTGAACCTATTCCTGCGGCAGACTTTATAGTCAGCGAGACTACCTATGGCATGCGGGTTCACGAAGATAAAAATGCCGAGAAGGTTATAGGCGATACTATTCGCAAATCGTGCGTTGAAATTCCGGGACGGTTGATCATCCCGTCATTCAGTATTGGCCGCACACAAACGCTCCTGTTTCTGTTAAACAAGCTGCGGGTAGCGGGTAAATTACCTCCCATAAAAATTTTCACAGATAGTCCTTTGGCACAAAAAAGCACACAGGTCTACCAGGACTTTGTGGATTTTATGAATAAAGAAGCCCAGGAGTTTAACAGCCGTCATGGTAGCCTTTTTGATTTTGATAATTTGATTTACATCAGTGATATGAACAGCGCTGAGGAGATCGACCGATACAATGAGCCTTGCATTATAATTACCTCTTCCGGAATGGTAAAAGGAGGTAAATCTGAAGATCACATCATGCGGAATCTCGAAAACAGCTATTGCACGATCTTATTCATCGGGTATTGCGCTGAAGGAACCTTAGGCCGTAGGTTGTTAGATGGAATGGCTACATTCAGGCAGTTTGGTGAAGAATACAAAGTGAACGCCCGCATTTTGTCCACCGATGTGCTCAGCGGCCATAGTGATTATAACGACCTACTCAATTTCTTCAAAACTCAGAATAAACACCGCCTTAAAAAAGTGTTCCTCGTACACGGCGATAAAGAGGCCATGGAAAACTTTAAAGGTTCACTAGAGCATAACGGCTTTGATAATGTGGTGATACCGAAGCTTGGGCAGCGGTTTGAGTTGGCCGAGGAGACCTCATTGAATTTCCGGGCTTAGTGCACTTAAAACATGTTCCCGGGCTTAACCCTGCCTAAGACGGATAGGTCGGGATATCGAACTAATAAGATGGAATCTTACAACTATGGGACCTTGGTCAAGCACGGGGATTTGATCAATCCAAATTGAAGTAAAGCCCGGTCATTAAATAAAATGTATTAACCGGAGTATCAAGAATATCATCAGAGCGGATTTGTCCTTCTATTTGGATTTTGGAAGATTGACCCCACTTATTACCTATACCCACTGAAATACGATTCTCGAGAGTGGTATCAACTTCATTGCCAAACTGGGAAACCAGTTCATTCGAAATGATACCGTAAAACTCACGAACATCGAGCTTTTCACCCTGCAAGGGCCGATCTGCTGAAAGGCGATATCGGATCCGGTGGGCAAAATCATCAGTACGAAATCGTTGCTCTATACGCAATCGGCTTGCGATCCGGGTCGGCGACCTTAGATGGATGATCCCAATTTGCTGCATCAAACGATGTTCACGCTCTCCTGAGGACTCTGTGGGATTTATGGAACGGTAGCGGTACCCAACTGTTAAAGATATATCATGTGTTTCTCTGTAAGTGGCGTATTGAGTAACCTCCAGGAAATTCACGAATAGTTCCAGGTTATCAGCGGCCTGTTCCTGCCGATAAAAGCCCGTCCTGGAAGTAACCGTAGTGTTCATTTTCCAGCGCTCGGAAATGGTATAGCTAACCGGTAATGCTATTTCCCAATGGGCTTCTAATTCTCCGGTTTGTGCAAAAGAATTGAGAGCTGATAAAGCCAAAATAGCTGAAATTACACGACGCATCAGTAGAGCAGGTTATCCGTTGCCCGATTGATGATCAGCCGTTTTGAAATAAAAGTCCCAATATGGTCAAATAGTAATTCATAACTATGAAGCGCTTTCTCGACTGTCATATCAACTTCCAATTCATAATTAATTGGAGCATGTGATTCGTTATTAATGGCATGTTTTAGAGTTTGGGAAGCTTCCCCGGACACATGTGCATATTGCCTTTGGCATCTTAAAATTTTGTAGGCCGTTGAAGATTTGCGCAGGTAGTCTTCGATTTGATTCTTCAATTCCTTGTCAAGTGACTTATACTTCAGATCGATCTCTACGTCTTCCAGGGTACCCAGGGTGTCAAACTCAACACTAAAAAAGCGGCTTTTAGAACGGAATTTTGCCTCATACGAGCTGTGCTCCCCATCCCTTTCGAAGATGTATTTGACTTTCAAATCCTTTGTAAAAGGTTCAAGCACCTCAATAATGGAAGCTGGAACCTCGGTTTCCTTAATGCGCTGTTCACGTTCATCTTTTTCCTGCGCAATCCCAGAAGCGAAGACCAGACAAAGTAATAAGAATACTAAAATCTTCATCTTGTTAAGATTTTGATCAAATCGGCATGTTGCGGGAACGCAGATGATAACTCCTGACGATCGGCCATTTCAAAATCCCGAAAATCAAACCCCGGGGCCACGGTACATCCCACCAATGCAAAACCATTCGCTGCCTCTACCCTGGAGGCAAACCAGCTGCCGGCCGGCACAACTCCCTGAAGTTGCTCACCGGCTTTTATATTGTGTCCTAATTTCAGCACAATAAGTTTCCCAAGGTCATCAATACAATATACTGAAAGATCCGTACCATCGTAGAAATGCCACATCTCGTCAGATTTGATCCGGTGAAAAGCAGAAAAAGAACCTGATTCCAGCAAATAATAAATTCCTGTGGAAACATTTCTCTTCGCCTCAAAACCGTCCGGTTCAATCAAATCCGGCGATCGATACGTCTCTTTATAATACCCGCCCTCTGGATGAGGCTTAAGGTCAAGTAGCTTGACATATTCCAGAACTTTTTTAGAACTCACGTTGGGCATAGGCTTCAATCATTCTATAGGGATAGAGCTCCGGAAGTGCACTCACATCGTTTAGTCTGGTCATATCTTCAACATCGATCTTTATGCGGACCGCTCCCATATTATCTTCCAGTTGCTCGAAAGTACGGGCGCCAAGTATAACAGAACTTACATTCGGTGTTTGTTTTAACCACGCAAGCGCAATCTGAGGAACTGTAGCTTCATATTTCACTGCCAGCTGATGGACGAGTTCGACGATGCGCCAATTCTGCTCGGTGTTTCTTCGCTCCCATGCCTCCTCCGTGTGGTCTTCCGTACCGGCTATGCGCCCTTCATCCGTAGGTTTTTGATCCGGCTTGTATTTTCCACTGAGAAAGCCTCCACCTAACGGCCCCCAGGGAACAATTCCAACACCTTCTGTTGCAAGCAAGTCGGCGAATTCAAATTCAATGTCTCTTTTTACCAGGCTATACTGATACTGTGCCGCAACGAACCCAACCCAACCGTTTTTTTCACTTATCCCTAACGCTTTCATCAACTGCCATGCTTTGAAGTTTGAAACTCCTGCATACCTGATTTTGCCGGAAGTGACCAAATCATCAAATGTCCTGAGTGATTCTTCAATAGGAGTAACCGGGTCCCAGCAGTGCATGTAGTAAAGGTCAAGATGGTCTGTTTGCAATCGTCTTAGCGAGTTCTCAACACCTTTTATTATGTTTCTACGCGACAAGCCCTGGTTATTTGGGTCCTCGCCCATGGGAAAACGAACCTTTGTTGCCAGCACTACATTTTCTCTCTTTCCGCGCACTGCCCTTCCAACAATCTCTTCGGATTTGCCTCCCGCATATATATCAGCGCAATCGATATGATTTCCACCTGAATCCAGGAAATAATCAATTTGCTTTTGAGCCGTTTTCTCTTCGGTTCCTCTATTACTTCCTTCTCCAAACAGCATGGTGCCAAGAGCAAACTCAGAAACGATTAACCCACTCTTTCCTAATGGTTTATAATTCATTTATTTTTTTAAGTTAACTTACATTATAACTAAAACCTGCATGCCTATGAATATGCAAAGTCTGAAGAGAGAGTTATACCAAAAATGTATGGACTTTGTCACCGAAAAAATCGATACCATACAATCTGCTATTAAAAGCGCTCAGGACTCTTCCAGCACAGACAAAAAAAGCTCTATGGGTGATAAGTACGAAACTAGCCAAGCTATGATGCATTTGGAAATTGAAAATCAAAGTTTTCAATTGGTGGAGGCAAATAAACTTTTAAAAACCCTAGAGATGGTTCAACCGGAAGAAGCTAAATACCGCGTTGAGTTAGGAGCCTTGGTGACCACAAAAACTGCAAAATATTATATCAGCGTCAGCGCAGGTAAAATAGTAGTAAATAATGAGACTTTCTTTGCCGTGTCGCTTTCATCACCCATCGGGAAGGTACTGCTGGGTGCGGTAAAAGGAGATAAAATCCCTTTTCAAAACCAAACGATCGAAATTCAAAAAATAGATTAAGCTCTCAGAGTTTTCTGAGAGCCTGACCTTTCTATTTAAAGCGCCTCAAAATCTCCTTTGCATTTTGATTATCAGGATTCAGGGTTAATGATTTCATATACTGCTCTTTGGACTCATCAAACTTCTCCGCGGCAGCAAGCGCTTCGGCATATGAGTCGTAGGTATTTGAATCATCAGAAAAAACTTCTGCATTTTTCTTAAAAACCTGTAGCGCTTCTAAAGTCCTCCCTTCCTTCAATAACATGTAGCCAACTGTATTTAACGCCCCGGCATTTAACTTGCTGTCCGGAGCGGCCTTGGCTTCGTCAAACGCTTTGAGAGCTTCTTGCTGGCCTGTTTCATTGAGAAGCTTGTAATACTTTCCGGGTGGATTATTTGCATTGCGTACCCAGTTACGATAGTTTTTTTCATTGATCCTTTTGGCCAAAATACTCAGTTCAATATTAACCAATTTATCCACAGCAGTAATGCCCTCTCTAACAGCGCTCCAGTTTTTCCCTTCTACATGATAGGTAGTTCTGTCGACCTGAGCTTTACCTGTAAAGATCACCTGAGAATCACCTCTTGCGTCGTTCAACACTCCGGAGGCGGGGTCCATAGCAAGTGTAACTTCCTGCGTTACATCCTTAATTGTCAAATCTCCTGTCACATTAAACCCATTGACATTGGGTACTACCTTTTTGCTGATAAAAGTAATCTTCGGAAAAGTATCGGCATTAAACCAGTCCGCCGATTTCAGGTCCCTGTCCCTCCAGTTCAAATCAGTGTCAATAGAGCCCACATAAGAATGCGAAGCCTCAATGGGATAGAACTTTGAAATGTCAATTTCATCCTGGCCCATCAACTGACTGGTAGCTATCAATAGAATTAATACAATTATGTTTTTATTCATGATCCTAGTTATTTGGTTTAACCTGTGGTGATGATAGGATCAAGTAGGGAAGAAGTCGACAATCCTAATTAGGACTGCCATAATTATGCAAAAATAAGTTGCTTTCTATAAGCAGAGGGTGTCATTCCTGCATGCTTCTTGAAGGCATTGACAAAGGAAGTTTTATTATTAAAACCACTATCAAAGGCTATTTCTAAAAGTGTGGCTGAAGGTTTATCTTCAATGAATTTTTGAGCTGCGGCCACTCTTTTCTCATTAACGAAATCAAAAAAAGTGGTTTGCAACTGCTGATTGAAAAGCTGAGACAGATGATGAGTAGGAATCTCTAACTGCGATGAGATATCTTGTAACCTAAGCCCGTTATTTAAATAAGGCTTATCTGAATCGAAAAAGTCCACCACCCTAGTGGCCAATAGTACGGCTTCTTTCACTCGCAGCGATGATTTATGGTACTTCTTCTGTTCTTCCATCACTGGTCTTGACCATTGCACACCAGCCAGTTTGTAAATTACAAGGTAGACCAATACCGACATGGGCGGTACGTAAATATAGTCCAGGTGCCGTCTATATATTTGAGTAAAGAAGAGCAAGGTCAGAAATACGGTTGCAAACCCTAGCACCAGGTACATGGATAAGGTTGCCAATCCAAACCATCGGTATGTTTCTCCCTCATAATTGCTGTAGGTAGTTCTAAGTTGTTTTTCATAATTTTTCAGATAGACAGAAATGAAAACCAAGTAGGCCAGGAAATGAATATACTGTCCCATAAACACTGCCGAATAGAAATATTGTAGCGCTGTAACCTCTTGATTATAGGCATCGAAGGGCGCTAGCATTCCATAGTGGATTTGCCTGAAATTCAAAATTCCATCCATCGCAAGAGGTGCCAAAATGGACAGAAGAACAAATGGAGCCAAGTGAATGAAAATCTGCCGCCATTTGACCCGCCTTCCCGTGGCGCTCCATATATAAAACAAAAATAAGGGGCCCGGAACTAACCAGGATCCATATCGT
>CALBPF010000132.1 GCA_937899105.1 uncultured Flammeovirgaceae bacterium | reverse complement strand
CAATTTCTTTTGCTGATTTTGCTTTTATTGGAAGCCCAATAGGTGCTTTTATTCGTGCGATCAGCTGATCGTTAACTCCTTTTTCTTTAAGTCGATTGATTCTTTTGGCATGCGTTTTCTTACTTCCTAAAGCGCCGATATAAGCTACTTTAGAGGGTAAGAGTACCTCAAGCGCATTGTCATCTATTTTTGGATCGTGTGACAAAATAGCGCAATAAGTGTAGGCATCCAGTCTCATGTTATTCAGTACTTCGGAAGGATACGACCTAAAGATCTTATCCGGTCTGATTTTGAACATCGTTTTATCTGTAAACGCTCCTCTTGGATCAATCACAATAGTTTCAAAATCATATAAATGGCCTAGCTGCACCAGATCTACCGTGATATGGGCGGCCCCCACCACAATAAGTTGTGCTTTCGGTGGAAATACATGAATAAAATAAGTTATTCCGTCGAGTTCAGTGATCCTATGTGAACGCTCATCATAGGCCTTTTGAGCTAGGATTGAAAGTTCTGGACTAATGTCATTCCCGCTCTTCTCGATTTTATCTCCATTAATGCTTACAAGGGTACTCTTATTTTTTCCATCTTCCAGGCTGTAGATCCAAGTAAATGCAGAGTTAGCTCCCAACTTCAAAACCAGATTTATGATTGTGGCAGTATCAAAAGAGAACGGCTGCAGAAAAACCTGGATACTTCCTCCACAACTTAACCCAACGGACCAGGCTTCTTCATCTGAAACCCCAAAATCAAGCCGTTTTGCTTCCTGGCTCTCAATCACTCGCTGTGCCTCCCTTACCACCGCACCCTCTACGCATCCTCCGCTGACAGATCCTAAAATATCACTATTTTTATTTACTAACATTACAGAACCTACAGGTCGCGGCGCTGACCCCCAAGTACTTGTAACAGTGGCGATTACAGCTGGTAAATTCTTACTTTGCCAGTCTTTAAGTGCGGTAAGGTAGTCGATCATTTCAGAGCAGTTTAAACATTTACATGTAGACCATGTTCAAATTTATGATTAAATTAAGTTTCGTTTAAATACAATGTTGCAATCACACTGAAAATATACTCAGTCAAGAGTGAACCCTGTAAAGGTATCATGGTGGAGTACTTTTTTGATTGTAGTGCTTCCAAAATGTCCGTTTTGCATCATGGCTTATTCCAGCGCCATTACAATGTGTGGAGCTCCTGCCATATATGTATCGGAGAATAATTGGGGTTCCTACATTCCGATAGCGCTGGCGTTAGTAGTTGTTTTAATGATTGCTCTTAAATTCAGAGATATTAGAACATATTTTGCCCTCGCATTTTCGTTTACGGGTACGTTGCTTGTTATACTCACACACCAGACTCTTATCGATGCGATGTTTTATTACACAGGAACAGCTCTATTAATATTTGGTATATGGACCAATGGTAGTCTATTCTCAATATTGGGTATTAAAAGTGTTAAGCGGTTCGTTACCAAAATTTAATGCCCGCGAGCAGCAATTCACTTCTTCTTGGTACGGCAAAGGGTTTGGTCATTATTGACTTAATACGTAATCCTAAAATTGTTGAAGTACATTTTGCCGGTTTTGCTGTAAATATGGTTTTTGTTGACGAACGCAATGGAAGATGGTGGATAGGAGTTTCTCACAAACATTGGGGGCAAAAATTACACTATTCTGATACTCATGGGGCCGATTGGTATGAGATTCCGGCGCCTAAATTTAATGGAGCTAAACTTCCAAATGGAAGTGTAGCAAAGTTGAGGCAAATTTGGTGCATGCAGTCTGGAGGCGGTGATCAGCCTGATGTGCTATGGTTAGGAACAGATCCTGGAGGCTTGTTTGTAAGTAAGGACGGAGGTAAGACCTTTAATTTGGTAGAGGGCCTTTGGAATCACCCGAGTAGAAGAAATGAATCGCAATGGTTTGGCGCCGGCAGCGACTTTCCTTATATACATTCAATCGTTCTTAACCCGAAAAATAGCAATCATTTATATGTGGCAGTCAGTTGTGCCGGTGTTTTTGAATCTCGTGACAATGGCGCCACGTGGCAAGCGCGAAACAAAGGCTTAACAGCCGCATACCTACCTAACCCAAATGCCGAAGTGGGGCATGATCCACATGCACTTAAGATTCCCGGTAGTCATGCTAATGTATTATGGCAACAAAACCACTGTGGCATTTTTTTATCAACGGACGCCGGAGAAACTTGGAAAGATGTCAGCGCTAATTCCGGGTTGCCGTCATACGGCTTTGCCTTGGCAGTAGATGACAATCGTCCTGCGCGTGCCTGGGTGATACCTGCTGATAGTGATGAAAAGCGCATCGCACCGAACCTAGAACTCAAGGTTTTTGAGACCAATAACTACGGTAGCTCATGGGAAGATGTTAGCAATGGGTTACCGTATCACTTTGCCTTCGATATTGCACTTCGGCAGGCATTTACCCAACGTGATGATTATCTGGTATTTGGCACTACTAACGGCAACGTATACTTGTCAAAAGGGCCTAAAACGGCTTGGCAAACGATTGCGGAAAATCTTGCAAAAGTAAATTGTACTGTCCTCACTAATTAATATTTAGACCAATTATAAATAATTAGTTATTTGGTTGAATTGGCGGAGCTACCAAACAATACGTCACTGTTTTGTGTATATTAAAGTACTATTTTGTGCATTTCTTTAATTAAACCAAATAATTTATTATGATTCCAGCGTCCTTTGATTATTCAGCGCCATCCACCCTAAAGGAGGCCCTGAATTTACTAAAAGACATTGGAGATGAGGCGAAAATATTGGCCGGAGGTCATAGCCTGATTCCAATGATGAAATTGAGGTTTGCCGAACCTGAGCATTTGATTGATATTAGTAATGTGCCCGGCCTTTCTTATGTAAACTTTGAAGGCGATCACTTAAAAATAGGAGCAATGGCTCGTGAAGTTGATCTGGAGGATTCGAAGGAGGTAGGTGAGAAGTTTCCGATTTTTCATGATGTGGCGAAATTGATTGCAGATCCCCAGGTAAGAAACTTTGGTACTATTGGGGGTAATCTGGCCCATGGAGATGCAGCTAATGATCAGCCGGCTGTTATGATTGCGCTGGATGCACAAGTGGAAATCACAGGCCTAGACGGAGTTAGGACTGTTGGTATTGATGATTTCTTTTATGGATTCTACGCCACTGCGGTTCAAGAGGATGAAATACTTACCGGTATTAACATTCCTGTTCCGACAGGTCGATTTGGTAATGCCTACCATAAATCAGAACGAAAAGTAGGAGATTACGCGACGGGTGGAGTAGCTGTTCATGTCGAGCTAGATGCCGAAGGTACTTGCACCAAGGCAGGAATTGGGCTCACCAACGTCAATCCAACGCCACTTCGCGCCTCTCGATCTGAAGAGGCTCTTGTGGGTGCCAAACTTGACGATACGACGATCGAAAGTGCGGCTCAATATGCATCTGAAGATTGTAACCCTTCAAGTGACCTTAGGGGCTCTGAAGACTACAAAAGAAGAATCATAAAGGTGCTGACTAAAAGAATGATCCACAAGGCGCTTGAAAGAGCTCAATAATTAATCTGAACACCATGGAAAAAGAAATAACATTAAAAATAAATGGGGAGGAGTATACCCAGAAAGTAGAACCACGAACTTTGTTGATCCACTTTATCCGAGAGAATGCCAGTCTGACTGGGTCACACATAGGCTGTGATACCTCCAGTTGTGGAGCCTGTACAATTTTGATAGATGGTAAATCTGCAAAGTCATGTACTATTCTTGCCATTCAAGCCCAGGGAAAAGAAATAACCACTGTTGAAGGTCTAGCTACCACTGAGGGGGTTCATCCTATCCAGGAAGGGTTTAAAGAAAATCACGGTTTACACTGCGGCTTTTGTACACCGGGTATGATGCTCAGAGCAGTAGAGCTTTTAGAGAAAAACCCTGATCCCACTGAAGAAGAAATAAGATGGGGTATTTCAGGAAACCTTTGCCGATGCACGGGATACAATAATATAGTTAAGGCCATCAAATATGCCGGAGCTAAAATCAGAGGGGCTGAATTGCCTTCTACAGAACCAGTATTTGTCGAATAAAAACCTTAATTCCTGTAAAAAATGATACAATGTAAAACATCGAAAGAAATAGGCGGAATGGGGCACTCCATGAAGCGTAAGGAAGATGATCGCTTCGTGCATGGCAAAGGGAATTACGTTGACGACGTAAAACTGCCTGGTATGCTGTATATGGATATTGTAAGAAGCCCATATGCCTATGCTAAGATTAAAAATATAGACTCCTCTGAAGCGCTAAAAATACCGGGTGTTTTGGCTGTGGTTACCGGTAAAGACTTGGAGCAATACAACTTACATTGGATGCCAACTTTAATGTCTGATACTCAAATGGTACTACCGGTTGACACTGTTATGTATCAGTCTCAGGAGGTAGCGGCTATCATTGCTACGGAAAAATACATTGCTCGTGATGCCCGTGAGGCGGTAAGGGTAGAGTATGAAGTGATGAAGCCTGTTGTGAATCCTTTTAAGGCCAACGATGAAGATGCTCCCGTCCTTAGAACGGACAAGGAAGATCAGAAAGATAATCATATATGGCATTGGGAGGTTGGTCAGAAAGAGGAGACAGAGAAGATATTCAACGACGCCGAGGTAGTGGTGAAGGAACAAATGCATATCCCAAGAATCCATGTTTCTTCTATAGAGACCTGCGGATGCGTAGCCGATTATGATAAGGTGGATAATCACCTTACGATGTATATGACCACTCAGGCGCCGCATGCGATTCGTACGGTAATAGCCTTGGTAGCAGGTCATGTGGGTCTCACTGAAGAAAAGGTTCGCGTAATTTCTCCGGACATAGGTGGAGGTTTTGGAGGTAAGGTACCGGTTTATCCCGGATATGTTATCGCTATCGCTGCCTCCTTCCTGATCGGTAAACCTGTAAAATGGATAGAGGACAGAAGTGAGAACCTGCAGGCCGACTCCTTTGCCAGAGATTATCATATTACAGCTGAAATGGCCGGTACCAAAGACGGTAAAATTCTGGCTACCAGAATGAAAGTACTGGCGGATCATGGCTATACGGATGCATCTGCAAACCCATCTAAGTTCCCAACAGGGATGTTTTCCATAGGTACCGGTTCTTATGACTATTCACACGCCTTTATGGAAGCAGACGCAGTTTATACCAATAAACCTCCCGGGGGCGTTGCTTACCGTTGTTCATTCCGTGTAACTGAGGCTGTTCATGCTATCGAACGAATTACGGATAGATATGCTTTGGAGATAGGAAAAGATCCAGCTGAGCTGAGATTTCAAAATTTCATTAAGAAAGATCAGTTTCCATACCAATCCCCAACGGGTTGGGAATATGACAGTGGAGATTATGAAGCCGGGTTGAAACTTGCGCTGAAGACCGTGGAGTACGATAAGCTTCGAGAGAAGCAAGCTCAGATGAGGAAGGAAGGTAAATTGATGGGTATTGGCCTTTCTACCTTTACAGAAATAGTGGGCGCCGGACCGTCTAAGGATTTCGATATTCTCGGCATCAAAATGTTTGATAGTGCAGAGATCCGTGTACACCCTACAGGAAAGGCCATTGCGCGATTTGGAACCAAATCACAAGGGCAGGGGCATGAGACGACCTATGCTCAGATCATAGCTGAAGAGTTAGGTATACCTGCTAAGGATATTCAAATAGAGGAAGGCGATACCGATACAGCGCCTTATGGACTTGGAACTTATGCAAGCAGAAGTACGCCAACTGCTGGGGCTGCCGCGGCAATAGCCGCTCGTAAGCTTAGAGACAAAGCACGAAAACTTGCCGCGCACCTTTTAGAGGTAAGTGAGGATGATCTGGAGTGGGAACCAGGGAAGTTTTCGGTAAAAGGAGCTCCGGAAAAGTCTAAGACCATTCAAGAACTCGTCTTTGCCGCTTATACCAATCACCCACAAGGTATGGAAGCAGGGTTTGAGGCTACTCACTACTATGATCCACCGAATTTGACATTTCCCTCAGGCGCTTATATCTGTGTGGTGGAAATAGACCCAGAAACTTTTGAGATTGACGTTAAGAGATTTGTAGCCATTGATGATGCTGGTAATATTATTAACCCAATGGTCGCCCAAGGTCAAGTCCATGGAGGTTTGACCCAAGGAATTGCCCCGGCTATGTATGAGGAGCTCATCTATGATGACGATGGAAATATCCTTAACGGCACATTAATGGACTATTTGGTTCCTACGGCAGTGGAATCTCCGAATTGGGAAACAGGCCATACGGTAACACCTTCACCACATCATCCTATTGGTGCAAAAGGAATTGGTGAATCACCTACAGTAGGGGCTCCTCCGGCCATCGCAAATGCCATCGTGGATGCGCTAAAACCATACGGTATCACACATCTTGATATCCCTATTACGCCAGCTAAAATTTTCGAAGCGTTAAAGGAAAAGGGTGTGTTGGACAAACCAATAGTAGGATAAGCAGTTTATTATGTAAGTAATAGTAACAATGGAAAATTCGCCCGATCGCGTTGAGAGATTAGATAGAATTTATATCACTTCAATCAAATAAAATTATGGAAGCAACAATAACGAAAAACTTTACCCTCGAAGAACCTATTGAAAAGGTGTGGGCCGGTTTAAGTGACCCAATGCGAATTTCGGGGTGTGTGCCTGGCGCGTCAATTACTGAGAAGATGGATGAAACTAATTATAAGGGAGAGGTTACCCTCAAGTTTGGTCCCATAAAATCCAAATACGACGGGGTTATTACCATTGAAAAAATGGATAATGAAAATTATGACATGACCCTAAAAGGCAAAGGCCTTGATAGTAAAGGCAAAGGTAGCGCCGAAATGACGATGAATGGCGATGCCAAGGCGTCCGGAGATGGTACTGAAATCGACTTTCAGATGGTAGTGAATATACAGGGAACGCTCGCTCAGTTTGGATCTAGGCTAATTAACGATGTTTCTGACCAGCTTATGAACCAGTTTGTAGATAACTTCAAAGCCTTACTGGCAGGCGAAGAGTTCAACAATGAACTAAAAGCCGGTTCGATGATGGGTTCAGTACTGAAGAGTAAGGTTTCAGGCCTCTTTAAAAAGAAAGAGGAAGAGAATTCTTAATAGAATGATTCCTGAGGTACAGAAACTAATAGGGCAATTTGAAGGTCTGAACTATATAGTTGAAGAAGAATTGGCAACAGTTCTTCTTTTAACTTTAAAGCTACAGAAACCATTGCTTCTTGAAGGTCCTCCGGGCGTGGGTAAGACCGAAGCAGCGCACATTATTTCCTCTTATTTGGATACTGAACTTATTCGTCTTCAATGTTATGAAGGACTGGATGTGAATAATGCCATTTATGAGTGGAATTATCAGAAACAGTTACTGTCTATCAAGCTCAATGAAAATTCTGACCTCTCTGTTGTCGAGCGTGAACATCATATATTTGGAGAAGACTTTTTATTGAAACGGCCGTTGCTCAGGGCGATTACGGCAAAAGACAAACCTCCTGTACTTCTTATTGATGAAATTGATCGTGCGGATGAGGAGTTTGAAGCTTTTCTTCTGGAATTACTTTCGGATTTTCAGATCTCTATACCTGAACTTGGAACGATAAGATCAGAGCATCGCCCCATTGTTATTCTCACATCGAACCGGACACGAGAATTGAGTGATGCTTTAAAGCGCAGGTGCCTTTATCACTGGATCGATTATCCGGGATTTGAAAAGGAACTAAGCATAGTTAGAAAAAAATACCCCGATCTTGACCAAGAGGTTTCGGAAAGTCTTGTCAAATTCATAGAACATATTCGTTCTATGAACCTTTATAAATCCCCGGGCATTGCAGAAACGCTTGACTGGGCGCACAGCTTATTAGTACTGCATACCCAGCATTTCAATACAGAATACATTGATAAGACGTTAGGAATAATTTTAAAATCCGACAGCGATATTCAGCAAGTCAGAACTGCCGGTGTCGATGCGATTTTAGAGGAAATCAAGTCATAGAATGCCCATTTTTCATCATTCCAGGCATGAAGGTTTTGACGAGGCCATTATTGGCTTTAGCCGGTATTGCCGTGAGAATGATTTAGATGTTGGATTAAGCCATACCCAAGAGGCGCTTAGAGCCATAAGCCATGGTTTCGCAGGAGATGTTCAGTCATTGAAATTTGCACTGAAGTCTTTGTTTTGTAAACGGATTGAAGAACACGAAATCTTTGACAAGTGCTTTGATGTATATTGGGGTAAGCGGAGGCATGAATACGCGCACAAGGTTAGTAATCAAAGCCGATCCAATGTTTCCAAGAAAGCGAATGCGTCCTTAGTAATGATGGGCTTCAAGCCCGATGGTATGGAAGACGAGCTCGTTGAGGATACAAAGAGCGTAACCGGTGCCAGTGGGATTGAATCTTTGAAAAAAACGGATTTTTCAAAGATTACACAAATAGATTCGCAGGCTTTAGAAGAACTGGCCGATCAACTATTAAGGCAACTTAACCATCGGTTAAAGCGAAAACTCGTTTCGCGGAAGAAAGGTAGAATAGACATACGGAAAACGATCAGAAATAACATGTCCACTGGAGATGATCTGATCAATCTCTATCGAAAGAGTAGAAAACTGGAAAAATACAGGCTGGTCTTACTACTCGATGTCAGCGGATCGATGGATAAGTATTCGTTTTTCCTGCTAAAATTCCTTTGGTCGTTAAAGAACAACCTGAAAAATATAGAGGCCTTCGTATTTAGCACAAAGCTCATTCGAATTAGTGATTTCCTACATCCACACCAACTCGATGAGACCTTATGGCGCATGAGCCATGAAACGGACAACTGGTCCAGTGGCACGCGTATTGGTGCTTGTATGAAGGACTTTAATGAGAAGTACGCTAAGCGTATTTTGAATGGAAAAAGCATAACTATTGTTCTAAGTGATGGACTGGATCAGGGCGAGCCTGAGGTGTTGTCTGCGGAGCTTGAGAAAATAAAAATGCGAACAAGTAAATTAGTATGGTTAAACCCCTTAAAAGGAATGGAAGGCTATGAGCCTTTGGCAAAAGGCATGAAGGCCGCTTTACCGAAGGTTGGCCAGTTTGGCTCAGCCCATAACCTGGAGAGTTTAATGGAACTTGAAAACATATTAGCCAGTGCGTAGCGATTTCTTAAATACGGTGAACGAATTCTCAAAAGGCACGGAGCCCTACGCTATGGCCATGATCGTCAGACGTGTGGTGCCGTCATCCGGAAAGCCAGGAGATAAGGCCATTATCACCAAGAAAGGAGAGATCCACGGATGGATAGGTGGAGGCTGCACTAAAGGTATTGTACTCAAGGAAGCGATGGCTGCCTTAGAGGACAGAAAACCTCGCTTGGTGAGCATTACACCTTCTCCTGATGTGCAAGAAGTTCCCGGAGTGACTTATTATAAAATGACCTGCCAAAGTGGTGGGGAAATTGATGTTTACATTGAGCCTATGATACCAACAACGCATTTAGTCATTTTTGGAAGGTCGCATATTGCGCGGGCCTTATCTACTATAGCAAAATCGACTGGTTATGAGGTAACCGTAATTGCTAATGGGGCTGATGAGGATATGTTTCCCAAAGCGGATCAAATAGTTGCTCTGAGTGAGTATAAAGCTCAGACTGCTAATAACTTAGTCGTTGTCGTATGTACCCAGGGAGATGACGATGCGCTGAGTCTTGAAAAAGCGATGGAGCTAAATGCGGGATACCTGGCCTTTGTATCCAGCCAGAAAAAAGCGAATTCAATTTTCATGGGCTTGAAAAGAACGGGAACATCTATCGATAAGCTCTCAGCAATAAAAACACCCGCAGGCCTTGACATCAATGCTAAAACACCTGAGGAGGTAGCTATTTCTATTCTAGCCCAGATCATCCAGGAGAAACGCTCGGATCAGGCTTCTGAAACATTCGGTTTAGAGATGGACACTGTCGATGAGTCTGCTTTTGAGCTGGACTACTACATCAATCCTGTATGCAAAATACCGGTTCAGAGGAGTTCTGCTAAATACGTGTTGGAACATAAAGGTGAGAAGGTATACTTCTGCTGCGATGGTTGCAAAGAATCATTTGAGAAGGAACCGGAGACTTATATCTCCTAATAAACACGTTACCCCGAGCCTCCGATCAGCGTCATTCCCGCGGCGGCGGGAATCCCTGGTTACCGAATGATTTTCTTTTCTTGGGGAGTTTCTAACTCGTTAAAGTCATCTCGTTAGAGATCTTTGCCAAATAGCAAGTCAGGCGTATCATTCTTTGTGGTAAAGATGTCTTCTCCCCCCACTGGCGGTTACGAGATGACTTTATCTAAATTATTAATGCTTTGAAGGTTTGCTCTCACCTAACCGTGCTATTCTTATATTCTTCTTTTCGTCCTCCCCAAAATCCGTCCATGCAAAGAAGAGTTGACTGTTATACAGCGCCATCTGAGCGAAGCCACTGCCGCGAGCTTCCGAGGTTTTAGCAATGGTAATTGGCTTTTGCTTTTCGCCGGTGATCGAAACCTGTTGTGCTTTAATGACCACATCTGCACCTTCTTTAGCGAGCCAACTTACCGCGGCTTCTTGTTCATTGATCATTACAACATCCACCCGGCCTAGGGGTTGTATGCTGTCTATCACTATTGGAGGCTGAAACGAAACGCCTGCATCCTTGGAAAAAGCCAACTTTACCGATCCATTCCCTTCAGGCGCTGAAAACCAGACAACCGCAATAGTGTCTCCTACGATATCGGCTCTTGGCCCATTCACCGGGCAACCATTGATTTTCCAATTGTCATTGTACAAAGTTTCAGGCGTAGACCAGCCTGTTTCTGTCTTACGAACTCGGGCAATGTCCCTGATTTCATCATTTGACCTATCGCGAAAGAAGAATACAGGTCCATTATTGGTCTATACACCAGTGGTCTGGCAGCAATCGCATACCCGATTATCCAGTTCGGCCTCTGCTTGTATTTTCCCATCTACATACATTACAGCGGTTCTAATCGTCATGGCTCCATTACTCATATTGCTGTGGTCTACATGATCCGTTTCTCCTGTGTTACGTCCATCCAGCCAGGCGAGTGCAAAGTTGTTATCTGATAGCGGCAGCATGGTAACAAACCCATGCTCGGTAGGTGTGCCATCAGAATGTGGGATAATAGGTTTTGACCATTGGCTGGAATCCGATGGTTTAAGCACAATATTTACATTATAGGAGTAAGTGCCACTTGAGCCTTTTGCCAGGTAATGAGCCATCATATCACCCTTGGAGTTTACAGCCATCATTGGGTAATCGGCCCAGTTGACAAACCAATCCGTTCCGGAAGCTATGGTCTCAGTCTGGCCAAATGCATTATCATTCAGCATGGCGTATTTAAGAATGGCCGTATCACCTGATTGTTCCACCCAGCTCAGGTAAAGATTGCCATTGGCGCCCGTTACTAAGTAGGGTAGCGAAGCGTTTGTACCCGTAGGTGACGGTATAGACTCAAGCTCTGATTCTTCACTTACTTCATTCTTTGTACAGCTTGATAAAATAAACAGCAAGGTAAAAGCGTAGTGAATAAAGTGTAGCTTGGTCATATAGGACGGATAATTGCATACAGACATCGCAAATTTGAACCTTAAATTCTATAAACAGTTATCTTGATGAATAAAACATGCACCATGACTACACCACTCTTATCAGCTTTTTCGCTCACGATGATCCTGTTTTACTGTTCCAGTGTTGCATATAGCCAGGTTACTTCATGGGAAATCACGGAGGACTATACCATAGAATTTTCAGGTACAAAAGCGGAAGGTACGTTTAGAGGCCTTTCTGGTATCATCTTATTTGACCCTGATGATCTTGACGCCTCAAAATTTGATGTTGAATTGGAAGTAAATACTATTTCCACCGGAAATAAAACGAAAGACAAACATGCCCGTGGAGAGAGCTGGTTTTATGCGGAGAAGTTTCCTAAGATCCATTTCACTTCGAATAAAATTACTTCGCTTCAGGTTGGGTATGAGGCAGTCGGAGATATGGAGATAAGGGGAGTAAAGAAAGAGGTCATTCTTGCCTTTAGCTTTTTCGATGAAGGAAAACAAGGCATGTTTGAAGGTGAGCTTAAGGTCAATCGTGAGGATTACGGGATTGAAGGCAATCTCTTTGAGTTTGTTGTGGGCGATGAGTTTGCGGTGACCATCCAGCTCACGGCTGATAAGTAATAATTCATGAATTGACCCTCCGTTGGTGTAAAACCGCGCTTCTAAGGGAGCATTATTTTATTCCTTTGTAGTTATGCTAATGAGAGCATTTCTATTGCTGACGTTGTTCATGTCGCTTACGTCCGCAGCACAATCAATCAAACTTAAACGAACAAATACCCCGATAACTATCGATGGGGCGCTGGATCATACATGGGCACTAGCTGACTCTGCCTATGATTTCATGCAGTATTTCCCTTTTGATAGTTCGTTGGCTGAGGCGCAAACGACGGCTAAAATGTTGTATGATGACAATTACATTTATGTACTGGGCATCATGGAAAACAAGCCGGGTAAGCGTGATTATGTTACCCCATCGTTTAGGAGAGATTTTAGAGGTGAAGCCAATGACAGTTTCACGGTAATATTTGATGCTTTTAAAGATCATACCAATGGCATACTCTTTGGGATCAATCCTTTTGGTGTTCGTAGAGAAGGTTTAATTGCCAATGGCGGTAGTGGCAGCGGGGCATTTTCACTGGACTGGGACAATAAATGGATAGGTGAAGCAAAACAATATGATGGCTATTGGGTTGCTGAAATGGCGATACCTTTCAAAACTCTCCGCTATTCCGAAGGTCAGGAAAGCTGGTATATTAATTTTTACCGCGTTGACAGCGAATATGCTGAGCGATCTACGTGGAGTCCCATTCAGCGTAACTTTTCGATTGTTAATATGGCCACTCACAGGATTATGGAGTGGGATAGACCTACTGAGAAACCCGGTGTCAATGTTTCTGTCATCCCTTACATCGCCGCCAATAGCGCCCGAAATTTTATTGAAGAGGGCCAGGATGAAGACAAGCTTGACTTTGGAGCAGACCTAAAGTATGCCGTTACACCTGGCCTGAATCTGGACGTGACAATCAACCCTGATTTCTCACAGGTTGAAGTTGATCAGCAGGTCACTAACCTTGATCGGTTTGAAATATTCTTTCCGGAGCGGAGGCAATTTTTTTTAGAGAATGCCGACCTTTTTTCAAACTTTGGAAATGGGGGCACCCGACCATTCTTTACCAGAAGGATAGGAGTGGCACAGGATACTGCTACGGGGCAAAATATTCAAAACAGCATACCGGTAGGTTTACGGTTGAGCGGAAAGGTAAACGACGCCCTACGGATTGGTGTCCTGTCCATGCAAGCCGCAGATGACGATGCTAATGGACTTCCTTCTTATAATTTTTCAGTCCTTACGGCGCAGCAAAAGGTATTTGCCAGATCAAGTATCAATTTTTTAGTGGTGAACAAGCAGACTTTTGAGTCGACCAACGAATATGATGCAACTAACTTTAAGGAATATAATCGTACAGTTGGCGCTGACTTTAACCTGGCAACGGCAGATAACCTTTGGAACGGAAAGGTTTTCTATCACCGTTCAATGGAAGAAGCAGACGTCAACGAAGCATTCGCCACAGGATTAAGTCTTAACTACAGTAATTATAACCTTTCTGTTGACGTGTTTTCCCAAATAGTGGGAGAGGGATATAATCCGGAAGCAGGTTTTGTCAGACGTACAGATATCCGTCAATTGGCCTCTACCACGCGTTATAGCTTCTTCCCTGAGAAGGGGAAGATACAAAGTCACGGTCCTGGATTTGATTTTGACATGGTTGGTAATAGTACTTATGGCTTCCTCGACTGGGATATTAACCTTCTTTATGACATTCGTTTTAGAAATACCGCCAGGTTCAGCATGCGATTAAGAAGACAATATACCTACTTGTTTGATCCTTTTGATCCTACGCGATCAGATGGTGTCGAATTACCGGCAGATTCCGAATATTTTAATTATCAGTTCATAGCAAGCTTTGATTCTGATGCCAGGAAAAAGTTTTTTTATGAGTTGCGTACCCGATCCGGAGAATTTTTCAACGGCACAAGATGGAATCTTAATGGTTCTGTTGGATACCGATATCAACCCTACGGATTTACGACCATTGACTTTAGCGTTAATCGAATCATTTTGCCTGAGCCTTACAACACAGAAACACTGCTCCTAATCGGCCCCAGAATGGACCTTACGCTAACAAAAAAGCTTTTTTTGACTACCTTCTTCCAATACAATAGTCAGATAGAGAACATGAATATCAATACAAGGTTGCAATGGCGGTTTGCTCCTGTATCTGATCTGTTTCTTGTTTATACAGACAATTATTTCGCGTATCAAACCGATAATTTCATCCGGTTTGGAGGGTCAAAATCCAGAGCAATTACATTTAA
>CALBPF010000131.1 GCA_937899105.1 uncultured Flammeovirgaceae bacterium | reverse complement strand
AAAAACTGCTCTCGAAAACTTTGAAAGTACAATCCAGAAGTAAAACTTCTGGGTATTAGATAGATCAGTTGACCACCTTCCTTAAGTAGGTTAATTGAAGCGAGTAAAAAAAGTCCATAGATATTTTGCTGGCCGTGAAGTTTGTCTTTGAAGACCTGTAATCGTGGGTCGTGTTTTCCGATTTTGAAATATGGCGGATTAGAAATAACATAATCATAATCGCTAAAATTGCCTTCCATTTGGAAAATCTTATGATTGGAAAGAATGAAATCTTCCGCTATGAAGTTTATTTTAATCTCAACTCCTTGTTCACGACCCCATCTTACGGCAGAGCTAATTATTTCCTTGTTAAGCCCACCTAAGGAAGTATCAATATCATAAGCATCAACTTCGATTCGATTGATACTTGGATTTAATTCTACTATTTTCTCTAAAAGCGCACAAGTTAGTGTGAGAGTGCCACAACCCGGATCAAGAATTCTAATCCGATCCAACTCCGTTTTTATACAAGCAAAGGAGGCCATGAAGGCAGCCAATTCGAATGGAGTAAAAAACTGACCTCGTTCTTTTTTCTGTTCCTTGGTAATGCTTTCAGAATAGCCATTAGCTATCCACTCAGATAAAACGGTTGGTGTTTCTCTAGGTATTGTCACTATTTCAGCTTCCACCGCTTGCATTAGTTTTCTATTCTCATATTTATTTTGAACTTCTCTGAGCAAATTGACAACATATCACTCCTTGGTTGGAACAAGTAACTCTCTGATATCAATATCCAATGCTATTGCAATTTCACGGAGCAACTTGAGTGTTGGTTGACTATCATTATTACAGATTCGTGTGATGGTGTTGGGAGCTTTACCTACCATCTCAGCCAACTGTTTTTGTGATACTTCCTTTTCTGCTAAGACTACCTTGAGTCTGTTAATTTTGATCCTATCGTTCACTGTTGGTTGTGCTACATATAAAGTATGATAAAAGCTAAATTATGTATTCCTTGAACCTTTTCTAAATCGGCTTATTGCTGTAAACGAGGGGGTTACATCATAATAGATAAGATAATAAACTTTTTATGTATTAATTAATACATAATTTGTATATTTACTTTATTAAAAAAATCTAACCATTTTGTAATGAGAAGATACACCAAAGCAGAGTTAGAAGAAATTGTATTCACACAACTGGATAACCTCAATGCCGTACATGACCTACTCAGGATCATGAAAACACAAAACGAGCTGTTGGAAAATGCCAATAAGAAACTGAAAGACGAGGTCTCGGATTTTAAAGTGAAGTATTATAAAACCGGAAAGCATAGAAGGCCAAAAGACTAAACCCCGCCTGCCGTGTGGAGTGTATTGGATTATTCGTACCCGCAAACCGTGCCGCACATCCCCTCATGAATCTCGCGCTAAAGGCACTTCGATTTCGAACTAAACTGATTACAAAAAAGTCGAGAGAGATTTGTGGGATATACTGGATTCGAACCAGTGACCTCTGCCCTGTCAAGGCAGCGCTCTAAACCAACTGAGCTAATATCCCTTATTGATTCTCAAAGATATACCAAATAATAGTACTTTTAATAGCTGAGCTTGAATGTCGTTAGGTGAAGTACCATTCCTCACCTGAATCAGGAAATTTTGAAAGGGTTAAGCGCTGGTACGGACAGGATTCCCGCCTGCGCTGGGAATGACGATCCTTAGGTGTTAGTTGTATCTTAACGGCATGCTCTAAATGAAATACATTGGCGAATACTTCTAAATCCATATCCCTGCTTCCGGTGCTCTCGGTGAACTTTATTGGGATGCTGGGGTACAGCATTATCATGCCGTTTCTGGTGTTTTTGGTCAACCGCTTTGGAGGCAACGCCTTTGTCTATGGTGTGTTGGGCTCTATGTATCCTGCTTTTCAGTTTTTTGGAGCGCCTATTTTAGGGCGCTGGTCGGATACGTTTGGAAGACGTAAGATCCTGCTAATCAGCCAAATCGGAACACTAGTGGCATGGTTTGTATTCTTGCTGGCCTTATACCTGCCTATCAACACACTGGTGGAGATCGAGTCAAAGACCTTTGGCGCTTTTGCCGTAACCCTACCGCTAGTGTTTCTTTTTATTGCCCGTGCTTTTGACGGACTTACAGGGGGTAATGTGTCTGTAGCCAATGCCTATCTCTCCGATATCTCCAACGACCAGAACCGGAAGGCCAACTTTGGGAAAATGGCCATGTCATCAAGTCTGGGGTTTATTATCGGCCCGTCATTGGCCGGTCTCTTAGGCGCTACTCAATATGGAGAGACTATCCCGGTATTGGCAGCTATACTTATTTCGACCGTTGCTATAGGACTTATTTGGTTCCGGTTGCCCGAATCCAAAACAGACTTGGTAGAGCCACGAAAGAACTTTAGCATAAAGCGGGTTTTTAGTTTTGAGCATAAGGAATGCTATAAAATGAAAAAGTGCGAAGACACTTCCTTCCAAGGTGTTTTCAAAATTAAGAATGTGCCCTTCATGTTATTGATCTACTTCCTCACATTCCTGGGGTTCAGCTTTTTTTATGGCGCTTTCCCAATGCACGCGTTACAATCACTGGCCTGGGATTCTCTGCAGCTCGGTATTTTCTTCTCCTTTTTGAGTGGGCTGATGATCGTGGTGCAGGGACCTTTGCTAGGGTACCTCTCCAAAAAGTATTCAGACGCCAGCCTGGTGATCTTTGGAAGCTTTTCACTAGTCGCGAATTTTTGTTTGATGGCTAC
>CALBPF010000130.1 GCA_937899105.1 uncultured Flammeovirgaceae bacterium | reverse complement strand
AAGCATTACTGACTAGTATCTGCATGACTGAGCTGATTGACTAAACTCTGTGTAGAATTCGATTGATGCTTATCAGCTGTAAATGTTAAACCCTCATCATTGCTTGCTAAATCCTGAAGTCCATCGGACACTTTATAGAAACGACTTTCAGTGGCGGTGGCAGGATGCTCCACTGGTCTCGAGAAAATCGGACTACGCTCATCAGGAGATACGTTATTCAAGTACCCCTCAAGCCTTGAATCGTGGATAGCGGCCGAAGGATGTCTAAGATTGGAAACAAGGCGTGAGGGCTGAGTCCCCTCAGGAATTACCTCACTATTCTGGCAGGCAGGGATTTGCTTATCTAAAGACCTTGAAGCCTCCAAATTCACTATTTGCCCAACAGCCGCTGCACCTTCTTGCAAAATCGTAAACAGTAGACAAAGCAATCCAAGAGTTTGGAAAGATAATGACCTCATCTACACTTATTCTCTAACCAAGAGTTCATATTCCTGTACTTCACATTCATATACTTGTAAGTATTTATATACAACTACTTCCTCGAAAGAAAAAGAAGAATTTCATTAAAAATCAAGACTCGCAACAAAAATTCTCAATTTGGTAAAGTTACCGTTTTTTAATATTCCTTCAAATTCCAACGTATGTCAGCCTAAAAGGCTAGACGAGACATGGTTTTACGGTGAGAATTCATTAGTACTAGAGTGCAGTGGTGTAATAACACATTATTTTAGGTAGTGTAAATACTGACATACTACAATGCTATGCTTTTTTTATATGTGATTTGTTAACATGTAGCAAACAGCTTACATGCATGTGCTAAACATAGCGTTTGCCTGATGGCATGTAGTCAAAAACAGTATTATTTTTTGGGGATTGGAATGTCTCAATCAAACTATTTCTTGACAGAACCTAAGAGGTGAATAATCAAGTAAACTTCTCTTGATTATTCGCTTGGCTGTGTTTGGCAGATCAGTTTACCGCCAAGTGCAAAGGCATTAGTTACTCTGTGGTGTGTACACCAAAAGTTTTCGACGCAAGCTTCCTGTTTACGCAATGGTGTTATCGCTTTACTATCTGCTGTAAAGCCACCGTAGCTAAATAGGTCAACAGCATTGAGAAGGTATGAAGTCTAGTTTGATTAATGATAAAAGCCAGTTTTTTATTATCGGCCCATTGAGAACGGGTTCCTCACTGATGTCCAGGTGTCTGGATGATCACCCCGAAATTATCTGTTTTTGTGAAAGTGAAATCAATCGATATTTATTTCCAGAGCATTACATTAAGCTGCATTGGGCAAGACTGTATCGACACGGTTTCAAGATGGAATATATGCTAGGTTTACTGGAGCAGAGAAAATCTAATGATATAAACAGCCTTATGCAATGGTATTTAGATGCCTTTGCAATAGCTAAAGAAATCTATAAGAAGCCAAATGCAAAACTGATTGGAGATAAAAGTCCAGACTACTATAGAAGTCCTGAACTCGTGGAATATCTTGCGAGCAATTGTTCTCTTATTTATACCGTGCGAGATCCAAGAGGGATATTAAGGAGTATCGAAAACCAAAACCATCAGAGTGAACAAGAAAAAGAGAATAGATGGTTGGCATTGGTTGAGAACTTCAAAGTTTGGGAGCCTTACCTTAATCGAAACAATGTACTTATTTCTAGACTTGAGGACTTTATAACCCGACCCGAAATAACAATGAGAAGGGTATATGCTCACCTTGATCTAGAGTATTCGAACAGATTTATGGAACCCTTTCAACGTTTGTATCCTGAAAGATTTTTATGGAAAACTGTTATTGATTGGGAAAGTGGAGTCAGAAAGCCCTTTCAAAAAGAGCGTGCTCAGATACAGGATTCAGACCTTTCTGAGAAAATGCTAGAGAAAATTTATAGTAATCCTAGTGTTGAAAGATTTATGAATAAATTTGGTTATAGTTGATTAGAAAAAATCTGAATACTCTCTAATGATGTTGACAAGATTTCTCAAAAGATAAATACTCTTCTCTAAAGCTATAAGTAAGGCTACATTGCCTACTCCCCTCGGTAGAAGCCAGGTTAAATTTATAGAGGTTTGTAGTGAACAAAAATGCTGGCATAACCATTTCCTTTGTAAGGTTTAGGACGACCATGTTGCAATCGTGCACCTTCATACATGATCATCTCGCCAGGACGCTGAAAGATACTGTGGTTTCTATAGAAATGGTCTTCAATGTCGAGTGACCACTGCTCATTGATATCTTGAAAGATATTCACAGTAGCACTAACTATATGAGTTTCTAAACGATCTCTATGAGGTAATAAACGCGCACCTCTTCTGTAACATCTGATTCCGTATACATAAGTGGGTTGTAATGCAATTCCAGCCCATTTCTCTAAAATTGGCTTTAATATGTCATGAGTCTTGGTACGAAGCTCCTGAGGAAGCTCTATTAACTCGCTAGTGATACTACCTGACCCTTTTATGAAATCTTTCACTGATTCTTCTGAAGCATCTGAACGGTTTTCCTCATAATATTCAATAAGTTCTTCTAGAAGATCATTTGGAATACTTCTCTTGCAAAATCCTAGGTTTGTTAAAGGCGCTATCCTTTCGTTAGGAGTTTTTGTAAATTGACGTCCTAGTCCCTGGGAACGAAACCTTTTAGTAATGATTGTTTTCTCCCCTTCTAGGACTGGTTTTGATTGATGGATGGTGTCTGGGTTTGGGCAACCATTTGGATAAAGACTACACCATATAACAGCTCGTCCTTTTTGAGGATTAAATGATACATCAAGATTTTTGAAAAGAGTTTCTCCTCCTTCTTGAGAATCATTTAGATAGATCATAAATGACCATGTACGTTGGCCTTGCGTTGCACCGAACTCTTCAAGTTCATTTATCTCAAAGTAGTCTGTGTGGGCTTTGAATTCTTCTCCAATCTCGTAATGTTGGCCTTGAATTTTTTCAGAATAAGATGGATTGATCCCAAGATATTGACAAATCCTTCTATCGACATCTTTAATAAGTGAATTTTCGATTTCGCTTAAACTACAGGTTTTGCTTGTGCGGAAAGTAGTATCTTCTTCAGATTTATTAGTTATCGTTGACGGAGCTAATTTCTGCTTGATAAGCTCAACTATTTTTTCACACTCTTGTTTATTTAAGAAGTTATCTACTACAAATATATCTGCAAGGTCTGTTTTTATCTTTTCCGATTTTGGGAAAAATAGCGTATTTTTTTCTTTTGGAGGGTCAGATGAACCTTCGCCATCAGACTCCAGGACTGTCTTATTTGTTAGAGGATTAGCTATTAGGGTGATATCTTGAGAAGGCTCATAGTTAAGTTCATTTTTTATGGCGCTGTATTCGAATCCTTCATCAATTAAGATCCGGAATATTCCATCTTTTGAACACCCCCTTGAGACATAGCCCCAGATCCAAATTTTCCAGCCATCATCAAAATGTTGTTTATTCTTTTTCATTATTTTTACCTCCTTTTTGAGCAGCTCTTATATATAAAGCATCCAACAGAGCTGGAAGCTGCTTTTAATTGGCTTCACCAATTAAGGTGAATGCCGCCCAATCTCTGGGGTCAGGATGCTGCTGCATTGTAACCAACATCGCCTGGCGTAGCGCTTGTGCTTTATCTAACTCTAATTCTAACCATTGGTGATAAAACTCTGTCATAAGATCGGCGGTTGGTCCATCGGGGACTGACCATAGCGAAACCATTACACTGGAAGCACCTGACTGAATAAATGATCGAGATAACCCGATTACTCC
>CALBPF010000129.1 GCA_937899105.1 uncultured Flammeovirgaceae bacterium | reverse complement strand
GATACCGGATAATTGTAGGTATCGAAATTCAAATTCCCAATAGTACTTTGGTTGTGCAATACAGTTGCGGAGTTGTCATTTTGATTGATGATTGCCAGGTCCGTTTTTCCATCCAGATCCAGGTCCCCGGCCACAACCTGGGTAGGATTATCACCTACGGCGAAGTTTTGTGCGGTGGAGAAATCGGTATCTGAGATAATATCGGTCGACCCGAGATTTCTGAAAAGGGACATATTATCAGTATTGGGATTACTGGCAGCAATGTCCGGGAAACCGTCCCCGTCCAAGTCGGCCACAATACTATGGCCCCCAGCTGCGGTCTTTGGTAAATTTATAACACTCCCGAATGCTGAATTTGGGAGGCCTCCACCGGCGACAAGTGGCGCTGTGGTGTAAAGCCCTTCGTTGATGGATACTACACTTCCTGATGATGCGGCTACTACATGGTCCAAAATTCCATCCCGGTTTATATCTGCTAGTGTGCCGTCACCATTTTGTGTGGGTAAGAAAATTCGAGCTTGAAACTCGATAGGTTCGACGCCAACTTCACTATTGTTCAATAGCACACGACTGTTTACAAAAAGGTCCAGATAATTGTCCCCGTTAAGGTCCACCAGCTGTCCAGGTTGCACAAATAAGTCTAAGGTACTTGGGATAGTTTGAAAAGAGGAAGATTCTATAACATCAGGCGTAGTCTGATTTTTTAGAATAAGCAAACTGCTTCCGTCCCTGGCTAGCAAGTCCACTTTGCCATCGTTGTCCGCATCACCGGCTATCACATCGTTCACGTCACCTGTTGTGGTAATGGTCACAGGTGGGGCAAAACTATTGGCATCGAAAGCATTGCCGGGGCCTGAGATAACACTGAATTTTTGAGGGCTTATGGCAGTATAGATACCTACAGCCACCGTAATGTAATCATACGTTGTACCTAAAGGCACTTCTACGACTAGTTCCGTTAACGAGGCTGAAATTACGTTCGCCAGTACGCTTCCAAAACGAACGTTGTTTTCCGAAGCAGAGGGACTGAAGTATTGCCCTGTAATGGTAATAGTTTCTCCGGTCTGAGCCTGGTAACTGGAAACATTTTGGATTCGCGGAGGAAATTGAACAGCGTTTTCAATAATGGAAAGGAACGCAGTTTGGTTAGCAGTAACTATATCAGGTTTACCATCATGATTTAAATCTCCAACGTCAATCGTTATTGGGAAACCAGTATTGGTTTTGAAACGGACCGGTTGCTTGAAAGAGGATTCATCCCAAGTGCCGTCAAAATCACTTTCTAAAATTGAAATCCAATCCTGACTCCAGTCTGTACCTACGACAAGATCTTTTTTGCCATCGCCATTGATGTCGGAAACAGCGGTTTCACCCTCTACGAAAATATTAGTGAAAAAAGGAATAGAATCAGCGAATGATATTTCAGTAGGGGAACTTGTATTTGGTCTTAGGGCAATACCTGTGTTTGTAGCTTCATTATGTGTGATTAATTCAGGTAGGTCATCCCCATCAAAATCAGATAGGGCAATGGTATTCGAGCCATTGATGAGGTCTGGGTTTGTGGCAAACGTATTAATATCAATAACGCCTAAAGTAGCTTGATTAAGAACCACACTTGTGTTTACCTCAAAATTTCGTAACCCGGCGAGGTCAAGTTTATTGTCACCATTGATATCCACAACAATCATTCGCTCCCAGGTTCCGGCAGGGGCAACGGCTGTTATATCTATTTCAGTGCTAAAAGCCAGACTACCAGGAGAACTGAAATTTTGATAGATAAACAAATAAGCGGGTGTACCTCCTGCTGTAGCTGCTCTGCCGGCTACAATTTCCTGTCTTCCATCTCCATCAAAGTCACCTGCCGATACATAGGAAATACGCTGGGAAGAATTCAGTATAGTTACTGGTTCAAATGATATAGTACCAGCCGTACTTGTATTTCGATAAATGCAAACAGCGCCTCCAAAACCAAATGGATTACCGTCCAAAGAAAAGTACAGGTCGGGCTTGCCGTCATTGTCCAGGTCGGTAAAACCAAAATCGTTCATACCGCTACCTCCGGTATCCGCTAACCCTATATTGAGCTCAATTTTTGGTGCAAAAGAGCTACTACTACGCGAACAGCCGGTACCCAGGTTTCGGAAAATGGAGATTTCCTGGCCGGGAATGCCAATACTTTGCCTGGAAATAGATACAATTTCCAGCCAACCATCACCATCCACATCCACCATACGTACTGTTCTGGCCCCCTCGCTAATGGCCAAGTCTTGATGAGGTAAGAAAGACGCTGGAATAATGCGTGCCCCACTGTCAAAAGTTGGGTAGAAATTACTCGCTGTTTGTCCGCTTAAACCGGTAACCGTGTTGAGGACATTTATTTTATCGACTTTTGTGCCTGCAGGCACTTCTACCACTAATGAATTCGTAGATGAGCTTATAACGGTTGCTGAGACCGAACCGAAGTGGATTATATTGTTGGTAGGAGTATTGCTGAAGCCGGAACCTGTCAGTGTAATGCTGGATCCTGCTACCGCCATTTTTGGCGTGAAATCTGAAACAATGGGTGCCTGACTGTAAGCCACTATAGTCAAAAGCATGCAAAGTAAAAAGTTGATTGGTTTCATTTTCAGGAATATTATATGCCTAAAATTCGATCAAATCATTTCCTACAGCTTTATGATATGTAGCAAAGTCTTGCTCTATTGTAACATGATGGGTCTTGTTTATTTTACCTTAATGAATTTTCATCTGTATTACTTGTAAATCCAGGGCTTAGTGCGACATTCAAATCACTCCAGAAGATTGGCCAGGTTTGTTAGTCTGCCTTGGGCATGACTAAATGCACTGTTTTTACTCCGCCAGATAAGCTTGGGCAAAGGCGATGGCCATATCCTTATACTGATCTTTTTTATTACCAGTGGCCGGGCCTACATGAAAGCGCATAAACGTATCACCTGATAGGTATACTACTAACGTTTGTTGACGAGCATTCCAGGTAGCGGTGGTTTCATGATCTAGGCGCAGTGTTACTATTTCTACTCTCGCGGCTTCAATGGCGGGCGAATCGATATTTTTTAGATCGGATTTCCACATAGCCTGGGTATCCTTTTCATTGGAAGCAGGCATGCTCACGCCTAAATTAATCCGCTCGGCTATATCCTGAGAAGTGTAATCGCCCCATCTACAGTCCACCGAACCTCCTACATCAGTGAAGCTGGTCTTGATGTTGCTAACAGTCACTTTCATAATATCTGCCACCATATCTAGTGACATAGTTTCACAAACCGTTTTTGATATTTTGTTGGCATAGGCGTTCGTCGTCGGCAGCTGAGGTGTATCTACCTCAGTGGTTTCACTGACCGGAGCTGACGGCGACTCCTCTTCTTGAACATCTTCGGTTTTGGTGCCCGAACCACAAGATGCCAAGACCAGAGACACACAAATAAAACTTAAAGCTATGTTTAGATTGTATTTCATGGCACACAATTTTATGTTTACTGAGCTAAGTAGGTACACGAATCTAGAAGATTTTTACTAACCTGCCCAAATTCTCTTTTGCTGTAAATTTGTCGGCTGCTTCCAGTCATTTTAAATGGGTTCGCGTTCGTATTCCGAAGGACGTATTCCAAACGCTTCCTTAAAGGACGTGGTAAAATAACTCAGACTACTAAATCCCACAGAATAGGCTGCTTGCGAGACAGATTCACCCGCCTTCAACAATGCTTTGGCCTTGGTTAACCGATGATGACGAATAAAGGCAGTGGCGGATAACTTGGTCAATGCAACCAACTTCCGATGTAACTGCATCCGGCTCATCCCAACCTCGCGAGCGAAGAGGCTTATGTCGAATGCGGTGTTATCTAAATGCATCATTACTATTTCTTCACATTTTTTAATGAATGGGTGTAGCTCGTGGCCTTTAGCTGACGGCTTTTCGGATAAATATTTATCCTGAACCTTCCGCTGTTGTTCGACAATATTATTTATTGTGATTTTTAATTCCTCAGGTTCAAAGGGTTTGGTTATGTATTGGATGGCACCCAATTGCAAACCTGATAGTTTGGTTTCTTTGTCAGCCCGGGCGGTGAGCAGAATTATAGGTATATGATCGGTTTCTTTATTTTGGCTCAGCGCTTTACAAAGCTCGAGCCCATCCATTTCGGGCATCATTACATCACTGATAATAAGGTCAGGAATTTGTGTTAGGGCTATATCTACGGCTTCCTTGCCGTTAGCCGCTGTAAGTACCTGATAAGATCTGTTCAGAAGACCTGAGATATAATTCCTAAGCTCATCATTGTCTTCAATGACTAGAACTTTACTGTCACCTTCCGAATGGTCTACTACTTCAGGTGTTGATGTATCCTGCTCCATAGCTAAAAGCTGCTCGGCAGATATTCTGGCAGATTCTTTTGCTGTCCCTTTTTCTGCGGGTATAGATACCGTGAAAGTAGCTCCCTCATCAGAGGTGGTTTCCAAAACAACTTTTCCGCTATGGGCCTTGGTCAACTCTTTGACCAAGGCTAACCCAATTCCTGTACCTTGTTGCAACTTCCCTGATCGCTCACCTTGCTCAAATCTGTTGAAGATCTTTTCCTGATCTTTAACCGGTACTCCCACACCGTTGTCAGCGACTTGTACTGTTAAAGCGCTATTTTTATATTGAACGTTAAGGTGCACTTCTCCACCCTCTGAGGTGAATTTAAAAGCATTGGACAACAAGTTGTTACACACTTTTGTAAGGATCTCCTGATCCAGCATTAACCAAATTTCTTCTTCGGGCACTTCGACATTGAAAACAATTGATTTGCTTGAAGCGTAGGAATCGTAAGAGGCGGCGATTAGTTTAAAAAACTGTGAGATCTCAGTAGAAGATTTATCGACTGTGAGCCCCCCGGCCTCCAGCTTGGCCAGATCTAACAGTTCATTAATCAGTTTCAATAGCTTTTCTGCATTTTTAAGGGCAAGTCCTAATACCTTTTTCTCTTCATTATCGGCTCGTATCATTCTTTCCTTCAAAGGCGCTATGATCAAGGTCAGTGGAGTTCTAAACTCATGTGATAAGTTCTCAAAGAAACTTGTTTTCATGCGATCGAGCTCCCTCAATTTTTGATTGTCTTTTTGCTTGATCCTGTTCTGATTGATCTATAATCCCAGGGCCAATAGCGTCACTATGGAGAGGATAATCAGCCCATTTCGCTCGTTTCTACTTTTACTGATACTGAGTTCCTGAAGCTCGTTTTCTGATTCTAGAAGGTCAATGGCGCGCTGTTTTGCCTCACTTTGGTATTTAGCTTCTATTTCCTGACTCAATTTTACCCGTTCGTTGCTTAGTAGTGAATCCGATAGGATTTTGCCCTTTTTCTGGTATTCGAGCGCTTTTTCTATATCCCCTAAACCTGCATAGACCAGCGAAATTTGTTCGAAGATATAACATACCAAAGCAAGAAACTCTATAGAAATAAGTGCAATTAAAAGTACATATGCGG
>CALBPF010000128.1 GCA_937899105.1 uncultured Flammeovirgaceae bacterium | reverse complement strand
CGCCATTATATACCAGGAAAGAAGTGTCAGAAGACTGATAACTTCCATCGGTCTGGTATCCCATTAAAAGACCGATTGGTTCTCCCTCCATCATAATATTAGCAGGGGTTTTAAAGTAAAGACCGTTGGCTACCTGATCTCCGAAATAAAAAGACCGCTGCTGCTCTTCCCCATCTATGTAAAATCCGCTAAGTGGTATTCCTAGTTTCTCTATCTTGGTTCTGTTAAAGGCAATATTTCAACCTACCGTAAGGCGAAGATCACCTTTGTCAACAACCACAGCGTTCACCAAAAATTCTAATCCCTTATTAGATATTTCACCTAGGTTTGAAGAATGCGTACGAAATCCAGCAGAAGGAGGAAGTACAAAACTCTGAAGAAGGTCATTAGTGTATTTTTCATAGTAATCGATAGTCCCTGTTATTCTATTGTTCCAGAAACCAAAATCTACACCAAAATTGATCTGTTCTGTAGTTTCCCAAATAAGATTTTCATTCGCAATATTTTGGGGCACGAACGAAACAGAAGTACCTTCTGAGGGTGTGGCGTACAAGTCACCACCATAATTAGCCAAGGTCTGAAATGGCCCAATTCCGTGGTTCCCAATTTGGCCCCATCCTGCCCTTACTTTAAGTTCATCAAACACCCCTAGACTTTTTATAAACGATTCATCAGAAGCATTCCACGCCAAGGCAAAAGATGGGAAGAAGCTCCAGCGATTACTCCCTTGAAATTTGGATACCCCATCATACCTAAAGGAGGAAGTCAAAACATACTTATTCTTGAAGGTGTAGTTGACGCGACCAAGGAAGGAAATAATGTTGGTAGGTGAATACCTGAAAGTCAACGGGTTGATTATAGACTGGCCGAAAGATGGCTGATCCACAGTAAACGACTTTGTCACAAAATCCTCAACAGTATAACTAGAGTTCTTAACATCACGGCCATCAATGGTATTTCCTAGTAATGCCTGAACCCTGTGGTCTTTAGTATTCCATCTATATCTGATTAGATTATTTATTTGATAAGACTTTGATTCCAGTTCACTCAAAGTAAGAGTTCCATTTGCTATCCCTCCCAAGAATGTGCTTACACCTTGCCACCTCGATCTTTCTTTATTTCTGATATTCCCTCCAGCGCTTATCTCATACTCTAATCCTTTGACAGGTAGTTTATATTTCAACATCAAACGTCCAACAAACCTGGACTCTGTTGAGATATCTTCAAAGTCATTGACCCATGAATAAGGACTTGTTATTTGATTATCCAATGCAAAATCCTCAAAATCACCATCAAACAATGGCCTTGTAAAGAGCACATTGCTTATAAAACTTCTCTGATTGTTCCCGGTTCGATCACCGTCCTGGGCAAAGGAACCTTCACCGTAAAACGCATAGAGATTTGCACTTACAGTAAGCTTATCACTTACATTTTGTGTAACATTTATCCTGAAATCTCCCGTTTGGTAGAGAGAATTATCTATAAGTCCTTCTTGATTGAGGAACCCAGCAGAAACATAATAATTGCCTCTATCACTCCCTCCTGAGATCGAAATACCAGCATTAAAGTCGTTAGCCTGTTTTAGCATCTCATCTTGCCAATCAATTTGAGCTGATGGCGTATCACTGATTACGGCTCCATTGGTATAAGTGATTGGGTAGACTTCACCGTTAGAAATGTGAAAAGGTACGTCTATACCATCATTTATGGCCGTTTCATTTCGATAGCGTGCGTACTCGACACCGTTGAGAACATCTAGTTTTTTTGTTACCTGAGTGATGGACGTGGTTGCATAGGCGTTTACTCGGGCTTTTCCGGATGTTCCCTTTTTAGTAGTTATTAGAATGACTCCATTGGCCCCTCTGGAGCCATAAATAGCTGTTGCAGAGGCATCTTTTAGTACTTCAATACTTTCAATATCACGAGGATTTATTCCATTAAGTCCGTTTTGATTGACTTGAACATCAGACACAGCGGCATCCTCGCCGGCTGACGAAAAAATAACTCCATCTACAACATAAAGAGGCTCATTGTTTCCACGCAAGCTGTTCGTTCCACGAATCCTTACACTCACACCAGATCCTGGTTGGCCTCCGCCGGTCACTTGCACTCCAGCGGCACGCCCTTGAAGCAGCTGATCTACTGTGGTAGACTGCCTAGCAACATTTTCATCTACTCTTACTGATGTAACAGCACCCGTAATGTCACTTTTTCTCACCGCACCATAACCTACGACAACGACCTCCTGCAACTCCGCTACGTCTGGAACGATGGTGACATCAATAGTACTTCTACCATTTACAGCCACTTCCTGAGATTCGAATCCGACAAATGAAATGATTAAAACCGCGTCATCTTCTGATACTTCCAGACTGAACTTACCGTTAATATTCGTGACTGTCCCTTGATTGGTGCCTTTTATTAGGACATTCGCCCCGGGAATTGTCTCTCCCTGGTCGTCTTTAACAGTCCCACTGACAGTACTTTGAGCCATTACCAAAGAAGCCGTCAGCATAAGCATTATTAATATGTAGTACTTTTTCATCATAAGTCAGAGTTTGGTTTAGAGTTAGTTCATGGTTCAAAACAAAATTCTCTCTTGACACTAGAAATAAGGTTTACATTCTGCTATTCAAGGTTTGAAAAAGTTCAAAATTGTTAATTAAGGAAAGAAATGGGTTAAAAAAGGCAAGAAATAAGTAGTAATTATTGTTTATTGCTTAACAGAGGTCAAATCATTAATTTAATAAATACGTCAAGGCTGGGATACTACCAAGTCTCTATAATTGCGAATGACCTCGCTTTTCTGCTATGTATGAGGAAGGACTTTGATTACAATATTTCCTGAACCACACGCTAAAGTATTTAGCATGCTAGAACTTGGGTGCAAGCGACTTCAGCAAATTCACTTATGAAGTTAAAGAACTGGTAAATTGACAGATTACTAACCAACTTAGGCAGAATCCAAACTGTGCTTGCAGGCTTTTAGAATAATTTAGACCTTGTGAATAAACACTTGATATTCAGCATGATACCAGTAACGTATCAATGAGAATTCCAGGCAATATTCTTAAGATCCGAGTAACATTAAACACATAGCTCAAATGATCAAAATGATAAAGCTGATTCTACCGGCTATCGTAATCCTCAATTTACTCATGTGTCCGGCACAACAACCAAAGAGCATATCCATAAAAGAAATAGATGGCAGAACCTGGCTTATTGATCTTTCGGGACAACCATTCTTTGCTCATGGAGTTACACACATCAATAACAAAAAGCATGGGGTTGATCCTAAAAAAATCGGAGATGCACTGAAAGAGCTTGGCTTCAATTCTTACGGCTACGGCACCCCTCCGGCATTGAAGAATGATATGCCTTAAGAAGACGGATTCAACCATATCGTGCCCATTTCCAGTTACAGACGTCTTAAAAGCTTCAAATACATTGATGTATTTGCCCCTCAGGAGCAAAAAAGAATGGACAATGAAATGAAAAAGTTCTGTAACCGGAACAAGAATAATCCTAACCTTATTGGATACTTTTGGACCGACCTTGGAGTGTGGCCATTAGAGAATTCAAAAAATACAAACTGGGTTGAATTCATGCGAGCCCTTCCTTCTGACGCCCCTGGTCAGTTAAAATATCAGGAGTTCTTAAGCACCTGGAATGGAGGGAGCGGTAAGGAAAGAGACGAAGCTTTTTTACGATTAATCGCAAGAGAGTACTTTCGAATTCTCGGTACCGCCAATAGAAAGTATGACCCAAACCACCTTATTTTTGGCGATCGATTTGCATTCCCAACAGTTGATCCTATTGTGATTGAGGAACTGATCCCTTATGTTGATGCCATTGCGATTCAACCTCAATTTCGAGCAACTTTCCCTAAGAAAACCTATGATGATATTCACAAAATGAGCGGAGGCAAGCCAATCATCATTTGTGATTTTGCAGTTCGGTTCGAAGAAGAAGGAAAAAAAATTAGAGGCTGGAAACCGGAAGAGTCACCTGAAATAGCCGGTCAGCGGTATGCGGAGTACATCAAACAAGCGTTGGAAACCAACTATATCATTGGTGCATTTTGGTGCAACCCAATTAACTCATCACCCGACTTTGGTAACAATGGAATTAAACAAGGCTTGTTTGATACCGGGCTACAGGAGCGTCCCGGCCTCAATGCCGAAATAAAAAAATTAAATGAATATATCCAGGGATACACTCCAAAAAGCAACCGTTAATTGCTTTTGGCGTAACGTAGGCTATAACTTGTGCTATGGATTAACTGTATCACTCAGCCTAATAAACTCCAAAGTTTGTTATCGCCCAAATGTACCCCCATCCGGATTTTCCAGGATTTCTATTCGCATGGTGTGTGACCCCTCATATAGGTCAATAGTTCCTATCTCCTGACGATCACTGTTCTTCAAAGTCTGCTCAGACCGTCTCGAGTTACATGTAAGCCTCACTTTTACGTCTTTCAGATTACTATCTCCTGTATTTGCCACTACCTGATAATTACCTGGATTTTTAATTTTAAGGTTGTACTCCACATACTCCCCAAGATCATCAAAGCCCTGCAACCTATGTGAATTATTTACGGCCCCTACCACCTTGGAAGGTCCATATGCATTTATCTGTGAAACTTTCCTTTCATTTAAACCAATCACGAATTCTGGAGCAATAAATGAATGCTCAGCAGCCAAAATACCATCAAACCATGATTTCATTTTAACGATAATTTCATCCACAAGATCAGGCTTTGCAGAAGCGATATTAGTGCTTTCTAGGGGATCTGCTCTACGATCGATTAACACGACATTATCCATTCTTTCAGGAGTTCCCGGTGCATTCTTCGGGTTGAGCAGAAGTTTGTAGTTATCCGATATCCACGTTAACCGCTGTCTATTGAATTCAAGTTCTGCTTTTTGCTCTGTTGATAAGGGTTGCCATTGATTCTTTTCCCACATGGGATACCATTGAGCAAAAATTGCTTCTCTCGGAGTTAACGTTGCCTCTTCGTGCTCCAAATACGGTTTGAAACTACGCCCGTCCAGCTGTTTATTATTAATTGGAATCGAAATTCCCGCTATTTCCAAAAGAGTGGGAAATACATCCGTAATGGTTACAAGCCGTTCTACATCTTTTGACTTATAGTTATCTCCCCATCGTACATACAATGGTGATTTTATGCCGTTCTGCCACAACTTGGATTTATTACCCAAATACCCATGGTTGTTTCTGATTGACC
>CALBPF010000127.1 GCA_937899105.1 uncultured Flammeovirgaceae bacterium | reverse complement strand
AACATTCTGGGGTCGCCCTGCGCCTTTAATTCTGATTCCAACGCAATGCTAAGTTCTTTCCGGACTTCCGCATACTTAGGATCACTAATAACATTATCAATGCAAAACGGATCAATTGCAATATGGTACAGTTGTTCAGAAGCCCGCTTTTCGTAAGCCAGATTAAAAAACATGGTGTATTCTTCTTTATTATCCAGGATCAGCATTTTTGATGGCGAGTCATCAACATCATGATATCCGGGCCACATTCCCTTGAATTTAGTACCGGATAAGACTTCTTTCCAGCTGCTATCTACCGGATCGCCCGCAGGCCATAATGCAGGGTTCAGATTTCGAACATACAAATACTCTTTGGAATGTATCGCCCTTACCGGATAGCCAAGGTTATTGGGTCTTGCGTGCGTATGTCGTTCACGGCCGGTGAAAACATATTTTCTATTCACGTACTCATCGTCATTGAATAAAAGAGCGGCCATACTCTTACCGGTTGTCGCAGGAAGTTGATCCAATTCCGCTAAATCCAAAAAGGTAGGGGCCAGATCAATCAATGAAACCAATTCTTCGATAACCTGATTGGAGCTGATTTTTTGTGGCCAGCAAATTGCCAATGGGACATGGGTTCCATACTCCTGCAGGTTTGCTTTCGCATAAGGGAAGGGCATACCATTATCCGCAGTAACTACTACTATCGTATTGTCAAGCTGTCCTTTTTCTTCAAGAAAAGCCAGCATTTTGCCTAAGTGCTTATCAAACCATTCAATCTCAAAGGCATAATCGTTCACGTCATTTTTTACCACTTCAGTATCCGGTAAAAACTTAGGAACTTCAACCTCTTCCAAGGGTCGGCCGCTTTTTTTACCTGAGCCGTATTCATATCCGCGGTGGGGTTCATGTCCTCCATACCAAAAAAAGAAAGGCTGATCACCGGATCTCTTTTCCAGGAAGGCTTTGAAGTTAGAAAAATAGTCATTTACCTTAATTCCTGAAGTGGGAACAGCCTTCATTTCATATTCATTGAACGCCGGACCAACCGGATTCCTTTCCCATCCGGAAGTCTGCCAATCCCCGGGGCCCCATGCCTTTCCGGTATAGCCGATGTGGTAGCCACTCTCTTCTAAGACATCTGTAAAAACGGGTATTTTAGGGAAGTAGCTTGCATGAGTGCCTGCTTCCTCCAATTGCCAAATATTCTTTCCGGTAAGGATGGCTGCTCTCGAAGGGCTGCATTGTGGAGCAGCAGCAAAAGCGTTGGTAAATAATGCTCCATCGCGAGCGACCCTATCAAAGGTCGGAGTATTTACACCTTTGGTCCCGTAAATGGAGGCGTAGGGAAAAGATTGATCATCTGCAATAGCAATCAGTATATTTGGCCGTTGGGTACGCTGTAAAGTTGAGTTTGAGCGTGTATTGCACCGAAACAAAACGCCCACAAAAATCAATAGACAGAATAAGGTTTTTAAACAAATGATGAACTTATCCATTTAAGCTTATTTGGATCTTTTTGAAAAAAAAGAGGTTGACATTAGAAGTTATTTTCAAATAATTATGCGAAACACATCACGTTTTATGTCAACCTCATTTAAAACATCAATACTAATTTTAGTTTTTGATCAACGTTCCCACATTGCTTGTTGATAAACCATTAACCCGAATAACATAGTACCCTGATTTAATGGCTTGTAGGTCCATATCAACCCGAGAATCATTGATATCTGTTTTAGACAATATGAGCTTTCCGGTCATGGTATATATTTCAACAGACTGTAGTGGTGCGCCTCCTAAATCCACTACTATATGGTTATTTGCCGGATTAGGATAAAAGCGTAATTGGTTATCATTTATTGTGGCAGATTCAGGATTCAATGTTTCATTGGCCGTTGAAGCTACTCTTGTACTACTG
>CALBPF010000126.1 GCA_937899105.1 uncultured Flammeovirgaceae bacterium | reverse complement strand
TTTATAAGTAGCCACAGCCAACTGAAACCCCTTTTGCCAAATCCTCAATTTTTTAAAATCTCTCATTACAAATCGATTATCCTATTCATTTTTCTATACTTTAAGCTTGAAGCATGCGGCTAAAAGCTTGAAGCCAGTTACCAACAATCAGATAAAATCCGCATACAACGTGAAGCGTGTAGCCCCAAGCGTACAGCTTAATTATCCAAATACTTCTGCGCTAAAGTTGAAAATTCATCAGGATCGCCTAAAGAGTACTTTTTGTATTTCTCAGGACTCCATATCTCAACTTTATTCCCCATTCCGACTACAACAGCATCTTTTCCTAAACCGGCAAAATCTTGCATTTGCTTAGGGATAAGAAACCTACCTGCACTGTCCAATTCCACAATTGAACTTCCACTAAAGAACTGCCTCTGAATTTTCCTGTACTCAGGATTAAACTCATTTAGGCCCGCAATTTTAGAGTACAGCTTTTTGTATTCTACCATTGGGTATAAGATGAGACACGGCTCAAAACCTTCTCTTATAACCAGCTCATTACCAGAGGATTCCGGCAGAATGCTCTTGATCTTTGCCGGGAGTACAAGCCTACCCTTGGCATCAATCTTACATTCGAACTGACTAGTAAAAAAGGTCATTAGTGGTTGCGTAGTCGTAGTCTAATAAACAAATATATATTATATATTGGGAATATCAACCACTTTCTACCACTTTATGACACTTTTTACCAAAACAGTGATATGAACCATCCTAGATGGCTGTTTAGCCATATTTTACAGAACCACCGGTTTTATCCTGTGAGTTTGGAAAATGAGCTAGATGATACCTCTTTCGCTTAATCCTTTGATTTCATTTGTATTAAAGCCTAATTCTTGGGTTAGAATAGCATTATTGTGCTCACCTAAACCTGGCGGTGGGAGAATGTGGGAGGAAATTTCCAATCCAGAGGCAGCAAACCCACGCAGCCCCAATAAATCGTTGCTTTGAAGCTTAATACTTGCAATATCCTGATGCTCAAGTGCATCAGCCACGGAAGTGATTATTCCTGCAGGAATCTGATTTGCATTTAACTCTTTCATCAATGCATCACTTTCAACCTGGCTGATTTCTGATTTGAGCTGATCTCCCAGGAGCGTCCTATTCTTGACTCGCGATGGACTAGTAGTGAAGAGCTTATCTTCTATGAGTTGATACAGGCCCAGTACTTTACAAAGCTTATTGAATTGTTTATTGTTTCCGACAGCCAATATCAGTTGCTTTTCATCTCGCGTTTCAAAGATCTCACCGTAAGGCGCAATATTGGGATGAATTGAACCTTTTCGTCTAGGATCCACACCTGTTATGAGGTAATTAGCAGCTTGATTCACCAATGAGCTAATGGCTGCATCCATTAATGATACCGAAACGTGTCTACCCTCTCCCGTTTTCATGCGATGGATCAGCGCCAGTAAAATTGCCTCCTTCAAATGATGACCCGCCAATACATCAACCAGCGCTACAGGCATCTTCGTTGGTGGGCCATCGGCTTGTCCATTCATATACATAAATCCTGACTCTGCCTGAATGATAGCATCATAACCGACCCTTTTAATGTCGGCTCCGTAACCCGTTATCTCTCCGTAAATTAGTTTTGAGTTTCTCCCACTCAACGTCTCATAATCAACCTTTAGTTTTTTGGCGTCTCCTGGTTTATAGCTCGCAATTACAATATCCGCTTCTACTGCCAATCTGTGCAAAACCTTCAACCCTTCGATTTGGCTTATATCCAGCGTCAGCGACTTTTTGCCCCAATTTGTACTTGTAAAATAAGCTGATCTATCACTGCTATCTTCACCTTTAACTTTCCAACTTCTAGTGACGTCACCTTTTGTTTTAGGATTTTCGATTTTGATTACTTCAGCGCCCAACTCCGCAAAGAATTGACCAACGCTCGGACCGGCTAAAACAGATGCTAATTCAATTATTTTTAGGTCCGTGAACATTTGACATTAGTTGGATTCTCTGATACCATAGATTTGAGTAAAATTTCATTTTTACCCTATTAAAATTAGCTTCAAAAAGTAACTTCGCAACTTGTTTTAAATTGAGCTTTTAGAATTAATGAGAATTTTAAGTATTATCGGCTATTTAGCAGCCATTTGTGTTTTTTCAAGTTGTGCCACTATTGTTGGTGGAAGCAATTACAATGCAAAAGTGATGGTCAGGGATCATCGTGGAGCAAAAATTGAATATCAAGGGCAAACAATTGGAATCGGAGAAGCATCTGTTCGAATTCCAAGAAAAAATGCGGATAAAGTAGTTTTCAAAATATCTGAGGAAGGCTGCGAAACACAGACTATGTCATTCAAGAAAAGAACCTTTAGAGGTTGGTCTTTTGTAGGAACACTATTTGGATGGACCGGCATAATAAATGGGATACCTATACCTTGGGGTATAATCGTTGATGGTGCAACCGGAGCTTGGTGGAAACCTGATATAAGTGAAAAAGGTGTACTAAAGATTGATCATAATCACTTTCTATACAATATTGACTATGAAGGGTGTGCCATGAAATCTAAAAATAACCAAATAGAGAAGCCGACTATTGCCGAGCTACTAAGGGAATTAAAGAAACTTTTAGATGAAGGTATAATTACCCAGAAAGAGTATGACGCAGAAAAAAAGAAAATCTTAAATAGAGAATATTAAGAAACGCTGAACTTTCTGTACGTTTTCGCTGTGTTATACCCCTACGTTTTTTACCACTTCATTCTATCTTCGCAATGATCGAAAGAACCTCAACTCTATTATTTGTTCTATTCGCAGTTGGATTTTATAGCTGCACGCCCTCTGACAGGCTGACTTTAAAAAATGGCATATGGCGGGGAGTCCTCACCATTCAAGGTAACGAATTACCAATGAATTTCGAGATTAATAATAGTAATGGTCTCAGGGTATACCTTATAAATGCAGATGAGCGTATAGAAATTGATGAAGGAAAGATTGTGGGCGATTCACTATACCTGCCTATGCACATCTTTGATGCCCATATCACAGCGAAAATTACCGAAACCAGCATTTCAGGAAGTTGGACAAAGAATTATGAAGATGACTATTCCTTGTCTTTTGAGGCGGTACACGATGATGCGGATCGTTTTAGAAATACGACATCTTCACAGACTTTTTCCAGCAAGTGGAGAGTAACTTTTATCCATGCCGAGGACAGTGATACTACCGAGGCTGTTGGCATTTTTAGAAGTGAGAATAACAAAATGACCGGCACCTTTCTCACGCCCACCGGAGATTACAGGTTTCTTGAAGGAACCGCCAGCGATGAAGAAATGAAGCTAACCACTTTCGATGGGGGCCATGCCTTTTTATTTACCGCCACCACTGTTTCAGAAGATAGTATAGCAGGTCACTTCTGGTCAGGCGCGCACTGGCATGAAACCTGGTATGCCGTACGAGATGAAAATGCAGAACTTCCAAACCTTGATTCACTCACTTTCATAAAGGAGAGCTATGACGGTCTGGACTTTGAATTTCCCAATCTTGACGGTGATATGGTTTCACTCTCCGACTATCAAGGTCAGCCTTTAATCATTAGTATTTTCGGGAGCTGGTGCCCCAATTGTATGGATGAAACCAAGTTCTTAAAGAAGTGGTATGATGAAAATAAAGATCGGGGTATAGAGATACTGGGGTTGGCATACGAGGCCAAGCCTGATTTTAACTACGCCCGCGGCCGGGTTCTAAAAATGAAGAATAAACTAGGTGTTGATTTTAACTATTTAATAGCAGGAACTAAGGACAAAGAAGAAGCAGCCAAGACGTTACCTATGTTAAATCATGTATTAGCATTTCCAACGACCATATTCTTAGATGCCGAAGGTGAAGTAAAACGTATTCATACCGGTTTCACCGGACCGGGGACCGGCCATTATTATGATCAGTTTGTGAAGGAGTTTAATGAGACAGTTGATGGATTGTTGAATGACTAATATTAGTTCGAAGGAACTTGATGTTGTCGTTTCTTATGAAGCAGGAATTTATCATTTGGAGCTAGTAATCTGTTCTTCAAACTATAAGTCGGTTAAACTATTTTTTCTTCTTTTTTTTCTTCTTCGTAGGAGGTAAGGGACACCCGGGATAACCTTTTTGGGTAGCTTTTTTACTCTTTTTATACTTCTTTGTAGGGGCTTTTCCTATAACATCAATTTTCGTTTTTGTTGTAACGTTGTTATGGATCATTTTCGCTACAGATTCTTCAACACGCACGCAACCGTGAGATTTGGGAGTTCCGGTTACGGGTTGCGCATTATGAATGCCAATTCCCCTGGAAGCAACGAATGCCACATACCAGGACATAGAATCACCGTTGCGGTTTTTATATTTTTCACCTCCTAAACCTTCGACTTTGAATCCTTTCCCGGCTGGTGTACAATACGTATCTTTATCCGATCTTTTTGGATTCTTACAAGGATCTCCCTTTGTGTTAGGGCACCCCTTGCCGCTAGATATATGATAAGGACCTGTTTCTCTCTTGTCACTCCATTTTGTTTTGATATTCTGAGCTGTAAGGTCGATGGTAATCTTGACGATTGCCGGTGGTCTTTTTAGTTTCTTTGGCGGTGGATCCAGTTTTGTCTGAATAAATTCTTGAATTCCGCCCCCTTCTTTTTGCACCTTGCTGCTCAAAGGCTCGTCTCCTACAGGAACCGTCAACCCCTGTGATGAATCACCGTCCAGAACAATAGGTTCAAGATCATCCTCCTCTTCCATATCCATGAGTTGTACAGAAAAGATGTTATCAAGGGTTCCCATTGTTTTTGGACCGACAATACCATCGATGGCTAGTCCAAAATCTCGTTGAAAGGTTTTTACGGCTGAATAGGTCTCTTTACCAAAAATACCATCAGCGCCAAATTTTGGTAAGTCATAACCGATTTCAACTAGTGATTCTTGAAGTTTCACTACGTGTTCTCCCTTTGACCCAAAGCGAATATAACGTTCATCGTCGTACGCAGCTTCCAATCGTTCGTTGCCTGAAAACCTATCGGCTGTGAGATCATGGCCATCGCCAATACTTCTTTGAATTTTTTGCTGTGCAAAGCCCTGTTGCACCACATGCGTCAGCTCATGTGCCAGTAGATGTTTTCCTTCTGATTTTGACGGGTTATACTCACCACTATTAAAATAGATATCATTGCCATGCGTAAAAGCTCTCGCCCCTAATTCTCTATTCATTTGAATAGCATTGGAATCAGTATGCACTTTCACACTACTAAAATCAGCCCCAATTTTGTTTCCTATTTCATGACCTATATGATCAGGCAAGGCATTCCCTCTTCCTTTTGCGCTATTTATTTTTTGGCCAATATGGTCGCCTGCATATTCCTTTCTCTCCGTAGATGATCTTTGAATGGAAGGTTTCATTTGCAATTTTTCTTCTTCCTCACATTTAGCACATTTCATCTGAATCGACGGTGTCTGTGCCGAAGAATTGGCTTTCATGATCGGTTTTACCGATTCTAAAGAGGATTTCATATTCTGAGACAGTTCACTAGTTTTTTGACCAGTATTGATCCCAACAGTATCAAAGTGCATCAATAGCGACTTCGATACCCCGTCTTTTTTCGTACATTGTATTTTATCCATTAGAAAAAGTTTATAGGTGTTCCAGTGACGCGTGATAAATTCGTGGTGGTACCAATAGTAACATGAATCACCCATGTATGATCTACAAGGAAAGCAAATTGTAGAACAGGTGAATACTCTTGAGTGTAGCTAGAGGCGCTGCTGGGGTCTCGAGGGGTATAACCTGCCGGTGTCCCGCCTATAGGAGTACGGATGTTTCTTACAGGGCTTCCGGCAGGAACATTCCCAACCATTTGAAATGTATGATAAATACACACGGCACCATTAATCAGTAATGCCTCATCAGCAACAGAGGTAGCTAAGCTAATCAGAGACCTAACATTTTTATATAAGTAATATAAAGACATTGGCTATAGGTCGTTAACTGAGTCACTAATTTTATCATTGAAATCCTTCCTGATTTCAATCAAGGAACTAGAATCTCTTCCTGTTCTAATAATACCCTCCAATCGATGAATCTCCTCCAATACCATGGGTAATGACATTCCACTAGTTGCTCTTTGCGCTTCATTTCTATCTCTTGTATTCTCTGCGGCATACACACCCAGATGATGAAACAAAAAATTAACATCCTCTCTTAAAATAGTAGATTCTTCACTACCTAATGGATCTTTTCTACCATTTAGATTACCCCTGGTAGGGGTTGTGGCTACTCCGCGCACCTCACCTTTAGGAGTCATTACTGTCTGCGTAAGGTAACGATCAACTAAGCCAAACAAATGCAATAGCTCATGACCCAACACACCTGGATTAGTAATATGTGATGGTGGAATACTCATTACTCCTCCATCGACATTCGAGTCCGTAACAGAAGTAGGCAATCCACCTATACCTGTTCCTCCACCCATTGGTTGACCGTTGTATATTAATGCACCTAAGTTAGTAGGTCGCACTGTTATCAGCCAGAAATTTTGGTCTCTGGGGTCGTTTTGATCTATATGCACAAACTCTGGAACTACATTGAATTTTTTACCTGCCATAGGTGCCAGCAGACTTATTTTATGATTCCAAACCATGTCTACACCTGTCTGAAAATTCTTAACAAGTTTCTTAAAATTAGCAGCGGATGCCTTTTTAGTGGCTCCTTCTAATCTCACATGAAACTTTACATTGAAAATCACAGAATCAGATTTGAGTTCAATTCTTAGCGCCCTTCGATTTAGGCTTTTAATATTTTTACGCTCTTGTTTCTGTCTCAGATCCAATGGACCAAATGGATCAATGCCAGTATTGTCCATTTCCGTTCTCTCTTTTAATAGTTGCCTATTTAAACTGGTTATTCTAGTTTTTCTGAGATCACTAGCCATTAAAATATCCCTATATCTTTTCATAACAGCTAATCTCTTTTTTGAACTTTTAACCAATGGGCTCTCTGTTTTATCCTCCTGTTTATTAATCTGATCGTTTTTGTACGTTTGCTGAACAACATGAGTCAGTTCGTGAGCCAAAAGACGCCTTCCCCTTGAACTGCTCGGATTATATTGGTCCTGATTAAAATAAACATCTCTACCATGTGTAAATGCCTTGGCCCCCAACTCTTGGTTCATCTGAATGGCACTGGCATCGGTATGAACTTTGACATTACTAAAATTAGCGCCAATCTTACTTCCCATTTCATGGCCTACATGCTCGGGTAGTGTCTTACCTCTTCCTTTTGTACTATTCAGTTTTTGAGTTAAGCTATTATCAGTATATTGCATGTTTCCTTCTGATAACTTTCGAATGGAAGGTTTCATTTGCAACTTTTCTTCTTCCTCGCATTTAGCGCACTTCATGCTTATGTTGGGTGCAGCGGCATAGCCTTTCATTTGCACCTGGTTTGAAGGATCAGAAATTCTCATTACCTGGTCCGCTACGTCATTGGCTTCCTTTTCATATTCATCATCGAGCCTTCCTATTTCAAGTTTAGTTTGTATCAAAGCGTGAGACAACCTCTGAGCGCTGCTGTTATTATCGGATTTCCTTCCTGATTGAAACATGACTTACTTGCTAGTATTATTCAAACCGCATCTCTCATATATTTTCACAATAGCCACTCAAATGGCATCTCCTCTATAAATTCATAGTTTGACCTGGCAACCTGTTTGAAATTTTCCAACTTTATTTCAGCTTCTAAGGCATATTCAGCATACTTAATGGGAAAGAAATCTTTTCGCTCTATTGTTATCCAAAAGGTCTTTGAAGAATTTTTTTCCACAGTTAAAAAGCCATCTTTAGCCATGGTATGATTTGGAAGATTATAAACTTTGAAAGCCTCAAGTTCCTCTCTATCATCTCCTGCTATAAAAAAGAGCCGACTGATTTCCATTTTAATAGACCTGTTGATCTCATTTTTTACCTGGAAGTGACCATAATTTACACCAGGTATTTCTCCCGGGAAATAGTCTATAGTTACGGTGACTCCTTCAATTCGAATGTTTGATATGTAGTTTTCCACCTTGGAACCTGTGTTAAAATCAACTCACGTTTTACCCGTACAATCCCAATTCTTAGGATCTATCGGTTTTTGATTAGTCATTATAGCTTTACTTTTTACGCTGTCCGCTTTTTTGGCCTTTCGTATATAAACTGTACCATCTTTTCGAAGTACTTTAACCTTATTTGCACCCACTCTTTTAATTGGTTTTTCACCTGCCACGGTAGACACTCCTCCATATTTTTGCTTAACCAGCCTTTCTGCTGCTGCGTCATCAACAATATCATTTCCTGCTTTATCTTTTTGCCTAAGGTCCTCTACAGAGTTAGCGCTTTTGTCCCTAAAACGCTTTCCTTTCAAGCCAGCATCAATTGACCACTGCTCGGAAGTAATATAGGCGTCTTTTTCTCTTTCCAGAGTAGTTTTTAATTTTTTACCCTGCATGGCATGCCAACCCTCATGATATACAATAAATGCCATTTGCTCACAATCAGTAGTATTCAGTAAGCCCATCTTCTTTTTTTTGCCATTTCTGTAGCCACCGGAGTAGAATGTACTTTTTTCCCATTTCTTGCCATTCCATTTTTCAACGTTGAATTTTCGAGAGTCAAAAATTTCAACGCTGTAAGACGGCATAACTTTCTCAACAAGTTGTTTATTCCAGTGACAAAGTATTCTAAGAATACAATCCATTGTCCAAGGCTTGTTTTTATCCTTCGGTAGCGTGAATGACTGAAACTTTTTATCCAGTTTACTTATCGTTGGAGCATCAATAGTTCCGGTATTAGGAATACCGCTGTCTATCTGAAATTTTTTAATAGCAGCTTCGGTCTCCGCATTTAACTCACCACTTGTACCATAATCGGGTATATTATATCCAAGATCAATGAGAAGTTGTTGAACCCTTCTGACTTCAGCGCTGACATGGCCTTTCTTGAGCGATGTCTTATACTGGTTAATATCCTCGAACACTTTATTACCCTTAAGGCGAGGTGAGGTTAATGGCGGAGGCAGAACAGGCACTTTAGGAATTCTAGCTAATGCCCTCCTATTTGGACCTAATTTTTTAGAGAATTGATTTGTCTCTCCTTGCGCAAAAACTTTAATGTGTGCTGAAGGAATACCTTTTGAGCCATCAGAAGGTGCCTTCAACTCAGAGGCAAGAGCTTCGGCACGCTTACATGATAACGGCCAGTTAATTTTTCCTGGTCCATCTATACTCGCATAACCATCAACACGAGCCGGTTGAGGCACAGGCATTTTATACCAACTTTGCACGAAGGTTAATGCAGCAGCTTTATCCAACTTACTTAGTGTATTACTGTTGTTACCAAACAAAATATCTATTCCAACTCCAGCCGGAAGAGAAGTGGCCGCTTGGCACGACATGGGGGGCGCTTTAGAAGGATCATTTTCCCATTTGTACCGTTGAATAGAAGACTCGCCGCTGCCCTTTTGCTGCACCACATGTGTCAGTTCATGCGCCAGCAAATGCTTGCCCTCTGAGCTGGAGGGGTTGTATTGCCCACTATTGAAATAAACGTCACGACCATTCGCAAAAGCTTTAGCGCCCAGCTCCCTATTCATTTGAATGGCGTTAGCGTCTGTATGGATGCGTACTGCACTGAAATCACTCCCAATTTCACTTCCCATTTCGCGCCCTAGAGGAGTAGGCAGCGCATGCCCTCTGCCCTTGGAGCTATTCAACCTCCGATCTATATTTTCACTGGCATATTGAGTGCTGCCATCAGCAGATCTTTGCAAGGATGGTTTCATTTGCAGCTTTTCTTCCTCCTCGCACTTTGCACATTTCATGCTGATGTCGGGCGTACTGCCATACCTTTTCATCTGAACATAATTTGACGGGTCTGGCATTCTCATCACCCCATCCGCTACTGCATCGGCCTCTTTTTCGTATTTATCATTCCGTTTGCCTATTTCAAGTTTAGGCAGGGAATGAGACAAACCATCATTTTGTAGTCCTTTTCTTGATTCCGTTTTAGTACTCCCAACTAAGTCAACAGCCATATCTATAAATTACTTTCGCTTCATAATTCAATTGACTTAACTACATCTTCCATTACTATCAATCAGGCCAAAAGAAAAGTGGCGTTTCAGCTTCCTCAATATTTGAGCAAAAGAGGCTCTGAAAATTCCCGACCAGTGTGCATCATGAAACAATATGATGTCATTACCACTAGGAAGCCTTGCGTACGTAGCTCTGACTCCCGTTATACCTTGCCAGTTTCTAGCCCTTAACCAGCCAATACTACTATTACCAAACTCAAAATCCCAACCCACATGTCGCATTCTCAGTCTTTCCGTGGCAGCCACTAATTCAGGGAATGTACGACCGTCTCCTGGCAACCTGGCTACGTCAAACCCTGGAAAATCCGTGCCGAGCAGTGATCTGAAATGACTCTCATTGCTCGTGAAGTTTTCATTAAACCTTCGTGCTTCAGCAGGGCTGTCCGGTGTGGTCGGATCAATAAGGGACGGATATGCACTGCGGTACTCATCTGCGGTTGTAGGGCTATGAGTAAATACATGATTAGCTATACGGTGGCCAGCGGTAAGCATTCGTCTTACTAGCGCTTCCTGGTTCGCGGTATCTCTCATGTTTCCCCCTGTGAGAAAAAAAGTGGCCAATATGCCTTCCGAAGACAGTTCGTCAAGTACTCCCGGAGTTGCTGCCTTTGGTCCATCATCAAAAGTCAGTCAGACCTTCGACTCGGGTGATGACTCCGATTCTTCCTCCGACGTTGATGTACTCCGCGGCGGTGACGTAGTTGTGGCAGGTTCATCAGGCCTTAATTCCGTGTCTTTTTCAACATACCATCTACCCTCCTCACCTGCTATTCTTACAAGTTCACCAAGTCGTCGTTCAGAAAGTACTCTTGTTCGCGATCGTGTGCCGCGGGTCCAAGGATCCTCTGCCGGATTAGTGGGATTCCATCTCCACTCCAGAAGAAAATTCCCTTCAAGTTCCGGGTCAGGAACTATCCTGATGATATTGTTTAGTCTACGTTGAGCTTCATCTCTTGTATCAAATACGAGAGTACCGTCCCGATCTCTCACCATTTCACGTTGAATCATAGGTGAGACTCTCCCTTGAGGTCCTTGTTGTATGACATGCGTTAATTCATGCGCTAACAAATGCTTACCTTCCGCACTGGACGGGTTGTATTGCCCACTATTAAAATAGATATCATCGCCGTGCGTAAAAGCTTTGGCCCCAAGCTCTCTACTCATTTGAACGGCGTTTGAATCAGTATGAACTTTGACTTCGCTGAAAACAGGTCCAATTTTACTACTCATTTCAGCTCCTATCTGATGGGGTAAATGATTTCCGACCCCCTTGGCGCTATTTAATTTTTGAGAGATATCATTTGTCGCAAATTGAGAAGAAGAATTACTACTAGGCTTCATTCGAATTAAATGGTTCGATTCTAACCGGGCCTTCATTTGCAGATTTTTACACTTACTACCCTGAGTGTATTTCATCTGATTATCAGAAGGAAAAGAACTGTTATGCTTGGGACTGAAACTCTCTTTTGACCCTTTTTCATTATGTGATAGGAATGAATCGACCATCACCCTATCTTATGAACCGCACGCACTCCAGGTTCCACCAACATGAACTGTAGTGGCCGGCTTACCATGCCCTTTGGCTGTTCTCTCATTAATGCAGTTATCCCAAATTAACTCGGAATGTTCCATGCTCATTCTAACACATCCGTGCGATGCCGGGCAATTTGGTCGGTTTGGCCAATAATGAAAAGCTATTCCCCTGGCACTCTGGAAATAAGAAGCATTTTTTGCATCAGGAAAAGCTCCCAACGAACACGCCTGACGTTCAATGGTAAAATCGCCTTTTGGAGTGCAATTGGAGCCGCTTACGTTACTATCTGCGGTATTATCACAATTATTTCGCCCAGCGCCATTTCCAATTGTAGCATGAAAAGGGCCGGTCGGTTGACTGGATGCATCAGGGCCGGTCCATCTTAGTGTAACACGGCAAGGATTTGTAACATTTACATCGATATGTTCGATATATGTGGCTGGAAAGCCGTCAACAGTTCGATCATTGTCTCTCCCACAGGCCCTCTGGATAGAATTCATACTATTTCCCTGCTGCACCACGTGTGTCAGTTCATGTGCCAGTAAGCGCTTGCCTTCGGAACTTGATGGGTTGTATTGCCCACTATTAAAATAGACGTCGTTGCCATGGGTAAAAGCTTTGGCTCCCAGCTCTCTATTCATCCGAATAGCATTAGCATCGGTATGTATGCGTACCGCACCGAAGTCATTACCTATTTTGCTTCCCATTTCATACCCTATGGAACTTGGTAAAACATGCCCACCTCCCTTTGAGTTATTCAATCTTTTGGCCACGCTATTACTGGCAAATTGAGGGCCGTCATTAGATGATCTTTGGATGGAAGGATTCATTTGCAGAATTTCATCTTACTCTCACTTAGCACATTACATACTAATGTCAGGCACGCTGTTGTTCCTTTTCATCTGAACATGATTTGAGGGGTCCGGCATTCTCATTACCTTGTCCGCCACCGCATCCGCTTCCTTTTCATACTTGTCATCCGGCTTCCCTATTTCTAATTTGGGCTGAACGAAGCCTGGAGTTTTACGGCGTGATCTTTCGTTGGTCATTAACTGTAGCATACTCTAGTAGTTAAATTGTTCTTCTGTTTTTGTGATACTCGCGCTTGATGCCGGTAATAATTTCCTGTAACTGTATTTCATTACTTTTCCTGCTTAAGGCCTTTAATGAGCAGTGCTGGATCACATTTATAATTATTCCTCCGGCTATTTCGTATTTATCAGCTATTTCATTCAGGTCTATATCACTGGCCAGTATAGCCTCATTGGAAAATCCATTTTTCCATAACCGATAACGCTCTTCCTTTCCAGGCATTGGAAGGCTGATCATAGACTGGAACCTGCGCAAAAAAGCTTCATCAATATTACTCTTAAGGTTAGATGCGAGAATAACCAGACCATTGTATACCTCTATGCGCTGTAAAAGGTAAGACACCTGCTGGTTGGCATATCGGTCATGAGCATCTTTAGTGCTTGTTCTATTGCCAAACAATGCGTCTGCTTCATCAAAAAATAAGATCCAGCTTTTGTTCTCAGCCCGATCGAAGACCTTAGCCAGGTTTTTCTCAGTCTGCCCGATATACTTCGATACCATTTGAGACAAGTCAATGCGATAAACATCTCGATTTGTCTTTTTGCCTAACAAAGCGGCCGTTAGTGTTTTACCTGTCCCCGGAGGACCATAGAGCAATGTTCTAAAGCCCGGTTTAAGGCTTTTATTCATTTGCCAATCGTGCAGCAATGTACCGCTATGTTCTATCCAATTCTCAATTTCGGCTAATTGTTCTGTGGCCTGTGAGGTAAGAATGAGATCCGACCATTCCATTTCGGTTTCTAACAGCTTAGCAGGAAATTCCGTACTGAAATTCGGTTTTCTGTCTTCTCCCAAAGTGAATAACTCGAGCGCCTCGCGGGATATCATGATAGCGCCACTCATCGCTGGCTCTCCTTTTTCGGTCTCTTCCAGCCAAAGTATATTCTCTCTGGCAAGTAATCCCATTCCATCAAAAGCCCTTTGCAACGAAAATCTTCTTTCCAGATTACTCCCTGCCAAAATAAACATGGCCGTTTCACCTGTTGGCAAAAAGCCGAGATGGGTTTTACCACGCTTGCCGCCAAACTCAGTATAGATCTGGTTAGTGTTTTCATTTTTGACCAGGAAGATGTCCAGTAACTCTGGTTTGATATGAGGAGTCAGCGCCAGGATCAGCAGAAATCTTTCTTCAAAGCTCAGCTCATACTTTTTGATGTATAAAGCGTAGTCTGAGGCGCTTCCATTGAAATACGGAGGGCTAATGTCGTAGATATCAGCATATTTGCATTCTTCCTTTGCATTGAGTTGCGATCTCGTTTTGAGGATCTCCCTAAACCAATTGAGTTCCAATTGCAGATCACTGGCATTTACTTTTATTCTTTCACTTACCATTTCACATGTATTGAATATTCATTCCAGGGCAGCTTAATTACGGAAATCGGCCAGCTTAGCTTATTGATTAGCACATCGATAGCTATTCGATGCACGTGTAAAACCCAACCATTATGATCTTGCTTTAGCAATCCCGGCCTTCTTAAAAAACTACTTTGCAGACCCAATGGGCTTGTATTTTTCAATACGGCCCAATTCCTCACGACCGACTTCAAGAGGTTTTGACACTCTTCTTTCTCTATTTTTGAAAGTTCAAACTCCGGACATACAAAATCCTCGATCTTCACTCCGCAAAGCAATTTGAATATCACCCACCGGTGCTCAGCACCTACCTCATCGCCTTGGACCAGATAATGTAAGATCTGAACGGCTTTACGCTGGCTTTCAGGGTCAATAAATGCTTTTTCTTCCACAAGACCCAGTTCCTTGAATAACATCTGTAGGTAGGGCCACAGCAAAATAGCCCCTGCATTTTCGGTTTCAAGCGAATCTCCCAGACCGGGTAGTGTTGAATCACCTTTCACAGTGCCTATGGCTTGGTTTAACCGGGGCTCTAATGGCATAATACCTTCTTCATTATGATCCTGCTGCTGAGTATTAGGTTGAGTTTCTGTAGCGTTTGAGTTTATTCCTGGGTCGTCCCACTTGTTTTTAGAATCTTGAGTTAAACGATCTTTTCTATTATAGTATGCATCATTTGTGTGCAGAAATTTTACTTGATCCAGATTTCTATCAAGCACTTGATAAAGCAAAGTTTCTTTTTTCAGTCTTTCAAGCGCTTTCAATTTAAAGTCCGACGCGTTATAAAACTCATAACCCGACGCTGACAAAATATTTACAACGGCCTGGGTTTCGTTTATTTCCAACTGCTGATTATCGGCTTGAAGTACTACTTGGGTTATGAACTCCTGAAAGAAGATATTTTTTAAGTCTTTAACTGGTACAAAGTCGCTCAAATCGTGGTATAATTCTCTTAATCTAGATCTTCCGGGCTTATCTAAGCATGCAAAAAGTTGCTGTTCTTTAAGAAGATTGATAAGCCGCAAACGTGGCTGGGTCTGAATTGACAGTTTAATGAGTTTTTGTAGTGGTAAATCAGCTTTACCCTTTAAGGATCTCCTTACCAATTCATCGATGTTTCCTAGGGATGTATCATACCACCAGGGAAATATGCTATATTCAATATAATGCAATAAGGCCTCAAAATCGGAAGATCCTTCGTGCGCTGCGACGGTAACGCCTAAAGGCAAATGCGCTTCTTCTGTTTCATTATCAACTACCAGCTGTAACTGCTCGACCGAAAGCTTCATGACTTTTTCTTTGAACCTTTTCGCCAGCTTTTCGGCTAAATCCGGTTGTAAATCGCCATTTTGAATAGGGTCGAGAGTCAGTTCCAACTGATCTATTCTAAAATGTTCGCCAGAGGCGGTTAACTCGTCGCATACTTTTTCAAGCGCAGGGATAATGTGCCTGTGACAGTACATCGACATTCTACTTTGCCAATCCCTGGCCTTTGACTCATCGTTCAAGTGAAGGTCAATGACCTGACGGTGAACAATATGTCTTTGTACTTTGTCTTGCATTAACTAAGGTTGAAATATCTTTTAACGTTATTTTTATATGCTCTCGTAGAATATCCTTCGGACTGCTTGAGCCATTCTTGTAAAAAAGGCTCCATATTTAAGTTTTCATTAGCCTTAAACACTCTCGCCATATTTTCCAGTTGATCAGCGCTCTTCTTATCTAACCTTGCACGTTGCACGATGGCGGATCGGTCCAGGTAAGCGCCCGTTATGCTCTGCAGTCCATGTATGTAAGCTGACTTCTCATCCGCAGGGCTTTTATCCCAAGCCGCGATCAGCTCATTCATGGCGATATCATAGGTATTATTCAGGTTACCTGAAGAAATAGTCTTTGCTGTCGTAAATTTATTTACAGCATTTATGGCTTTACGCATCTTAGGTGTAGCGGCTTTTTTTGCCATCGTTTCAATGGCTTGTTGATAATCGCCCATGCGTGAAGAATAATAACGTTCTAGTTTTTCTGACATCTCTGTTCCTTCCTTAACGTCTAGAGATGCTCTAAGCTTACTCAGATCAAAATCGAGCCTGCGGGCAAGTTTTAATCGAAAGTTTAGCGCTTTAATATCGTTTGATTTAACCAAGACTTGTTTGGAATCGGTAAGGTATCCATCATAGGCCGCCGAAGCCATATATGTACCACTTTCTACCTCACTGAAAACATAAGCGCCATTAACAGTAGTATTTTGAGAATACTCAGCTGGCTTTCCTACTTCCGTAAAAAGCTGAATATTTACTCCTCCAAGTCCTATTTCGCCATTGGCGCTTACACCGGTTACCTTTCCACCGACTGTTCGAACACCCGATATGTCGGTTTCAAGAAATATATCCTTTTCGTTTGTTCCAGCTAAAATATTGAGAGTAACTGTTTTTGATTTATAGCCTATGGAGTCAACCTGTAGTGTTTGACTACCGACTGGTATATTGTTGATCGAATAGTTACCAGCTGAATCAGTTATCGCTTCTATAGTGGTACCCTTCACACTTACATTTGCACTTCGAATCGGGATTTCATTCTCAACGGTTAACACTTTTCCTGTTATTCTGCCAACGTCCTTCCCTCCTGACGCTCGCATAACGGGAATAAAAACAGTAAATGTTTCCTTATCAATCACTTCATTTCTGGTGACGTCTCTGACCTCGTATTGAAAATCGTCAACGAATATATGGTTTGGATTATTCTGCAGCTCTGCGACCACGGCTTCTATGTCTACATCGTATTGAATGAGTTGCCTTTGCTTAGCAGGTTCAGGCAGGTATATGTCTTCGATCAATTGGGCGGTTCCCAGGCGTCCTGTACTCAGTAGTTTCACTTTATATACATCAGGATCGTACAGGTTATTGAGCACCTGGCGCTTCAACGTGCGATAACTTCTAAAGTCTCGGCCTTCAAACTTGGCTACATCAAACATTGGCAGTACCAGAGGATCCAGCGGAAGTGGCGTATGCGGTAAATTAGCGCAGTCATCACAACATATATAAGGTAAGGTAAAATCTGCTACCACCAGATCATTCATTTTCTCTGCCACCTCGTCAGGTGTTTTCAATTCAACCTTCTCCAGGTCAAACTCATTTTTTGACCCCATGATCTGATTGTTATCCAGCTTGTCAAGAAGCTTTAAAATTCCACCGCCTTCTATTCTTTCTCCACTTTCAAATTGTTCATGCGGTTGTTGATGTACAACAATAAAGGTCTGTCCCGGCGCTACCCCAGCTTTGTGTTCCATTCCCGGCGATGATTCCAGGGCATGAGCAAAGTTCATTGCCTCGACTAACCGGTCAATTCTTTCCTGTAAGGTATCGTACAAAGTGCGAATAGTGATGTATGGATAGATAGCCATAAATGCGATGGCCCTATACACCCAGCTGGCAATTACTAAAATGAAGTAAATCAAAAGCATAGTAATGCTACTATTAGCTTGCTGTGCCAGAAAGATCATGGCGCTGATAAATCGCCTTAATGCGCACTTGTATTTATCCAGCCAGACGCTCATTGAAAAATCCTTGAGGTCTTCCGGCATGGCCTGTACAAGCTCTTTAAGGCAGTTATTGATATCAGCGAATATTCCGTCTATCTGATTATCTGTGGAGCTGGCGAAGGTCGTTGATTTTCTTGCCTGCCCACGTTGCGTGGCATTCGCCAATTCCATGTCTACTTGCACAAACCTTCCGGATATCGAGCTTAGATCGATTTCACCTTTTTCGTTTACCACCTTGAAAAATTGATCACTATCGACCATTCTATTAATAAATGAAAAAGTATCATCCGCTTGTTTTTTTTCCTTCGCGCCCGCACCTGTGGACCCACCAGTACTCATAGTTTTAAGGGCCTCACTATACTCCTTTCTATTACTGACCAGATTCGCAAGACTCGTGGTGATGGGAATAAGGTTATTCAGAAAAAGGAGCCTCTTGTTACGCCATATAGAGTAGGCAGGTTGCAGGTCAGCGGCAATACATGGAGGGCAGGGCCTTTCTTTTAGCAGGTCGCCAAAATAAACGGCCTTGACATCAAAGGCCAGTTGCCAGGTTTTTTTGGCTGCCTCGATTTCCTTCACAACATTATTCTTAGGCTTGCCAAGTATCCCTTCTATCCGCAAAAAATTAAATTGATCTAAGTCATAGGCCAGAGGTGTGGTTATCGGATGTTCATCGGTTTTACCAAATTGATGGTTGTCGTAAGATAGCTGCTGCGGATAGTCCGAACAATAACATTTTCTGTGCAATTCAAAATTCCAATTGCTTTCCAGGTTACCTAACTTTTCAAATTGACTTTGCCGCTTTGAATCATAGTAATAGGGTATAGAGCGTTGTGAAAGTGTGCCCTTTTTCTCGCAGCTCGGCGTTATTTTCAAATCCCATTCGGTGGGTTGAAGGAGTCTTTCTAAATCAAAGCTTTCTATTAACAGGACCATTCGCTTGTGCAGGAATCTCACCTTATCTCTTAAGTAGCCCTGCTTGTCCAATACCGGTGAAGGTGTAAACTCATTACGGTACGCATCCAATGCGCAGAGCTCATCTATTTCAACACATGCTTCACCCAGCATTAGATGTTTCGGGAAAATAGATTGATCAGGGCAGCAATTGGAAGCGAGGTCGTAGGCCACCATCCTGAATTCGTCGTAGGCCAAGGCCAGATCTTTCACGAAATCATAAATATATTGGACGCCATAAAGTGGCCTTTCCATAGCAAAATGCGAGTTAATATATTCCGCTATTTTGGCTATCGCATCAGTAATTATAGCAGTGTCGAATGGATTTTCATATATATCATTGAGAATTGGCTCATAAACGGCATAGGTTTGTGACAGGTTTTCCATAAAGCTGTCCGATGCCAGCAGTTCTATGTATTTCAGACACATTTCGTAATACGTGGATACCTCAGCATGAAGTTTTGGCCTTTTCCACAGGAAGGGCTGTAAAGCTTGCTTTCCGGAAAAAGAAGATGCCGGTTTACCATTCCCAAGACCTTCGTTTTCACCTGATCCAAGATTAGGCCATATTAAATCCTCAAGTTGCGCCTTATCAACCACCAGTTTTCTAAGTGTGAAAATCCGGTCTACCCCCAGTTCATCACAGCTTTTCCCTAAGCACGATTTGAGGTCTTTATCAAAACATTCGAGGTAAAGGAGTACAACTTTATCAGCTAAAAAGGCTTCATCCAGATCGAATATTTCCTCTTCCGGAGTGGTGATAGCCGTGCCGGTCAATAATTCATGCAAAACCAGATCTTCATGTTCAAAAGGTGGATAACTGACCGAGTCTGGTTTATTGTATACCCTGTATCTTGTTGTAGGGCAATCTCCAATGGTGATAAGAAAACCTTCCGAAGTAACGCCTACACCTTTGGATATGGTAAGCGTTGTCCCTTCATCCGTAGTTTCGCAACTCAACTTCATGCCACAAACAATACCCATTCCAATCAGGGAAACGCGTGTTAAACGATTTTGCTGATCAAGGTATTTAATCATTTGATTAAGCTGACCACTTGTCAGTACCTGACTATCTTCGAATACGGGGTAATTGTTTATTGTAGTGCTCATCACAATATTCGGTTAAAATGTGCCTAAAACTGAGTTGTTTAATACTATTGCTCCCTCCAGGGAATCGTCTTCCTCACAGTTATGTAATGTACCTGTAGGATATACATTTCTTATTCTTGTTATTATATCTATGAATTCAGCCAGTGCGTTGGCCTGCTGAACTTTATCAGGTTCGTCTTTACCTATGGCAATAAGCCACGCCTTATATTTTCTTTCAAACCCGGTCATCTGTTCGCAGTCAATCCAGCAAATGTTCAACATCGTATGCGCTGGGGCTTCAAGCCTTAATGTTTTGTTCATAAACTTTCTGAAATCCAGATTGGTAAAGCGCCCGGGCCAGTAGGGCAACACCACACTTACCACGCAGGAGTAAGGATCTTTTTTCTTGCAGGTTTCGCAGTCCTGGTCGAGATGGACCGGAAGTAGTGCATCTTGTATTTGCTGCTCAACTTTGTCAAAGGTAATTTCGATATCAGTTCCATTTTCAGCAACGGAAAGTATCCTGTACCGACCCGCATTAGTATTATCAGCGGGTGAGATCTGGATTTTGTTTCCTTCCAAAAGGCTTAAAGCATCGGCGTCTTCTATTACTATTTTATTTTCTGATGGCGCTACGGCTTTGATAGCCGCACTTTTGATGAATACCAGCTCACCATTTAGGTGCGGGGCATCCGGAAGATCAAACAAGACCGGAGATTCCGAAGCGTTTGTTGTAAAGATGGTATCAACACCATCAAAAGCGATATTTTCTGCACCTACCTCGTACTTGCCATCATTAAAACTGCCCCCGGTAATATGTATACTCTTGGTTACGGCTATTTCCGATGTTACGTCGCCACTAACTTTAAATGTATTGTCAGCAGCGTTTGCCTCGACTATAGGTACCGTTTTGGTAAAATATAGCTGCCCGAAATCGGAAAGACCATCGACCAACACCTCACCTTCGGGTTCTACAAAAAGCTTCTCATTAATCCGAGGCCTTAAAAGCACATGTTCGATAACATGCATGCCTTCCCTGGCAAAGAATTTATCTTCAATGAATTGAATAACATCAGCAATTGCCTCTTCATCAGCATTACCTTCTATAATAAATTCGGTAGAGGTAATACCTACTATGTCAAATGTTTTGGTGTAGTTAAACCGGCCTAAATCTTCAGAAGCAGACAGGGGTTCCCTAACCTTTATAAAAGTACCAGCCCCGCCGGCTTCCATGCTTAAGATGGAATAGTCTCCATTGTTGCCGGTGGAATCGGTTATAGCAATGACATCACCATTATTTACACGTGCCGTTACATCAGTATCAATTTCTATAATCCTGTTATCAACATCGATGGATACGATGGTGAAGGTTTCTGTCCACGATAATTTTCCGTCAAATTCAAGTGGGAAAAGTGTTTGATCTACCTCAATGGAAACCATAGGGCCATTTACATTAGCGCCAAGTACCGAATAGGTACCATCATGATGTGTAGAGTAGGCCACTTTAACCTGACCGGACACGAGTGAGGTTATCTCATCAGCTATCTTATTATTGAAATCCTTGGCTATACTTTGAGCGATCGATTCCCCGTATTTATCAACAATATGAAAGAAGTAAGGAGGAGTATAAGGAGATAAATCAGGGTCAAAAATATATTGATTACGACTTGACCCATAATTGATTACATCCCAAAGCGCCTCATGCACATACACCTGACCTTTCGCCAGTACCTCTTCTTGACTATCGCCAACCTCCGCTTCTCTGGTTACTGAACCTTCAAGCAAGGCATTTTCCAGAGTAAAATCAAAAGCCTTGGAATATAGCGTATAGGTTATAGAAAAGGTCGGTGGATCAGGAGCCACCGGTGACATATCGGCTGTCACCTCATAGTCAAAATAGTTCAAAAGAGGACATGACAGGTTTTTTCTATTTGCTTCGGGGTTATTAAAAAATTCCCTTGCTATTACCGCTATAAGATCATCAATTGCCAGATCGGCATCACCACCAGGATCGTTGGTGGCATAATCCGATATTACACTACTGCCTAAGTCCATGTCAACACATAGCAGGTTGAAATAAAACGATCCCCCTACCTCAACGATCTCGAAATTTTCCTTGCAAACGCCATTGATAATGATAGTCTCAATGCTTTCTTTAACCTCGGCCTCGCTTTCAAATAAGGGAGAAACCAGCAAGGTATTCGCGGCATCATCTTTTACTTGTGCTTTAAAGCGATCGCCATCAGGTACGATCTCAAAATTATTGCGAAACATCAGCGTATCGGGAGACTGTTCTTCTATACCTGTCAATAAGGAAACCCTTTTTTCAAGTCCTGAGACATTGTCTATGTGCCAGTTTTCACATAAATCCAGGTAATTAAACCCCTTACCCCTACTGCGACTCAATTCGGGGTAGCTGTTGAGGAACTTAAGCTTATCTTCAATCAATTCAGCGGGGGCTTTGGCCCCGGACACTTTGTAAGAAAGGAGGGCATAATCCGTGAATGTTTCGGCAAACCTGCCCAGCATATGGTCCAGGAATTTATTTCTTCTGGTCTCATATAACTCCTGATCTTCCAGTATTTCCTGCAGCTTAACCAGATGACCGGCTTTGTCTACATATAAAGGATCTGCATTGGGTACCACGTCATAGAGCGGCTGAGCAAAATAGGTCTTATCAATCAGATAATCTCCAAATTGATCTTTTTCTGCATTCATAGAAAATAAGTCTTTAATATGGCTTAACTGAGAGAGATAATTCGCCAGAAGTTGATCGAAGAATAATAGGAAGCCTTTCAGTTGCTTCACTTCCGTTTTGCGGACGATCTTTTCTTGATTGCCGAGCGCTTCTAACCCCGGAATACCGGCTGAACCGACTCCATACACCTGTGGAAACTCCTCCTGCAAACTTGTGTAGTTTTCCAAGTCCTTAAACTCCCCGGTAGGCACGGGTATATTCATTTTTGGATACCTGATTTTTTGAGGCCTTGCGGCACTCTCAAGGTCCTGAATCTTATCATAGACCTCTTCCCTTTTCGCATGGTATGGAAGTTGGTCTTTGAAGAAAGTGATTTTTGAATCATCCAGGTTCAGGCGTGGGACGTAATTCTGCTCCATGGCAAGTTCAAGGCACCATTTCACACTTTTTGAAGCAATATCATCGCTATTATCCTGGGGTCTGTTGGCAATTTGAATACTACGTACAGCCAACACACCTTCCACATCCATAATGATCTTTATCAGGTCAGATACATGGATGTACTTCATCCTGTCAGCCCGACTTAATTCCTCATCATCAATGAATCCATGTTTAAGTTTTGGCCCCTCAAAAATCTTATCGACCGTAAGGCACAAGGTATCATCTATGGTTCCCTTGAAAAGATATGCTTCAGCGTTAAAGTCATTTGACGCAATGTCTTCAACCAACTTAATATCGGTATAATCAGGGTTTTCTTTATTCTCACTGATACACGCCACCGTATACTCTTTATCATTCTCCCCGGATTCTAGTAAGGTAATGACATCATCTTTATTAATGTCCTCTTCAAGTCGTTGGCTGATGGTGATGGTCTTCTTAGATGATCGTATTTCAGAAACCGAATATTGGTTTGCATTTCTACACTTGTTGAGCATTTCTTCCAGCGTGTAGAAATTGACTTGAGGGGAAAGAAACCTTGATATCTCATGGTAAATATGAGCTTCCACTGTTTCTACATCTGCTCTCGGATCAATTTCGATGTCTGTACACAGTAGTATCTCTTCAACTTTCAACGCATGAAAGCGAAAATAATCGTCACATAGATTTCTATTCTCATGTAATGTTTTGATGACCTCAGTTACGATCTCGTGAATCTTAAGGACTTTCTTTACATACTGTGTCAGTAGACCACTTACCGGATCGTAAATAAAATTGTTAACTGCCTCAATGATCAATGGTAAGCCTGCAATAGCGCTGATCGTTCCGGAGACGTCCTTGTTCCCCTTTAGAATAAATTCATTTTTATTCGTTACAAAGGCATCGAGATTATAATTATCAGGCCTGTTAAAAATCTTAATACTGACGTTGATAATATGGGCCTGAACACTCGTCAGGTTCTCCCAATCTACCTTTTCATCATCCCATCTGGGAAATTCAATTTTGATATTGAATCTAAGTCCCTGTATGTCCGTATCCAGTGGGTGTTCATAAATGACAAGGTCTTCGTCAATGGTATTTGAGTTCAGATCACCATAGGCATCACATGAATCAAATTCTAGTAAAATGTCATGTAACCCTTTGACATAATACCAATCCTGGGTTTCTACGTAAGGGACTTCCTCAAGTGAAAGTTCACTTTTAATATTATTTACATAAATCTTATGTTCAGCATCTGGTGATTTGGTAATCCATGCATTTTTTACACCTGCGTACTTGCAGTCGTCCTCAGTTTCGTCTACTACTTCAACGTCCATCATGAGTTTTCGGAAGTCGTTCTTAGTCACCGGGCAGTTCGGAAGTATTTCGCAAGCGGTATAAAAGTTTTGAATCGCCCTGGGGTCGCCAATTTTCTGTGTAAGAATGTCTTTGATATCGTAATTAACCCGGAAGCCGAGATCAGTTATCACATAGCTCATAACCTCCAGCATGGTTATTCCGGGGTCATGGGTGTTGTAATCCGTCCACAGCTTACTTGATAGCTCCTGAATGTGCTTTATGCCTATCTCACGCAAGGTTTCATATTGCATGCTTTTCAATGGAGGCAGATTTTTTGATATGGTCAGTGATTCTTCCATTACAACTTATGTCAGGTCTATGTCTGGTTCGGGTTCCGGTAATTCCGGTTCGAGTGAAGTAATTTCCTCGTGACAAGGGCAATCATCCGCTGTGGCCGTCTGCTCCGCACCTACCACCTCATTATCGGCACAAACACACCCTTCGGCGTCAACAGCCATGGGTATTATTTCATGCGTATCTGCCGACCCCAGAATTGAAACTGCTGTAGTAGCTATAGCCTCATCAATATCTTTGTTAGGGTCATTCTCAGGATCCAACGGCACAATGTGAAACATTTTAAAGCAAGAGACATAATCCACATAGGACCGCTCTTCAACAAAATTCAGAATGACAGATTTATGAATTTTACCTCCAAAGGTGATATCTGCCGCACAGTCCGTGGACCAGGGTGATAAAAAACCTTTGATTTCCTGTTCTAATTTAGTTTGAAAAAAGCCAATGTCATCGGCCAGGAATTTCACTTCAAACGATACTTTTACTTCCTCATAAATGGGGTTTCTCACATGCACTTCTGCACACATAGGGTTCAATGCATCAACATAGGTTTTGATATCATCCAACATTGATAAACTCGTCATGGGACGCAATGGATCTACCGCATTTTTGTTCTGAACATTGGAAACTACGATAAGCGTAACATGGCCCGGCGCCATTTCAGAGTAGTTTTCCAACGTACCCTCAAATCGCGTATGATTAATGCACTTCACCTTATAGGCCGAAGGAAAATGCTGCAGCGTAATATGCTCGTAGTCCCATATAGTAATGGTCCTCTGCTTATGCCTTAGTCGCTCACTTACCCGGGTATAGTAGTCCCTGCTTTCTTCTTTTACTTTGCCTCCAAATGAGGCATAGGGTTGTACTACTGCATCAACGGCGCTGTCAGATGTCACTAACTTGGAAATCGATTCCGCAACCAACGGAACCCGCAGATGGTCAGGGTCATTGTCGTTATCTTTAAATTTCACGAGTACTGCCTGGGCCTGAACATCAATTAGCCTACTTATCGCATCCGACTGTTCCGTCACGGTAGCTCTAAGCCAAAAGAAATCCTTAGGCAATAAAGTATTATTGTCGGTCGCCTCCTCAGGTACGGCAAAACTTATAATACCGGAAGTAAGCAGGTGGTTTGTGGTATCAGATAATATCGTTTTTGTATCAAATGGGATCCATTCATTATTTGACAAGATGTCCCAGTTTACATCTTGGGTTGTCCTATTCGGGTTTGCACTTCCTTCTGCCACCTGAAATAATAGAGAGAGACTTTGCGGAGGCATTAAATCCTTAATGCCGATGTATAACGAACCTTCATCATTAAACTGAGGTAATACAAATGATGGAGATCCAGAGGCAATCTCTTTTACGCCAAAAGGCTCAATATGGAAGAATTGCTCGCGATTATCAACTGAAACGGATGGGTTATCAAAGTTAAACGTCACGGATGACGTATAATCCAATGACAGGTCCTGAACAGACGGTGTATATGGCGGGTTGGGAAGTTGTGCCCAAGGGTCCGGTGCATCTTTGGCTAGTTCAATGGCTTGCACAGCATAAGCATTTGGGAAAACCGAGTGTCCAAAATCAGCATTCATTAGCGTCAACCTGATAAAGCCTTTTTGTGTATTGACATCCCAGGCTTCAAATTTCTCCAGGTCTTTATTGCGTTTGAGTTTAGCTAGTTTAGTTATATTGGTTAATGAAATTTTGCTGTTGGCTGCAGTGGGGCCAGGTAAATTAGAAGCATCATCAATCGCCGTCCCACTTGAGTCCGTGAATAAGGCGGTATTGCCGGTTATTAGGCTCTCCCACTTCTTTTTGTGCAATCCAGCGATGTCTAATTTAAAACTACTGTTAGCTCGGGTGGTGGATTCGATGGGCGATGTGGTAACGGTGGGGTCAGGGTCAAAAGGATCATAATTAGTATAGTATTCTTCAAACTTACCTACCGGAAGATCGTTCCACTTGAATTTGATATCAAGGGATGTTAGTTTTTTCTGAAAAACCTCCCAACTTCCGATATAGAGTTTACTGCCTATAAACGGGCGGTTTCCAAAAGGAAGCAAGGGCTTTGAAGGATCCAGGACTGCACTGTCATTTTGAAGAATCAAATCATTAACACCTTCAACCTCCACAGTCAGGCTTGAGCTGGAAGGTTTAAGGCTTTTAAGCGCTTTATAAATAAATGGATCATCTACTTTTTCGGTATTTAACGAAATAGACATTACAGGCCATTTGGTTTTATAAGACTGCAATAATGTTTCCTCATCATAGGCAATCACGGCAGGTTGAGCTGCTGTAATGGCCCTTTTAAGGGTTAAAGTGTTGCCCGAAGTACTCGTATCACCAGGATTAACAGCCTCTGCTGTAATCCATTCTTTTTTTCCACTGAATTTGACAATAAAATGATCATTTTCAAGAGGTTTGCTTAGTACCAGACTATCAAACGTTATTTCCAGGGTCACCGTGCGTGTACCTTCAGCAAGAAAAAGTATAGGAGAAGCAAAAGCAAAACCCAAATCAGGTTGCTGCCGATCAGCAAAGAAACTACCAGCTGAACTTGTAAATTCGGGTTGACCAAATGTTCGCCAGCTGGGTTCTTCTTTATCAATTTTTGCGCCTTCACCATCGGCAGAGTTTGCAATAGAAGAGGCATATATCCTGTGATCGTTTTCAAGACCAGGATTGTCAGATACTAAGCTGTTATGGATATTGGCAAACACGGCTTTCATTTCAGAAATACCTGCTTTATTCACCACTATATCTTTTTCAACTTCATAGATACGCTCTACCCCAATGTCGTCTTTACCACCTTTCAGTTGCGTACCTGCTTTAACCAGGTATGAATCAGTGTTTTTAGCCAGATTAAATAGAACAGCCGCCTGATCGGGAACTGATCGGTTCTCTTTCAACTGCAATACATCTCGGTAATAAAAATCCAGATGACGCTTAGTGATCGTATTCATATCGTCCTGAGCGACACGGAACATGTATAAAAACCCAAAAAAGAGGGCCAGGTGCGGCTGAGTTTCCTTGTCTATCTTGAGTTTTTGAATAAAGCAATCTAAATCAAACTGATCCCATTCCTCCGTGGTAATCTGAAAAAAGATATCCCAGGTATCCTTAACTACATTAGTACCGTCAAATTCATAATACTGTATTTCGCTTCCCAAATCCTTAACAAAACCAACTAAATCCTGGATGCTTCGTTCATCAACGCTTACATAGGATGGTAGCAACGTTTTGAGCAATCGTTGTTGCTGGCTTATGCCGTCTCTAACCAGCGGGTTTTGAGAAATACAGTTCTCCTTCATTGTGGTATATTGGTTCCTTCGTTCTTATAAAATGGAAATACTAGGTTGGACCGGGTGTTGGTAGAGATAATGGTGTAGTCTATGGTCAGCTCCAAAAACCCGTTCAATTCTTCCTGTATGGGAGTGATCTTATCTACAAATACCCTCGGTTCATGGATTAAAATGGCCTTTTTTACCTCTTCAGCCACCAGGGTTCCGGTAGAAACATCGAGCGGCTCAAAAATCAGATCTCTCACATTAGTTCCATAGCCGGGATTCATAACCCGCTCACCGCGAATAGTGGACAACAGAATAATGAGGCTTTCTTTGATGTCCTGTTCGTATTGACTTAATTCTGTTCCCTTGTATCCTTTTTTAAACGACACCGGAAACTTCCACCCCCTTCCTAAAAATGCTTTACTTTCATCCATTTTGCTTATTCTTTCACGTTTTATCCAATTAAAACTGTGGGTTCTCCTATCGCAGATGTGGCGCCACAACCACATGTATCGCCGGTTCTTATGGCTGGCTTACCTCCAATTAAAACCGTTGTACTTCCGGTAGAAAAAGGAGTAGGCGGATGTGGCCCTGCAGTTGGGGGTGGTATAACGCACACATGCATGTCTCCGGCTACTGCGGCCGGCATGCCCCCAATCAAAACTGTGGCTTCCCCAGGGCCTATTATAGTGCCTCCATGTGTAGTAGTATCGGCTACTTTAGCTGCTGCTGGCATATTTGGTTACTGGTTACTGGTTACTGGTTACTGGTTACTGGTTACTGGTTACTGGTTA
>CALBPF010000125.1 GCA_937899105.1 uncultured Flammeovirgaceae bacterium | reverse complement strand
CTAGTTTTCTTGGCAAATTCAGGTTTCCCAATATACCCGTGGATTTTTACCAGCTCCGTTTCCACCTTGCAACTCGCCAACTGTTCCTTATAGTTTTTTGAAAACAAGCCTACAATACGTTGGCTGAGCTTACCCCCGGACAAATTGTATGTTTCCAGGTCATTTTGGTAGAGGCCGAAGCTTATCTGAGGATTAGCCAGCGCTACTCGCTGAAATTCTTCGAGGATATGCTTCATCTCTACCCCATTTGATTTTAGGAAGTTTCGTCGTGCCGGAACGTTGTAAAAAAGATTTTTTACCCCGAAGCTGGTACCTACTTCACACACTTCTGGTTCCTGAAGTTTAATCTCCGACCCTTCTACCAAAATTTTCGTACCTATTTCTGACTGCTTTGCCCTGGTTTTTAGTTCTAATTGAGAAACGGCAGCAATGGAGGCAACGGCCTCACCTCTGAACCCCATGGTGCGAATATTAAAAAGATCCTCTGACCTTGAGATCTTGGAGGTAGCATGTCTCTCAAGGCTCATTCTGGCATCGGTCTCAGACATTCCCTTTCCATTATCTATAACCTGTATCAGTTCTTTTCCTGCATCCTTGACTATTACAGAGATCTTTGTAGCCTCTGCATCAATGGCATTTTCCAGAAGTTCTTTAACAGCTGATGCTGGTCGCTGAACTACCTCACCCGCGGCTATCTGATTTGCCAGGGAGTCGGGAAGTAAGCGAATAATATCGGGCATAAATACAAATAGGGATTAAAGAATGCGCTTAAATTTCAGATATACCAGTAAAGTGGCTATCAATGCGAAGATATATAACGCCAGATTACCTATGTACAAATAGCCAAAAATAACTGAGATCAAAAGCGCCATAATTACCAGTTGCATAATAGTGGCAGAACCTGTGCTGGCAGATTTTTTCATTTTGAATGAACCGGCTATTCTGGAAGAATAAGTCGGGCGATCAATTTCATTGTTACCACTATTCAGCTCTCTTTTAATTGCTTTTGTTCGTTTGTCCATCTCTTCCTTTACAGGATCGTAGTAACGGGGCTCAACATGAAACCTTTGATATTTTGGGGTGCGAAATAGGGATGGTAATTTCATTAGAACTGTTTTACTGGAGATAACTCAATATACGTCCAAACGACACTTGGTTATGCCTATTTTATTTAACTTCGTTCATACAAATTTAATCATATTCGCACTCTATTAATAATTGGTTTAACGGCTGCATGGTAAGATTATTTTTTAGCGCCTTTCTTACGATTGTAGTTTCATATACGTCTGTAACTGCTCAAAACAAGACAATCGATCAACAAGCCCTACATTGGGCTGATAGCGTTTTGAAAACTATGAAAACTGACGAAAAAATTGGTCAGTTGTTTATGGTAGCGGCGTATTCAGGTGGCAACGAACAACACCATCACGCCATTGAGCAATTAATTAAAAGCTACCATATAGGTGGGCTAATTTTTATGCAAGGTAGCCCTGTGAGACAAGCTCATTTAACTAACAGATTCCAATCTCAATCGGATCTGCCTTTATTGATAGGAATGGACATGGAATGGGGTCTTGGTATGCGGTTAGATAGCGCTATTCATTTTCCAAAACAGATGACCCTTGGCGCCATTCAGGATAATAGCCTTATCTATGACATGGGAAAAGAGATTGGGAATCAAATGAAGCGATTAGGTGTCAATGTAGCTTTTGCTCCCGTAGTTGATATTAATAGCAACCCTTTGAACCCGGTCATAGGAATTCGTTCCTTTGGCGAAAATCAAGAGCTGGTTTCACAAAAAGCTAAAGCCTATATGAATGGCCTTCAGGATGCCGGAGTCATAGCGGTAGCCAAACATTTCCCGGGCCATGGTGATACACAAGTAGACTCACATAAGTCGCTGCCCACTATTACAGCCTCAAAAACGATGCTTTTGGAGAGGGAGATAAAACCCTACATAAGCCTTGTTCAAAATGGACTCAAGGGAATCATGACAGGCCATTTGCACGTACCTGCTTTGGAAGAGGGTGCGCTGATACCCGCCACACTATCAGAAAACATAGTTGAAAACTTTTTAAAGCAAGAAATAGGTTTCCAGGGTTTAATATTCACTGATGCGCTAAATATGAAAGCAATTTCAAGTCAACTCGATAACGGTGAAGCCGAGCTGCAGGCTTTCAGCGCAGGAAATGATATATTGTTATTTTCCACACAGATTCCTGTGGCAATAAAAAAAATAAAGAAAGCGATCAGACGTAATTCGGAATTAAAAGATAGGCTGGATAGATCCGTTCGCAAAATTTTAGCTTTTAAGTATGAGACTCTTCACGCAAACAATCCTGTAATAAATACGGATAATTTGAGCAGTTATTTGAATAATAATAAAGCTAAGGCGCTAAGGCGCAGGCTGTATCGGCAGGCCGCTATCGTAATAAAAAATAACGATAAGCAGCTCCCAGTAAAAAAATTAGATAATCGCCATTTTGCAAACCTGAACTTTGGTAAATCAAGCGATTTTAAAAAAGCTCTGGAATATTATACCTCCATGGCCAAATACGATTATCTAGCTGATCAAGAAAGTGTATTGTTCAGAAAACTGATAAACTATGAAGCTGTTGTAATTGGAGTATTTGATAGACTAACAGAAGAACAAAAAGCGTTCTTAGGCAAACTTTCAGAAAGCACGCATATCATCATTTGCCACGCCGGAAGCAGCTATAGACTAGAAGATCTAAGCATGTTTAATTCTATAGTTCATATAGAAGAGAATAATAAAACAACTCAGTATATACTTGCCGAAGCAGTATTTGGGGCAAAGGACACGACAGGGAAAATACCTGTATCAGTAGATGAAATACCTTATAGAACCGGCATCAACGTAGAAGAATCCCAAAGGCTGTCCTGGGGAGTGGCTGAAAATGTGGGCATGAGCAGCAAAGTCCTCAATAAAATAGATAACATATTGGAGGAAGCTGTGCAAGATTACGCTACCCCGGGTGGGCAGGTCCTTGTAGCAAGAAAAGGTCAAATTGTATATGAGAGCAATTTCGGTTACTACACTTACGACAGTATTAATGCAGTGTCTTCTGAAACCATCTACGACGTAGCTTCCGTTACTAAGGTAGCCGCCACACTTCAGGCTTTCATGTTTTTACATGAACGCGGAGAAATTGACCTTGAAAAAAAACTTTCTAACTATCTGCCAGAATTAAAAGGCACAAATAAGGAACACATGCTACTTTTAGATATTCTAACGCATCAAGCGGGTTTATGGCCCTATCTGCCCTTTTGGAAACAAACTTTACAGAATTCTACACTTATTAAAGGATATTTTAGTTCTGACTTAGAAGATGAATTCCAATACCATGTTGCGCCTGGCTTATACGCAACAAATGTCATAAAAGATAGCGTTTGGAACTGGGTGAAGAATTCGAAAATAATCACCAAAATAGATAAAAAACCATATGCCTACCGCTACAGTGATATGGGCTACTACTTGCTTCAACGCCTGATTGAAAAAAACTTAAATCAGAGTATGGAACAATTTTTACAGCAGAATTTTTATGGCCCCATGGGCATGTCAGCTACAGGCTATTTACCGCTATGCAACTTCCCACTTTCTCGTATAGCGCCCACTGAAGAGGATAACTATTTTAGAAATACGCTTGTTTACGGCATGGTACATGATCAAGGGGCTGCACTCATAGGAGGTGTTGCAGGCCATGCTGGTCTTTTTAGTAATGCCAGAGACTTGGCTAAGCTAATGCAAATGCATTTACAAGGCGGGACATACGGAGGACATCGATTTTTACAGCCAGGCACAATTGGTCTTTTTTCCAAACAACAATATGAATCTAACAGAAGAGGAATAGGGTGGGATAAACCTGCCACTGCACAGTGGTATGGACCTTCAAGTAGATTTGCATCTGCGAAAACTTTCGGGCACACAGGGTTTACGGGTACTGCAGCCTGGGCCGACCCCGAATTCGACCTCGTTTATATTTTTCTTTCCAATCGTATTCATCCTGATGCTTCCAACAGAAAACTCATTCAAAATAATATTCGTACAAGAATCCAGGAAGTGAGCTATGAATCCATATGGGAATACGAACAGTACGATTGTAATGAATAAACATTTGAAATAATGAAAATTGGCATAGTTTGTTACCCAACTTTCGGTGGTAGTGGTGTAGTGGCTACGGAATTAGGAAAGGCCTTGGCTAAGGCAGGTCACCAAATTCATTTTATTACCTACTCCCAACCTACAAGACTGGACTTTTTTAATGAAAACCTTTTTTATCATGAAGTAGACATTCGCACTTATCCACTCTTTGAGTACCCGCCCTATGAACTGGCATTAGCAAGTAAGATGGTGGATGTGGCAAAGTACGAGAAGCTGGATTTACTGCATGTACACTATGCCATTCCTCATGCATCTGCTGCTTATATGGCCAAACAAATATTAAAGACCGAGGGAATAGAAATACCGGTAGTAACCACCTTGCATGGCACAGATATAACGTTAGTAGGAAAAGATGCTTCCTATGAACCTGTGGTTACGTTTAGTATCAATGCTTCGGATGGTATAACTGCTGTTTCCGAAGATTTGAAAAAGGATACCTACGAGCACTTTAATATCTTAAAAGACATTCGGGTAATTCCTAACTTCATTGATCTAAGCCGTTTCAAAAAGCAGAAGAAAGAGCACTTTAAAACTGCTATTTGCCCAGATGGTGAAAAGCTTTTAGTCCATACCTCTAATTTCAGAAAAGTAAAGCGCGTAGGTGATGTAGTAAAGACCTTTTACAATTTAAGGAAAGAAATACCCGCTAAATTGTTACTGGTTGGAGACGGCCCCGAACGTAACCATATTGAGGCGTTATGTCGAGAGTTAGGTACTTGCGAAGATGTTCGTTTTCTTGGCAAATTGGAGGCTGTAGAAGAAGTACTCTCGGTAGCAGATTTATTTCTTATGCCATCAGAAAAGGAGAGTTTCGGCCTGGCAGCTCTTGAAGCCATGGCTTGTGAAGTACCTGTGATTTCGTCAAAGGCTGGTGGTCTGCCGGAACTAATAATAAATGGTGAATGCGGCTATCTGTGCAAGGTTGGAGATATAAAAGAAATGACACTAAAGGCTCTTCACATCTTAAAAGCAGAAAATCTTCCGAAGTTCAAAGCTGCTGCACTAGCACGAGCGAAAGAATTCGAAGTCAGCGCCATAATGCCAATGTATTAGCTTTATTATGAGGTCATTCTAGCTATATCCTACTATTTCCTAATCTCACATAGATTTTTTTTCTATTAAAATTGCTTTTCTAAAAAGCTCTTGAACTAACTTTGGCATTGGTTATATGTTGAAATAAGCATAGTTGAAGGATGCCCAGTAATAAAGGAACAAAAGTATTATTTAAAAATAAGTGGGTCGAGAAGTTCTCACGTACCCACATATCTGTACCCATAAGCATTTTTATTGTATACTCAGCTGGACTTATTTATTGGAGTGCGGCTAATACAACCCTGGCTTTAAGTATGACAATCGGTCTGTTTTTTACCGGGTTGCTTATCTTTACTCTTACTGAGTATGTTATGCACAGGTATTTGTTTCACATGGCTACATATACAGAATTGAGGAAAAAGCTGCAGTATGCTTTCCATGGTGTTCACCATGATTACCCAAAGGATAAAGATAGGCTTGCCATGCCTCCCATCGTCAGCATCAGCATTGCTACCATCCTACTTTTCTTATTAAGGTTAGTAATGCAGGATTTCGTCTTCGCGTTTTTGCCAGGATTTTTGACAGGTTATGCGGGATACCTATTTGTACATTATATAGTACACGCCTTTCAACCGCCAAAAAACATTTTCAAAATACTATGGGTGCACCATGGTATTCACCATTATAAAAACCACGAAAGAGCTTTCGGGGTATCATCGCCTCTTTGGGACTATATATTCAGAACTATGCCATAACTAGTGCTGATAAGACAAGGTTGATATTCTTAAAAATAAAAAAGGCGCACCAAATAATGGTGAGCCTATATATAACTAGGAAACTTTAATCTATTTAGATTCTGTTCTCTGTTTTATCTTTTTCTGTCTCCTTTGTAGGAGCTTTAGAATACGTTGGACATGTGTATTGTGCGCAAGACGACAACATGAACACACCAAACAGTAAAACCAAAATAGACTTCTTCATAACCAAGACGTTAACATTTATGACAAATAAACTGAATTTATCCGAAATTGTTGTGATAAATGTAGGTAAAAAAATTATTGCGTTTCTCTTAACCTCTTGATTAATTACGCTATTCTGAAATAGCTTATTTTATTTCAGACCTTCTTGAACAGATTATAGGCAAAATAAGTTTTATTTAAGTATTCGCAAGGGACTACTCAAATGCTTGGACACAGATTTACAGATTATATTCCGCCTCAGAATAAGGACAAAAGTGATTTCGATAAGCTTCTAGATATATTTTTGCAGCTATTGGTTATAACTTCAGGAGATGTTTCCGAAGCGCTAAATTGGCTGAATAATGTAGATAGACAATATAATCTTACCTCTAATGAATACGGCATTGGGGATTTCATTGAGGACTTAAAAGATAAAGGTTACATAACGGATGAAAATCCTGACGGCTCTTTTGAAGTCACAGCAAAAAGTGAGCAAAAGATACGTACAAGTGCACTTGAAGAAATATTTGGTAAGCTAAAGAAATCAAGAAAGGGAGATCATAAGACCTTTTTCGGCGGATTAGGCGATGAGGCCAGTACAGATAAAAGAGACTACCAATTCGGAGATACTTTGGAGCAGATCTCAGTAACAGACTCGTTAAGAAATGCTCAGATCAATCACGGTGTAGATAACTTCTTGATGACCGAGCAGGACTTGGAAATAGTCGAAAATGAGTATAAAACTCAAACCTCTACGGTACTCATGATCGATATTTCTCATAGCATGATCTTATATGGGGAAGATAGAATTACACCGGCCAAAAAAGTGGCCATGGCCCTCTCAGAGCTAATCTTAAAAAAGTATCCTAAGGACACTTTAGATATAATTGTGTTTGGCAATGATGCATGGCAGATAGAAATAAAAGACTTACCTTACTTACAAGTGGGACCTTATCACACCAATACAGTTGCAGGTTTAGAACTAGCTTTGGACTTATTAAGAAGACGAAAAAATCCTAATAAGCAGATTTTTATGATCACAGATGGTAAACCAACCTGCTTAAAGCAAGGGATCAAGTATTACAAGAATAGTTTCGGTCTGGATAAGAAAATACTGACCAGAACTTTGAATCTTGCCAAACAGTGTAGAAAAATAGGTATACCGGTTACCACATTTATGATTGCCTCAGATCCTTATCTTAAACAATTCGTGCAGAAATTCACCAAGGTAAATAACGGAAACGCCTATTACAGTAACTTAAAAGGTCTCGGACACCTCATTTTTGAGGACTATAGACAGAATAGACGTAAAAAATTATAAATAACAGATGGATCTAAAATCGATTTCAACCTTAGGGGAGTTAAAAAAATCATCATATAAAAGTTGTTCGGTAAAGGAAGAGCTCAGAGCAAACCTTATTGTTAATTTAAAGAATAAGGTCAACGTTTTCGAAGGCATTTGGGGTTACGAAGAAACCGTTATCCCAGATTTAGAACGTGCCATACTGTCTATGCACGACATCAATCTTTTAGGACTACGCGGTCAGTCAAAAACAAGGATCGCACGCATGATGGTAGAGTTACTAGATGAGTATATCCCTGCAATTAAAGGCTCAGAACTACATGATGATCCTATGAACCCTATCACCAGAACAGGCAAAGATTTAATTGAGGCCAAGGGGGATGATACGCCGATAATTTGGATACATAGAGAGGAGCGATATACAGAAAAGTTAGCCACTCCAGATGTAAGTATTGCAGATTTGATCGGTGATGTAGATCCTATAAAGGCCGCCACGTTGAAATTACCCTATTCAGACGAGCGAGTTATTCACTTTGGACTTATTCCACGATCACACCGAGGCATATTTGTAATAAATGAGTTGCCTGATTTACAGGCGAGGATACAGGTGGCTCTGTTTAATATTTTGCAAGAAGGGGATATTCAAATTCGCGGGTTTAAAATAAGAATGCCATTGGATATTCAGTTCGTATTTACGGCTAATCCTGAGGATTATACAAATCGTGGAAGTATAGTTACACCATTGAAAGATCGTATCGACAGTCAGATCATAACCCATTATCCCAAAGACATCCCAACATCAAGGAAGATTACTCATCAGGAAGCTAGAATTAAGGATGAGCAGCTGCAGATAGGGGTAAATGAATTGGCAAAAGATATGATTGAGCAGATCGCCTTTGAAGCGCGAGATAGTGAATATGTAGATGCCAAAAGTGGTGTATCGGCCCGTCTGACTATATCTGCCTTTGAAAATCTAATGAGTGGAGCTGAACGCAGAGGCCTGATAAATAATGAAAATACTTCAGTAAGGGTATCTGACCTTTATGGAGTAGTACCATCGATTACTGGTAAAGTAGAGCTTGTATATGAGGGCGAGCAAGAAGGACCCGGTATAGTCGCATTCAATCTGGTAGGGAAAGCCATTCGCACCCAGTTTCTCCACTATTTTCCGGATCCGGAAAAAATTCGAAAACAGAAAAGCCCAAACCCCTATAAAACGATCACTGACTGGTTTGGAGAAGAGAATTCAGTAGATATTCTTAATCATTTCTCAAATTCGGAATACGAAAAGGCGCTATACAGTGTCCCCGGATTAGCTGAACTGGTTAACCAACATCATCCAAAAGTTAATAATAGTCAAAAGCTCTTTCTGATGGAATTCGCGCTGCACGGATTAGCAGAATTTAGTATGTTAAGTAAGCATCAATTGGTCAGTGGATTGCAGTTCAAAGATTTACTGAGCAGTATGTTTTCCATGCCAGGTCCTGATGATGGGTTTGAGGATGAGGAACAGGTATAAAACTTATGGAATTATCACGTGCGCGAAAACTTATTGCGCAGGGTGAGGGAGAAACCATTGAATTCAAAAGAAAAGTAGCTCACCCTGACAAGATAGTCAAGGAACTGGTAGCTTTTGCTAACACGTCAGGTGGTCATTTATTTATTGGTGTGAATGACGATGGTTCCATTCCAGGAGTCAGGTTCCCTGAAGATGAAATTTTTGCCCTTAACAAGGCTATTGAACAATACTGCCGGCCAACTCCAGAATTCCAGATCGATACGGTTCACCTTTCAGAAAAAAAATCACTGGTCCGCTACTTTGTTCCTTCAGGGCAAAAAAGACTTTATACACTCTCTTCGGAGAATGAGAAACATCGGCTGGCGTATGTTCGCTATGCGGATAAAAGTATTAAGGCAAGTAGAGAAGTGCAAGAAATTCTGAGAAGACGGCATCAAAATAAAAATATTAAATTCCATTTTGGGGATAAAGAAAAGCTCTTAATGGAGTACCTGGAGCATCAAAAAATAATCACTCTCGATGAGTATAGAAAACGAGCAAATCTAAATTACTATAAAGCTTCCAAAACATTGATTATTTTGGTTTTAGCCAATGTTTTGGGGGTAATACCTAACGACAAAGGCGATCAATATTACCAAAGAAAATAAGTTTCGAAAAACAAGCCTTTGTTCTTTCCGCTTACTAAGCAGTTATTTAAATTTGATTTGTCATTTCTAATTTTTAGAACCCTCCATGGCTAAGGCGCAGAGCAAAGAGAAGAAGATATTTGTACTTGATACTTCGGTAATTATCTACGAACATAACTCAATCATGAATTTTGATGAGCATGATGTGGGCATCCCAATCACCGTTCTGGAAGAACTTGATCAGTTTAAAAAAGGTAACGATACCAAGAATTTTGAAGCACGCGAATTTACTCGTCTATTAGACAACCTTGCAAAAGGACATATGCTGCAAAATTGGAATCCATTGAATGGTAAGACAAGGGGTAACTTCAAAGTGCTCATGGACTTTAAAAGTAAAGTGGATGCCAATGAAGTTTTTGATGAAGATAAGGCAGATCATAGGATCTTAAACTCTGCTCTGCAGCTTCAACAAGATGAGAAGTCTAAAAAGGTTATTCTGGTTTCTAAGGACATTAACCTTAGATTAAAGGCCAAGTCTTTAGGGCTCCCGGCGGAAGATTACAACACGGGAAAAGTAAAGAATGTCAATTCCTTATACTCCGGAAAGGCTATTCAAGATAAAACCTCTCCTGAGAAGATCAATTTTTTATATGAAAACGGAGCTGCCGATGCCAGGGATATTCTGGGAGATAAAAAGCCTGTTAAAAACAGCTACTATATTTTTAAAAATGGCAAGAAATCAATTCTATCTTATTACAGCCCCTTCAAAGATCAAATTGAGCATGTAGAAAAAAAAGCTGTTTATGGCGTGAAGCCGAGGAATGCCGAACAAACCTTCGCTATCCACGCCATATTGAATCCGCACATTAAGCTGGTGACTATGCAGGGCGTTGCAGGCACAGGCAAAACACTGATTGCGCTGGCTGCCGCCCTTGAACAGAAAAGAGGATTCAAACAAATATACCTTGCCCGGCCAATTGTACCTTTAAGCAACAAAGATATCGGCTATTTACCAGGTGACATTAAATCAAAGCTTAACCCTTATATGGAACCGCTTTGGGATAACCTGAAGTTTATCCAGAATCAATGGCATGAAACGGATAAAGAATATTCTAAGCTAACAGAAATGGTAAATCAAGAAAAGCTGGTAATAACTCCCCTGGCATATATACGAGGAAGAAGCCTTTCAAATATTTGCTTTATTGTGGATGAAGCTCAAAATCTTACCCCTCATGAAGTAAAAACAATTATTACGCGGGCAGGCGAAAATACAAAAATCATTTTTACAGGAGATATCTACCAGATCGATACCCCATATTTGGATTCTCAAAGTAACGGACTTTCATACCTGATTGATAGGGTGAAAGACCATGACCTTTACGCTCACATAACTTTAGAAAAAGGTGAGCGTTCAGAGTTAGCTAACTTGGCTAATGAGTTACTGTAGGAGCACCTAATTCTGTCCGAAAACCCAGGCAATCTATTTTATAGAGCTGGTAGCTTTTGATCTGCAATCTTGAACCATGTTCATACAAAAGGATTATTAAAACACTTTATTTACTAGCTCCTAATGTACCATCAAGTGAGAGATCTACCTCACCGTCTATAAACAGGCTTAATTTAGCTTTGGCTCCTGACATAGCGTGCAGCCTTTTATAACATAACACCCTCATATTATGCTTATAGAATTATGCTAATATGTGTAAGATTTGTTTTAAATATTGTCTATTATCTCAAATGACAATGAAATATTAATGCACCCTAATTTAACTATAATAAAGTCTTTTTATTAAAATATTAAGATTAAATGATTTTCAATATGATTTAATTGAGTGCAGCATTGATGTAAGTAAATTTTACATGATTTCAGACGATTATCTTTTTTGTTTTTTACTCACACTCTATCATTGAAGCTCAAAATATAATTTTTAACTAAAATCTTTTACGATGAAAACACTTTCTTTATCACAAATGGAACAAGTTCAAGGTGGATGGCCTTCAACTGAGGACTGGGTATGTTATGGAATTGGATTAGCTTATGGCTTGGCTTGTTTTGTATGTGGTGCAGTTGCAGGTGCTGCATGTATGCTCGCACAGGATCACATATAATAGATCCTTTAGGATTCGAAGAGTCATTTACCTATGACTCTTCTTTATTCAACTAGTTAAACTAATGATGTGCTACTGTCTCTAATAAAATATTCGAATATTCTGTATTTCAGAAAACAGGGGGCACTGTATTATAGCAGTATAGTATTTGTTTTTATCCTAGCATTGACTGGTTCTTTGTTCTTTGCATATTATGGGTTCTTGGCAACATTGCCTGTTTTCAGTGTAATTATTCTCATGATGTATGATTTGGTTCGGCTTCAGCACTCTAATCTTTTAGATGTTCAATATTTGCTGACTGTCCCTATATCGAACAAGAGAAGAGCACTCTTGTTCTATCTTTCTGAGTTAGTAAATATCAAGTTATTCACATGCTTGGTCATGCTGGCATTCTGTTTGACATGGAAAAATGACGCAAATAACCTTAATCTAGTACTCTTATCGGCTGGGCTGATTACTCTATATTCTTTTGCGGGTTCTCTGCTGGTACTATTATCAAGACGATATATGAGTGTCCAGAGAGCCCTTAACATTACCTTCAATCTGGTAGCATAGCTATTTTTCTTCCAGGCTTTTCGGCTGTTCTTGTCTCTTACCAATGAACAACATGACAAGCTCGCTGCAAACCTTATTTCTCTGATGAGTATAAAGTTCGCATATTATCAATATGAAGTACTCATTAGTTCTTGGGCCTTAAGCTTGATATTCTTACTGGTCTATCCTCTCATTATGATCGCTATAATTGATGCGAAGCCTTTTCATGAACATCGTACCTTGAAACGTTTTAAACCGTTGTCAGATGACTGATTCAAGAGTATGAATCTTTTTAATCTAGTTATTCGGTATCAATTGAGAGGTGGTTATATTATTTATCCCTTGACCACTTTTACGATTGATTTTCTAATTCAGAACCTTCAATCACAGATTCCGACTACTACACTTTTAATCGTTTTCTTATTTATAAAGAAGTTTATTGATCCCATTAACAGTCTCGAAATAAACTCGGAGACAGTTTCTATAACAGGTGTTGATATCAGAAGACTTCTTTATATCCATAACGTTACATATTTTCTATGGTTTGGGTCTGGCATTGCACTATCATCTATTCTCTTGTCCTTGTTATCTGAATTTTCGGGAGTTGAAAGCACATTGATATCATTGGTCATATTACTTACAGGGCTTTTATCAGGAAATATTGCCTACCAACTTTTTAGTAACAAACCTAGTCAGGGCAATCTAATAAGAAAATTGTTTTTTATTGGGCTTGTCACAATTCTGTCGTTTGTGTCCCTTGTATTATGGTATATGAATATGATTTACCATTTGATGGGTTTAATGACCATTCTGATAGTTATTCTATTTATTCAAATCAAAAACACCAAGCATTATCTCCATGATTGAAATAAAAGACCTTCATATCTCGCTAGGTAGCATAAAGGTGTTGAATAACCTGAATTTTACAATTGGTGATGGGAGAATTCAAGCCCTATTGGGAGTTAATGGCGCTGGTAAGTCAACATTGATAAGAATTATTTCAGGTCTAATACACCCGAATAAAGGACATATTCTCATAGATAACCAGGTACTAAATAAGTCCGACTTAGTACAAAAAAGGAAGTTTGGATATGTATTTGAGCAGCCCATTTACATTGAGAAATTCTCGTCAAAAGAGTATCTGACCTTTTTGGCAGAGATGCATGCGTTACCAAAGACTTACTACATTGATAGGATTAAATGGCTCTTGGACTTTTTTGAAATCAATGAAAAAAAATACATCGAGACATATTCTAAGGGGATGAAGAGTAAAGTCTCTCTGGCCGCAAGCTTACTTCACGATCCGAAATATCTGGTAATCGATGAGCCGTTCGACGGGATTGATTTCCTTATGATCCAAAAGATTGAAGCCTTATTTAAAGATAGAAGAACGGAGGGTAAGTCTATTCTGATTACCTCCCATCAATTGGATCTTATTACCGATATTTGTGATGATTTTGCGCTTCTCAATAAAGGCAGAATTGAATTTAACTTACCTAAAAATGAACTAATGGCTAAACATGAGAACTATTCAACTGGCCAAAATCTAAAGAAATATATTGAAACAATACTTGGAAAATGAATACAAATGTTGCGCTTCTGAATTATAACAAATGGTAACTTTAGAAAAAGGTGAGCGTTCAGAGTTAGCTAACTTGGCTAATGAACTGCTCTGATTAAAAGCTTACTTTGCTATTACGCTTGCTATGGTCTCGCCAATATCCGCAGGCGACTCAACCACGTCGAGTCCACATTCTCGCATGATACTCATTTTGGCGGCAGCCGTATCGTCTGCGCCTCCTATAATTGCACCGGCATGGCCCATACGCTTGCCTTTGGGAGCGGTTTGACCGGCAATGAAACCAACGACAGGCTTAGGATTACCCTGATCTTTTATCCATCGGGCAGCTTCAGCTTCATAGTTACCTCCGATCTCTCCTATCATAACGATAGCGTCCGTTTCCGGATCATTCATAAGCAACTCTACAGCCTGCTTGGTGGATGTTCCAATAATTGGGTCGCCACCTATACCAATTGCAGTAGAAATACCCAGTCCAGCTTTCACCACTTGATCCGCTGCCTCATAGGTAAGTGTGCCTGACTTAGATACCACGCCTACCCGACCAGATTTGAAAACAAAACCAGGCATAATGCCAACTTTTGCTTCATCTGGTGTTATTACACCGGGACAGTTTGGGCCAACTAGTATGACATCTTTTTCCTTAATGTAGCGCTTGGTTTTCATCATATCTTTCACAGGGATACCTTCGGTAATAGCAATAATTACCTTGATACCAGCATCGGCAGATTCCATAATAGCATCAGCTGCAAATGCCGGAGGAACAAAGATGATAGAAACATCGGCTCCTGCTTTGTCAACAGCTTCCTTAACAGTATTGAATACGGGCCTGTCCATATGTGTCTTTCCTCCCTTTCCCGGGGTAACTCCACCTACCACATTTGTTCCATACTCGATCATTTGACCTGCATGAAAAGTGCCCTCTGATCCGGTAAAACCCTGTACAACTACCATAGAATTCTTATTGACTAAAACACTCATTTTTGGCTGTTTAAATTCGCCACAAAAATAGAATAATATGCTTCATTCCCAAAGATGAAAAATGATAGTTGATGACATTGCATGCTTAGTCAACCTGTGTTGAATACATCAAATCATAAAGTGTACACAAACTGTTCATTATCGTACATTAAGTCAGGTTCATTAATTTTTAAAACCCTAATTATCAGAAGGTTACAATTATGGCATCGCAATTGAGAGAGTCAGAATGGTCAATCTTCCGGGGTATTTAGGAAGATTCTCGCTTAAGGCGAGAAAAACTCAAAATAAATGGCAACTATAAATCCATTAAGGCGTATACATTCTTAAGATTATATAGTTTTTTCAAGTTTAGGTTAACAAAAAAGGGGAAATTTCCCCTTTTTTATTTTAAATGCTTCAGCCAGTCTTACTTACCGGCAGCATATCTTTTACTAACCTCATCCCAATTGATCACATCAAAGAATGCATTAATATAATCAGGCCTTCTATTTTGGTAATTTAAGTAGTAAGCATGTTCCCAAACGTCAAGCCCTAAAATTGGGGTACCGCCGCAGCCGACCCCGGGCATCAACGTATTATCTTGATTTGCGCTTGAGCAAACCTCTACTTTGCCACCGGGGTGTACACAAAGCCATGCCCAACCTGATCCGAAGCGTGTAGCAGCAGCGTTAGAAAATTCTGTTTTAAAATTATCAAATGAGCCGTATGCAGCATCAATAGCCTCAGCTAAATCGCCTGAAGGCGTACCACCTCCGTTAGGTGACATTACTGTCCAAAAAAGGTTGTGGTTGTAAAAGCCACCTCCATTATTTCTTACCGCGCCATTATCAGAATTGTTGGCAAGTAAATCTTCGATGGACTTACCCTCCATATCTGTGCCTGCAATTGCGCCATTAAGTTTTGAGGTATATGCTGCATGATGTTTCCCATGATGTATTTCCATGGTACGTGCATCTATATGGGGTTCTAGTGCATCATGAGCGTATGGTAAATCTGGTAGTTCGAAAGCCATAATTCTATTTGTTTTAGTTTAAAATTAGATAATCAAATTTAAGCTAGCCAAAGTGTCAGCGAAAGCATTTGAATTAGATTCTTTCAATACTGTCATATGCATTAGCTATTTGTTACGTATTCGGCCGAAGAAACTGGAAACTAATTCGGAACACTCTTGTACCATCGGACCACGCCTTATGTCTGTCTTGGGATGTATTAAATTCTTATTTAGCGCTGTAAACCCTCTTTTATCATCTGAAGCCGAATAAACCAATACCTTGAGTTGGGACCAATACAAAGCCCCTGCACACATTCCACACGGTTCAAGGGTCACGTACAAAGAACAGTCACTTAAATATTTTGTTCCTAAATGGTTAGAAGCAGCAGTTATCGCCAACATCTCTGCATGCGCAGTAGGATCATTCAATCTTTCAGTTTGGTTATAAGCCCTGGCTATAATTTGATTGTTTGCTACAATAACAGCCCCCACGGGTATCTCCCCTTCTTCATATGCCATTAGCGCCTGTTTGTAGGCCTCCTTCATATAATGGTCATCACTATGAATAGAAAGCACCATTAAATATTGTTTTTCACTTTTACTGAAGACATCATTTCCTCTACAAAAGGTTGCCATTCTTCTTTTAACCTGGGATGACAATTAAAACTGAACACCAGGGTTTTACCATTTATTATGAGATATTGCAAATAATTGTATCGTAAAATTGGATTTTTCGCTTCCAAAGAAGACGGATCTCCATTAAGTCGAGAATCAAATTCATATACTATAAACTTCTTTTCATCAATTTCCTTAATCTCTTCTTTTATTAGATTTACTCTGTCAAAAAGGTTGTAAAGGCTGGACTTAAAAAAACTTTTCGCCATATCCACATCTTCAACTTTCCATTGTGTAGCAGAAATATTTACGCTAAAGTCAGCTAATCTGGAATCATTGGTAAACGCCCCAATCGGCCTTCTCACAGAGGGGTACCTGCGCGAGATATCATCTGCCGACATGGCATATAAATTATCTGGCAGCATAACAGTGATTGATTCGCCGATTTTAGTTTTCACCATTTTCGGAGATGAAGGAATGCTAAGCAAAAGCGCAGTAGTCATAAAAAAAATTTTAAGCATAAACGGGCGTTATTTTTAAATCTTATTTTTCGGCTGACGGCTTATTAAAGGTAACTTTGAGGTTTTAAAATTAAAAAATTAGAATGCTACGAACACACACCTGCGGCGAATTAAGAATAAACAATGTAAATCAGGACATAGTACTCTGTGGATGGGTACAACGAGTACGCGATAAGGGAAGTGTGCTTTGGGTTGACCTCCGTGACCGATATGGTTTAACTCAACTAATTTTTGAAGAAGGGGTCGCAGATGCTGAACTTATGCAGCGAGCGGCTAAGCTTGGCCGCGAGTTTGTAATAAAGGCCTCAGGGCAGGTGGTCGAGCGCATTAGCAAAAATGATAAAATCAGTACTGGTGATATAGAAATTAGGGTCAAGAGTTTGGAGGTGTTAAACCCGTCAAAGGTGCCTCCCTTCACTATAGATGATAATACCGATGGGGGTGATGATCTTAGAATGAGGTATCGCTATTTGGACCTACGTAGAAATCCGGTCCGTAAGAACTTGCAGCTGCGGCACAAGATGATGCAGGAAACACGTACGTATTTAGATAGGCAAGAGTTCATAGAGGTGGAAACTCCGGTCCTGATAAAATCTACTCCCGAAGGCGCTCGTGATTTTGTAGTGCCATCGAGAATGAATGAGGGAGAATTCTATGCACTACCTCAATCTCCTCAAACATTTAAGCAATTGCTTATGGTTTCCGGGTTTGATCGCTATTTCCAAATTGTGAAATGTTTCCGCGATGAGGATTTACGAGCCGACCGACAACCTGAATTTACTCAGATTGACTGTGAGATGACTTTTGTCGAACGCGAAGATATTCTAACTACGTTTGAGGGTATGGTTCGCCACCTTTTTAAAACTGTAAAAGGCATAGAAATAAGGGACATAGATAGGATGAGCTATGATGACGCTATGCAACTTTATGGTTCGGATAAGCCCGACACACGATTTGGAATGCAGTTCGTTGAACTAAATGCCCTGGCTCAAGGCAAAGGTTTCAACGTATTCGACTCTTCAGAATTGGTAGTTGGGTTATGTGCTGAAGGCTGTGCTACATACAGTCGAAAACAGCTGGATGCCCTAACTGAGTTTGTAAAGAAGCCTCAAATTGGGGCCAAAGGATTAGTTTATGTGAAATGTAATGATGACGGATCCTATAAATCTTCCGTGGACAAATTTTATAGTCAGGAGAACCTGGCGGCATGGGCTGAAGCATTTAATGCAAAGCGTGGCGATCTCCTTCTCGTAATGAGTGGAGAAGCAGACCATACCCGAAAGGCGCTTAGTGAGCTTCGTCTTCATATGGGGAGTGAGCTGGATTTCAGAAAACCTGATGACTATAAGGCGCTGTGGGTTTTGGATTTTCCACTGCTGGAGTGGGATGAGGATACTCAGCGCTTTCACGCGATGCACCATCCATTTACTTCTCCTATCCCAGCAGACTTGGATAAACTCGAGTCTGATCCGGGTAAAGTAAAAGCCAATGCATATGATATGGTCATTAATGGCGTGGAAGTGGGTGGAGGATCTATTCGTATTCATGACCGGGCCGTTCAGCAGCGCATGTTCACCCAGCTTGGATTTTCAGAGGATGAGGCAAAGCGGCAGTTCGGATTCTTGATGGATGCCTTTGAATATGGCGCTCCACCTCACGGTGGGATAGCGTTTGGTTTTGACCGATTATGCTCATTATTTGGGGGTTCAGAATCAATCAGAGACTTTATTGCGTTCCCCAAGAACAACTCCGGTAGAGATGTAATGATTGATAGTCCCAGCCCAATTGATCAGGTGCAGCTCAACGAGTTGGGGATTAAATTAAAATGACTAAAAAAGGCTGCCTTTAAAAGCCAGCCTTTTAATATCTTATATACTTTCTATCAGGCTATGCTAGGACTTAATTCTGATTCTTGCTCCCTTCCAAATCGCTTGAGCGTCTTATAATGTGAAGCTAATGCATCAAAGAAGGTTATGTTTTCATGATAAGGGACGCCGTGTTTTTTTGCAACACGTTCGACAATATTAGAAATGGCAGGGTAGTGTATGTGGCATATATTCGCAAAAAGATGATGTTCTACCTGAAAGTTTAGTCCACCACACAAGAAAGCGGCTATGGCGCTCTTGCGAGAGAAATTTGCCGTAGTATGCATCTGGTGTACCGCCCATGATTCTTCCATAGCCCCTTCATTATCAGGTTCAGGAAAATCAATCCCTTCCACAGTGTGGGCCAGTTGAAAAACCAGCCCCAAAACGAAACCTTCAGCCAAGTGCATACATAAAAACCCAATTAAAAACTGCCACCAGGCAATGTTCATAACTACCAGAGGAATGACTATAAATAAAGTATAATAAACTGCCTTAAAGAAAAACAAATCAAAATACTCACGTTTGGGATGGTTCGTATTGTCTGTCTGACCAATTTTTGATTGAAAAAACTTCACATAGTCCTTTCTAAAGACCCATGAAAGAGATGCCAAGCCATATAGAAAAAAAGCATAAAGATGTTGGTATTTCATTATTGGTTTCTTTTTCTCAAGCTTAGAAAGACGGACTAGTCCCGGCGCCACATCCAGATCCTCATCATGCCCGGGGATGTTAGTAAAGGTATGATGCACAGTGTTGTGTGTGATCTTCCAGACGTAGGCATTTGCACCTATTAGGTTAAATGTATAACTCAATATTTTGTTTACCTTCCCGTTAGATGAATAGCTTCCATGGATAGCATCGTGGCATACATTAAAGCCGATAAAGGCCTGTACCATACCAATTAAGATAGCCATACCGAACGTAATCCAGATATTAAATCCTCCAAAAACAATTAAGACATAAAGCGAAACCAAAAGTCCAAGAAACAGTGTCGTTTTAAACACCATAGCTCCGTTAGCATTCTTGGCAATGTTATTGGATTTAAAATAATGGTCAACTTCCCTCTTAACTTCCACATAGAACCCAGGCTGGTTCTTTCCATTAAATTTTAACTTCATAAAAAAAATAGTTCGTCCATCGCATTGGACATTCAAAGGTCGACAAGATAGTACTATCTTGCCAAAACTCTAAATTATTAGTGATTTTAATTTTAAATATCGATCCCTCAATTTCTTTTATATTATCTAAGGTGATGTATGTTTTCGATCGTATTTGTATGAACAGCCAAACAAATAATGGACAAAAGGCAAAATAAGTTGAATTTTAAACGTGTAAACGTACGTGATCAGGAAGTTTTGCCAAAACAATAATCAGACGTAATTATTCAACATAACCGGCATTACCAGCATAAGAATATCCTCATTATCGTCCTTTTCCATAGGATTTATTAGCCCTGCTTTATTAGGCTCGGAAAGATTTAATTCGACCTTATCGCTGCTGAGATTATTTAACATCTCAATGAGAAAACGCGCATTAAAACCGATCTCAATATCGCTACCATCGTGCTCGCAAGCAAGTCGTTCATTAGCCTCATTAGAAAAATCCAGATCTTCTGCCGAAATTTGAAGTTCGCTACCGGTGATCTTTAATCGTACCTGATGTGTGGTTTTGTTCGCATAGATAGCAATACGCCTTAAAGAGCTCAAAAACTCAGCTCTGTCTATCACCATCTTATTATTATTATCAAGCGGAATAACATTTTCATAATCAGGATAGCGCTCATCGATAAGCCGGCAGATCATCTTAAGGTTGTTAAATTTAAAAAAGGCGTTAGACACATTAAATTCTACGGAAACGCTGGTATTCTCTGACGGGAGCGTCGACTTAAGCAAGTTAAGCGCCTTCCTAGGGATTATTATGGCATTACCGTTGTCGGAAGCAACGTCTACCCGTCTATACCTTATTAACCGATGACCATCAGTTGAAACAAACGTGGTATTGGTATCAGTTAAATTCATATACACACCAGTCATAGCTGGGCGCAGCTCATCATTGCTAGTGGCAAAAATGGTATTGTTTATGGCGCTCGCCAAAACATCTGTGGACAGGTCAACCGAAAAATCATCTGATACTGCGGGTACTTTGGGAAAGTCTGTGGCATTTTCTCCTGCTAATTTATATCTACCATTATCAGAGCTTATTTCAATGCTATAACTGTCTTCATCTATTGAGAACGTCACGGGCTGCTCAGGCAGATTCTTAAGGGTTTCCAAAAGGATACGGGCTGGCACCGCTATGCTACCACGTTCTTTGGATTCTACATCAATTTCGGTGATCATGGAAGTCTGTAAATCGGATGCAGTTACTGTTAGCAAACCTTCGCTGATTTCGAACAAGAAATTTTCAAGAATAGGCACAACAGGGTTAGTCGTGATTACACCATTTATACTCGAAAGCTGCTTTAACAATGCCGATGATGAAACGATAAACTTCATTGATTTATGTTATATGAATTAGTGGTTTTAGATATTCCTCACACCCATCGTGAAGGTCGGTAAAGTTAAAAATAAAATCATTCTTAGGAAATGGCCTTAATTAAACTTGGAGCTTAAGAATCACCGATTTCACTGTTCAGAAAAATACTGTTTAGGACGTAGCGCTTTACGTATCATATTGAAATCAAACAGAGCATAGTCTGTCGAATCTATCTCGCCTAGAACGGTGTTACTTCCCTCTTGCTCATTATAAATAGTGAGCGAATGTTTATTCCCCCCGACATCTGAGACTATGATTGAAGCCTTTGGGCTCCTGATATCAATTTTATAGTTGGCTAGTTCATCTTTATCCAGGTAGTCATTAACATAAAGCAACGATACATTGTCCAAAAAATCCGTGAGCTTGGTAGAATCGGCGGTTTCAAGTTGCTTAATAGTGTAGTACCTTCTTTGGTAAACTACGTCAAACTGATCCTTTGGCCGCTCTGGAAAAATCATGTTTACCTCTTGCAGATTGGCCCAATTCAAGTCAAATACTAATGGGTTTCTCCAACCCCCTTCATCCAATTTAAAAATACCTCCCAGATCCACTCTGTACCCTGGTATCTCTACAACGTAGCTCTCTTCTCCGTCATTGAAATAAGTAAGTCCATCCAGGTCGATGATATCGAAGCCTTTAACTACCCTGCTGGTTGATAAAAATTTGACGCTTATGCCGCCACCTTGCTTTGCACTGTCGAGTGAAGCAATTTTGCGTGACGCTGCTTTTCTTCTGATTTTATTCTGCTTTAAAATAGCAAAGAGTACTGTAACCCGTTGTGGATCAGCTTTATACTTATTATTTATTGTCCATATCCCGTTTTGAAACCTAAGATCATTTTCCTGATCTGATGTAGTGATAACCACTTGGTCCACTTTGGATACATCTTCAACAGCAAATAAATCTCTGGCTACATTAATTCTGTTTCTATCACCTCGAGTTAATAACACTAGCGCCGTTACTAAAACAAGAACCAGCCAGACTAGGATAAGTCTTATATTTTTCTTTCGTTGACTCATTCCACAGGGTACCCGGTATACTTCTTTTTTCTAAGGTAAAAACGAACTAACCCATACAGAATAACCAATACAATAGGCGAAACCAAATTTATAATCTGCCATTGTAGCTTTTCCCTGGCAATCTTCACTTTGTTGAGTGGCCTTATTTTTATTTCTTTATTTCGGGCGGTTATAATCCCTTCATCATCTAACATGTATGACAACGCATTTAACATAAAATCTTCATTCGCAAATAATGATTCTTGGGCAAATGGATAAAAGCCCAGCGATTGAGGTAAGCCGGACCTTGGGTTTATTTCGTTTCTAATAAAATCGCCATCACTTACAACGAGTATCTTTCCATTGCCAGATTCCTTAAAATGGCTTTCATCCACACTCTTTGGCTTGAATCTGTTTTTAAATAAGGATTCGAATACACCTTCGAGTAAATATGCGACCGGAAGGTTTCTTTGATTCAGCATCTCCGGAGTAAGATTTTTTCTAAGGTCCGGAATAGATACTTTCACCGGAGCGCTTACTGATCGGGAATAATCGGAAGTAAATATGAGTGGTGTTTTTTTTATGCCTGCGGCCTTTACAGTATCGATTGTACTCACAAACCTGCCAAGCACCGCATCGAGGTTATTTGTTATTGGGTGGTCTGAAAACCGATTTAGCACAGGATAAAACCACCATTTGAGTCCTTTAATCTGAGGTTGATCACCAATATTTCCTACGTTAACAGGATATAATACGGCTGAGTTATCTTGTATTAAATCATTATTGATGCGGATGCCATAATTAAATAACTGATCATCTAAATTAATATCAACCGGAAACGCGAAGTTGTTTTCCTGAGATGCGCTATCCATATTGGCGCGAAGCTTATCAATTAAAAGTACAACCTTTCCATCATTCAATAAGTATTGGTCAAGATTGTATTTTTCAGACTCCGAAAACTTATCGGTTGGATTCGCAATTATAAGCGCATCAAAAGAATGCAAGTCAGGTGAATTCAGTTTAACCTCATCTATTTCATAGCTTTCTGTCAACGACAGGTTAAAGCTCTCAACCTCAAGGGAATCCATTTCATTATGTCCCCGAAGTAGTCCAACCTTTTTACGCTCCAGGCTCGTAAGCTTTCTAATGGCTGAGGCGAGTTGGTATTCAATGCCTTCTATTGACTGATTAAGCTTTTGCTCAGCAGTAGCCGCCTGATTCCCTTTTAAAAGCATTACTCCTTCCTCTACACCTCCATAAGAAACAATTGCACCGGGAAATATCAATTTTTCAATCCGCCGACCGTCATTCTGATCTATGACATTTGTAGGCTGGATGCCTCTTGACATAAGACCCTGCATAAATTGATTCTTGGCGCTCTCGCTCAAGGCTGCGCTAGGATCGTTGAATGTATATTGGATCTTGTTACCTGAATAAATCCGAAACTCCTCCAATGTTTCCCGTGTCGTATTTCTAAGTCTCTTGAATCCGGCATTCAACTCGCCTTCCAAAAAAACTTCGATATAGACCACATCGTCAAGGCTTCCCAGCAGTTCTTTAGTTGCAGGTTTAATCGAGAAGCGCTTTTCTTCTGTAAGGTCAAATCTGTAAAACGCACGAGAGGTAAGAACATTTAGTAAAATAATTAGTGTGATACCAATTAAGAAATTGAGGACGTCTCCTAGTCTTTTGCTATCTAACGTTACCATCTTCTACTTCCTAAAATCATTTTGGTAAACAATAATATTGCCATAATCACACTCACAAAATATAGTAGATCACGGGTATCAATCAGACCTTTGCTTAGCGCATTGTAATGGTATAAAATGCCCAGCTGCTCTAGCAATACAGCGCCAGGACCCCAAACGTTAATAGCAGCTAATGAGCTAAACCCTGAATAAAATATAAAACAGAGGAAAACAGCTATAATGAAGGATACAACTTGGTTCCTGGTAACAAGCGAACTTAGAATACCAATAGACGTAAAAATACCTCCGAGTAGAATCAAGCCGATATATGATCCTATAACCCCGGCAGTATCAATATTTCCCGCCGGATCGCCAAGTTGCCACACTGACCAGAAATATACGACGGTAGGTAAAACGGCGAAAGCTACTAATACCCAGCCCGATAAGTACTTACCTATTATTATCTGCCAATCCGTAATTGGTTTGGTAAGGAGTAGTTCAATGGTACCTGATCTGCGCTCCTCGGCAAACATGCGCATGGTAATGGCCGGAATAAGGAACATAAACACGTACGGCCCCAGGCTAAATAACGTTTCCATATCAGCATAGCCATATTCCAACACAGACGTATCAGGAAATACCCACGTCAATAAACCTATGCCAGTTAAAAAAACGCTGATAACAATGTAAGCAATCAATGAATTTAGAAACCCGTTAAGCTCCTTTATAAAAACCTGAAACATTAAGTTTGACTGGGTTTAGTCAATTCATGAAATACACTTTCCATAGACGCTTCCTCTTGTTGCATCCCCACTAAAGTCAGGTTATTATCTGATGCATATTTAAAAATGGCTGGGCGCACATCTGAATTGGCATCTGCTTCTATTCTAAAAATGCCTTTACCCATGTCCTCTACTTTGTTGATGCCGTCAATGACAGACAGCCCTTCACGAGCCGGGGCATCTGAAAATTCAACCTTAATTATCACAGCTTTATTTTCTTCAAGTTTAAGGCTTTCTATCTGATCGTTTGCCACCAGTTTTCCATTATTGATTACTACTACACGGTCACAAAGCGCTTGCACTTCTTGCATGATATGAGAGCTGAATAGTACCGTTTTATCCTTCGATACTGACCGTATCAAGTTCCTGATTTCAATAATCTGGTTTGGGTCCAGCCCTGTTGTAGGTTCATCGAGTATCAGCACTTTAGGATCATGAATCAGCGCTTGAGCCAACCCTACCCGTTGCCTGTAACCTTTGGATAAAGCCTCCACTTTTTTATTCTGTTCTTTAGTAAGCCCGCAAAGCCGGATCATTTCATCCACTCTTGCCGTTAAACCACTCCCTCTTAAACCATGTACTTTACCGGAAAATGTGAGATACTCACGAACATACATATCCAGGTACAGCGGATTGTGTTCAGGCAGGTAGCCAATAAGTTTTTTAACTTCTTCGGGCCGCTCGGTTACATCCAATCCATTGATTTTTACTTTGCCTGAAGTGGGGGTCAAATAGCAAGTAGCTATCTTCATAGTGGTAGATTTACCAGCTCCATTGAGACCTAAAAACCCAACGATTTCCCCTTCTTTTACTTCAAAAGAAACGGAATCAATGGCATTCTGAGTACCGAAACATTTGACAAGATCCTTAATTAGAATTGACATAGCTCTTAACGACGGACAAAGCTATTACAATGACGTAAACCAGGCAATGATTATTGCTAAACTGCGGAAAATAGCTTTAAAGTTAGGAGCGATCTGTTAGTATTGTTGGCAAAAAGATTGTTAGAGACTAACATTGAACCGAAAAATTATAAACCCTGTTTTTAGTCAACTGAATTTGTTATGGCCAGAGTTTTCTTATTTCTGATTTTCTGCTGTCACAGCCTTACTTTATTTAGCCAAGGTTATGAGCTTAAATTTAAGGTGGAAGGACTCGCTGACACCACCTTTCTCCTTGGAAACTTCTTTGGTGAAAGTACTTATGTAAAAGATACGGCTAAAGCTAATTCTAAGGGTGAATTCACTTTCGCTGGCAATGAAACTCTAGAGGAGGGAATGTACTTTCTTGTACTCAATAAAATGCGTTTATTCGATTTTGTTGTGGGTAAAGATCAAAAGTTCACCATAAGTACGACCCACCCTGATTATATTCCAAGGATGATTGTCTCCGGGGATATTGATAATGAACTATTCTTAAAGGACATGCTTTTCAACGCTGACAGGAATAAGGAAGCAAGACCGTTTGTTCAAATAGTTCAGGACAGCCTGGCTTCTGAAGAGGCTAAAAAAGAAGCTCGATCTGAGTTAGATAAAATTAGCGCTAAAGTAGATGAACATATCAATGAAGTTTTGGGTAGTTATCCTGAGAGTGTGCTGGCTACCATAATGAAAGCAAACCAGCAACTAGAAATTCCTGATCCTCCAACAACTAAAAATGGTAAGGAAGTAAGTGAATGGCAATACCGCTATTATCGAGAGCGCTATTGGAACAGCTTTGATCTTGGCAACCCAATTCTTCTTAGATTGTCACGTCCTATTTACAAAAAAAAGGTAGAAGAATACCTTGACAAGCTAATTGTTCCTGACCCTGACTCCGTTAATACGGCGATATCGAAAATGGTAGAAACAGCAAAAGGAGATTTAAATACCTATAAATATTTGGTATGGACTACTACAATTAAATATCAAAGTCCGGAGATCATGGGACTGGATAAAGTCTTTGTGTACTTATATGATACTTACTTCGCTTCGGGTGAGATGGACTATTGGGCGAATGATCAATTAAAAAAGAACCTGAAAGAAAGGGCAGACCAACTAAGGTCAAGCCTTATTGGTATGCCTGCACCCAATTTAATCATGCAAGATCAACATCTTCAAAAGAAAGAACTCTACAGTTTAACCAATAATTATACAGTGATTTACTTTTATGACCCCGACTGTGGACATTGCAAAAAGGAAACGCCTAAGCTCAGAGAGTTTCACGAGGCCACCAAATATGATGTAGGTATATTTAGCGTATCGGCGGACACTTCCATCATCAAAATGAGTGATTATATTGCCACCATGAACATAGGTAAATGGACAAACGTAAATGGTCCTCGGACGTATACCGTTAACTATCAAAAAGTATATGACGCTACGACCACCCCTACCATTTATGTTCTAAATAAGGACAAGGAGATTATAGCAAAAAAGATCTCGGCGGCCCGAATAGAAGAGTTTATAGGGCAGTATGAAAGGGTGACGGAAGCCAGAAAAAATCAAAATTAATGTAACTTTGATTTTTAGGGCACGTCTGATATTAGGTTGACCTTAAGTCAATGGTCAGAACTCATATTAAAATCAACTTGTCATTCATCTGTAATCATTTCTGTAAAAAGAAAATACTATTCAAAGCCTCTTGCGATATAAGCAAGGAACCCGTGGAAAAAGGGTATGGCTATTTACTTACTACCGCACAGGTAGTTTCATCCAAGAAGTTTTGGGACAATATCATGACAGAGCCTGAAACTATGTCGTACACTGTTTCTCATTTCAAAGGGGATGATGAAATGGCAACTAAAATGCGATTCATGATCTTTGAAAAACATAGTACAGTCGAAAAAGCCTGGATGGTGTCCGATTCATACATTAACCTTTTTGACGTTGACAAAAAAGAGGCACGCGACAACGCTCATAAATGGTGGGAACAAGAAGGTACATTTGTTCCTGAAAATGTTGGAAAAGCTGAAGACACGCTTGAATCTAACACTTTCGAAGAAATCAAAAAATATGCGGTTATGGAAGCCGGCCGCGAGCGGGTGGCTTAAAACTTATAATTCATCAGATGGACTTGAGCCATTTGATGGATTTGTTTTGGTTGGCCGCTTTGTCCTTCGCACCAGTCATAACAACATTATTTTACGAATAAATTCTAGGATACTTCGGGCATCCTCTACAAAAACGCTTTGGTAAGGCATTCATCTAAAAGCTTTTGAACAGTCTCATCTTCCAGCATAACATTTACATTTGTTATCACATTCATAATCCACTCGGGAGATCGTCTACTGGTTATCCCTGTCCATTCGGGACCTACGTTGCGTTCATCGTCCAACTCTTGCGCTTGTCATCATATAAGCAGCATTTGACCTACCGCAACTAAGTCCTCCACAAGAGCATCATTCAACTCCATATCTACAACTGCCCCAACACCTTGTATGCATCCTGTGATGCACGTATTCTATCTATTTTGATTAGTGTGTAAAATT
>CALBPF010000124.1 GCA_937899105.1 uncultured Flammeovirgaceae bacterium | reverse complement strand
GCTATTCGTGGACAAGCTCCCCTCCTTGACCTAAAGAATTTTCAAGTGAGTCCTAATGGAGATATACTCATTGGGTCCAATGGCGCTGAACAAATGGCTGAAACAAGATAATTTTTCATCCGCCTTTTGAATTTGACTCTATATGCAACGATATTGCATTGATTGGAGTAGTCTCCAGGCTACCGGAGCTTTTTAATCCAAAACTAAACAAATGAAAACCAGTCGAATTATTTCAGTACTCATTCTTTTTCTATTACCGGGTGTTCTGCTCACCAATTGTCAATCCGAAAAAGATAAACAACCTTTTTTGCTAGGGCAGGGCGTTGGCATCAATAGCGCCACTTTAATGGTGAATGATATTGGAATGGCCATCAACTATTATAGAGACACTTTAGGTTTCAATATTCGAGGAGCCGCTGAAAAAGGAGTTTTCGAAGGATCCCTATCCGCTTCTATTGCCTTAGGAGATATGACTTCATTTGAATTGTTATCTATAGATGATTCGGTAGCAGAAAGCTCCATATCTCCTTTTATTAGAACATTCCTGGCCGCCAGCCAAGGTGTCCGCCTTTTTTCGCTTTCCAGCTCCTCGGCAGATTCCACGTCTCTTGGACTAATCTCAAGCGGTTTTGAAATGGATTCAATCCAGTCGTATCGCAATACATCTAAAGAACTTGAGGGTTGGTCTTGGGATGATGGCGATCCGAAACGCAGAAGCCTTGATTTTAATGCGTTAGACCCGCCTGCACATCTTCCACGCTTCATCGAGAAGATCGGATTCGATTACCCAAGGGTAAATGACGAATGGAAAAGCTACTATATCTATCGTAGAATGTTTAATGAACATCCCAATGGTGTGGTAGGGATATCAGCTATTCGAATAGTTGTTCGAGACCCAAGCGCGGTGAATCAGGAATTTCAAAAAATGGGATTTGAGGTGATTGAGCAAAATGACTCTGCAGCCAGATATCGCCTTTTTCGACATCAGGAAATGCATGTAGTCTCCGCTGGTAGTGATCAGCAGCTCAATACTTTTTTAACCCAACGAGGAGAAGGTGTATTTGCCCTGAGATTTGATGTAAAAAACCTGGATTCTAAGTATCAATATCTGGAAAAAGAGCTACCACCAGCCGCACTGACTAAAACACGTAACCGTCTTAGTATCCAACCAGAATACGCTTGTGGCGTTCAATTAGAGTTTGTACAAGAACCCGAAGAGCAGAGTCGTATGGCCAAAATGCTCACTCCAGGTGATCAGCTAGACAGTGCCGCTATTACTCATGCCAGCGCGATGTATTCTAAATATTGTGCCTTGTGCCATGGGGAGAACAGAGAGGGCTACGCTGCAGACAACGCTCCTTCCCTGCGTTCACAGTCACTATTGGCCACCAGCAAGAACACTAATTTTTTACGATATACCGTCCAATATGGAAGGGCCAACACAGCTATGGCCGGATACCTGGATACACAGGGAGGTCCAATGGAATACATCGAAATAGAAATACTTCTGCAGTGGTTGTATGAAATGAGCGAAGTAGAAGAACCGGTTAAACTTTCCAGAGAACCGGTATTAGGGGATATGGCGTTGGGTGAGGCCGTTTATAAAGAAAACTGTGCGGTTTGCCATGGGGATAGCGGGGAAGGCATCTCTGCTCCAGCTGTAGGGAATCCCATGTTGCTGGCAACCGCCACGGATCATTTCCTTAGATATGCCATTGCCGAAGGACGAGACGGAACCCCGATGATTGCCTTCAAAGACAGCTTAAGCAGTGAAAAAATTGACGCCTTAACTGCTTTTTTGAGGAGTCGGGCATCGGGGTGGGATATTCCACAGCCAGATACGATAACCATTCCCTCCCCGGAAGATTATGTGCTTAACCCAAATAATGACGCTCCTGTTTTCAACTTGAGAGAGGGCAAATATATCTCTTCCGCACAAGTGAATCAGGCTCTTCAGGATAGCCTTCGTATGATTATCCTTGATGCGAGATCTGAAGTCGCCTGGCGTCAGATGCACATTCCAGGTTCAATACCCGTACCTTACTATGAAGATCCCGAAAACTTCATCGACCACATCCCCAATGATGGCACACAGATTGTCATCTATTGCGCCTGTCCACATGCCGCTTCTCAGCGCGTGATGAACACCTTAAAGCGGAACGGATTTAAAAACACAGCCATTATTGATGAAGGGATTTTAGTTTGGGCTCAAATGGGTTTTCCGGTTCGAAATGGGAGCTAGTGTTAATAACCCGCTGCCTGGCCGTCCTTACGGCTTTCAGATGCGCCGTGATAGACTTTGTTTTCATCATCCCACATAATCGCCTGATAGCCGCCATAGACCCCTCGAGCGGTACCTATTCTATGCCCCTTATCCATTAATCCACGGATTGTAGAATAAGGTATGCCAGATTCTGTCCGGATCATACCTGTGTTCTCAGTGGTTCTGCCCATAGGGCTTGCGCCACCCGTATGGTCCCATCTCGGAGCATCGCCGGCTTCTTGCAGATTCATGCCAAAATCGATCAGGTTCATCACAATTTGCGTATGTCCCATAGGTTGAAAATCACCTCCCATTACCCCAAAGCTTACGTAGGGCTTGCCATCTTTGGTAATAAAGGCTGGAATAATCGTATGAAATGGTCGTTTACCAGGTTCATAGGTATTGGCTTGCCCACGTTTAAGGCTGAATAACTCACCACGATCTTGCAACATAAAACCTAATTTAGGTGGAGCCATACCGGAACCCATACCTCTGTAATTGCTCTGTATCAATGATATCATGGTACCCTTACTGTCTGCCACGGTCATGTAAATGGTCTCTCCGGCCGAGATTTCACCCGCAGCATAAGTTCCCGCTCTGGCGCCAATCTGCTTTCTTCTGTTGTAAGCATAATCATCAGATAGCAGCCGCTCAACAGGCACGTCAAAAAAATCCATATCGGCATAGTAGTTTGCTCGATCCTCAAAGGCAAGCTTTTTGGCTTCGGTAAAGAGGTGAAGGTGTTCTGCACCTCCAAATTCAATATTTGAAAAATTATAACCTTCTAATATTTGCAGCATTTGAAGGGCGGCAATACCCTGACCATTAGGAGGCAGCTCCCAAACGTCATACCCTCTGTAATTTATTGATACAGGTTCCACCCATTGCGATTTATGAGCAGCCAGATCTTTAGCCGAAAGAAAACCGCCTTGCTCTTTAATGAACTTCCCTATGGTCTTTGCAAGATCGCCTTTGTAAAAGGCATCTCGCCCGCCTTCAGCAATTTTTCGATAGGTATTAGCCAAATACGGATTTTTATAAATCTCACCTTCATTGGGCAGTTTACCCCCATTTTGTACTTTGTAGGTGTCCTCGATATTTGGGAAGCCTTTTGATTCAAAAAAAGGTACAGTACGCTGCATGTACCAGGCAATGAGTTCAGTTAAGGGGAAGCCTTTTTCCGCATAGTCGATAGCTGGCGCCAGAATTTCCGTCATAGGCTTTGATCCAAATTTTTTATGGAGTTCAAACCATCCATCTACTGCCCCTGGAACACTGACCGGAAGTGGGCCATGGGATGGGATTTTCTTCATATCCTGTTTTTCAAAATATTCTAGGGTGAGTTTCTGAGGCGATCGGCCGCTAGCATTGAGACCGTACAACTTTTTTGTTTTTCCATCCCATACAATTGCAAAAAGGTCTCCTCCAATGCCACATCCGGTGGGTTCCATGAGCCCCAGTGCAGCATTGGCCGCGATGGCGGCATCTATAGCATTACCCCCACTTTTAAGGATATCGAGGCCGATCTGTGTCGCCAAAGGATGGCTTGTGGCTACCATTCCGTTTTGACCTAGGACTTCAGAACGTGTGGCGAAGGGTTCACCGGTAATTCGGTCCTGGGCAATGGAATATTGGGTAACGAGAACTAAAAAGCAGTATAAGAAAAAACGTTTCATTTGACATACGTATTTTAATAGGTTTGAAATTAACATTTTTTAGAGGTCTATGATCATTTAGTGTTTTACCATAACTTATTTTCAAGCATAGAAATCAGAGACATTCCTGCCGCAGCTCCTGAAATAAATACATTCCATTCCCGGTGTTTTACTTTAACTACATTGAGGAAAAGAAAGGAGACGACAATAATTAGAGTTACCACCAACAACTGACCTAGTTCGATTCCAAGGTTGAAGCCTAATAGAGGTACTGTGATCGATGAATCACCAAATAACAAGGCCTTGAAGTAGTTAGAAAAGTCCATACCATGAATGAACCCAAAGAACAGGGCCATGACGTAGTTACGAACCATTTTTACGGACTTTTTTGTCAAACCAGAACTGATTACATTATGGATGGCGGTAAGAAATATAGTGGTTGGAATCAAGAACTTGATGATACTGGAAGGGATTGAAAACGCACCCAATGAAACGAGGGCCAGGGTAACGCTGTGGCCTATTGTAAAAGCGGTTACTAAAATCAGAATATTTCTCCATTGCTCGATTCTGTAGACAGCGCAGAGCGCTATCAAAAATAGAATATGGTCATACCCACCCAGGTTAGAAATGTGCTCGAAACCTAACTGCAGGTAAAAGGGAAATGAATGCATGTTAGAAGGTTAACCGGTGAGTAGTTGTTTTTTTGTTTAGCATCAGACTATTAGATTCTCCGTTGACATGGACATAGACAATGTTGTTTTGATCGAAGAAAAGGTCTGTAAAAACGGCATTTTTGATTTCTAAAGAGATAAGGGGTTGATGTTGTTGATATTTGAAAAAAATCCCTAGAGCCACGTTATCACCTTCACCACTAAGTTTTTTACTTTCAATTTTCAAGTTTATCTTTCTTCCATTGGCTTTTACATAAAAAAATTGGTTGAGGTAATCCAATAACATCTGATTGGCCTGGGCTGATTCGTTGGGTTGGCAGAAAGCAAGTTCCTTACTATTCGGGTCAAAAACCAATGCTTCATTCACATCCATCAGGAAGAGCTTAAGATTAATGGTTAAGAGTTGCTTACTTCCTGTATACTCAACCTCACACAAGGACAATCTCAGCGGATGAGAAGTTACCTGAGCTGACTGCCCTAATAGGATGAATAAAAAAAACAGTCTGCAAACGGTCTTGAATTTCACGACTTACGATAATTCATCAGATTGTATTTTCTCGGCAACAGCTTGCACTTCTTTGAAAACCCTGATCAAATTACCTCCCCATATTTTTTGAATCTGTTCTTCGGTATACCCGCGTTTTACTAATTCTATGGTGATATTCATCACTTCGCTGGCATCGAAAATACCTTCAATACCACCTCCTCCATCGAAATCACACCCAATGCCAACATGATCGATTCCAGCTACTTCAACGATGTGGTCTATATGATCCACCACATGTTTAACAGTAGCCGGTGGAACAGGATACTCTTCATCTAGTTCGTTGAAGGCTTGCCGCAACGCAATTCTTTCTTCTCGTGTCATTTCACCAGCAGGTTTCCTACTGGCTCGCAGTGCGGCTACCGCTGAGTCCCGTTCGGGGTTAGATGGAGCCTCTCGTAAATAATTAGCTAGCATGGTAAGTTGTACAACGCCTCCATTTTCCGCCATCAGTTTCAACATTTCATCTGTCATATTGCGCTTATGATCTGTGACGGCACGCGCGTTCGAATGGCTCGCTATAATTGGAGCCTTTGATAAGGCAATTGCATCATAAAACACACTGTCATTGCCATGGGAAACATCTACCATGATGCCAAGACGATTCATTTCTTTAACTACATCCACTCCAAAATCACTGATGCCACCGTGCTCTGTTCCATTAGGGTCGGTGGCAGAATCTGCCAAATCATTGTTTGATGAATGTACCAAGGTGATGTAACGTACGCCCTTGTTAAAATACAGCTCTACATTGGAAAGGTCTTTTCCAACCGGATAGCCATTTTCAATCCCAATATAAATTGCACGCTTACCCTCCTTTTCCAGATTATAAGCATCATCAGGGTTGAGCGCCAGCCCAACTATATCAGAATTTCTTTCGGTAGATGTCACAATAGAGTCCATCATTTGAAGGCAAAGCGCTTTAGCCCGGGTATTACCATCATCATCACGGATATCCTGTGCCACGAATGCCGCAAAGAATATGGCATCTAATCCGCCTTCTTTCATTCGAGGATAATCGACTTTTGAACCGGTCTCATTAGGGTCGTGTCGCTCCGCCATATCAAAACCAGGCTCTATCATTCGCAATGGGGTATCTGCATGCGTGTCTACGGTAAGCACCCGATTATGAATTTCAAGAGCCCTTGTTACAAGTTCTTCCTCGGTTTCTGTATTGGCTTCGTTTTTACTAGGTTTTGCTGTGCAGCCAATCAATACTAATATGATCAGGAAAAAGAGCGGATGGCTTCGATGTTGATTGTGAGTCATGATTCGAGTTTTGTTGGTTTTTGATCTGTCAATTTACGCTAGTTCAACAAAAGAATAAAATAACTCATTTGCTTCTTACTAGCATATTGCCGGTTATTAATTAAAAGAAATAAAAAAAGAGGCCCACTTCCATAGGACTCAATCATTACTACCTGTCTTCTTTAGCGGGAGGATTGGGTTTTCCATTGTAGTTTGCCAATTGCTCATTGATGTATTCAATGGCTTTTTGGAGCTGCGCATCATTGCCCTGTGCCAGTTGACCCGGATTTTCCTTTACTTCCATATCCGGATCAACCCCATACCCTTCTTTAAACCATTCTCCGCTGGGATCATACATTCGGAAGGTTGGAACAGTGACATTACCACCATCGATAAGCGAAGGCGCTCCGGAAATACCAATGAGTCCTCCCCAGGTGCGTGTTCCGATAAGTGGCCCTAATCCTGCTTTTCTAAAGTAGTCAGGAAACGCATCACCTCCTGATCCGCTCCACCCATTGATTAACATGGCTTTAGGGCCAAAATTGCCACTAGGGGGCCATGACCAGGTTTCCCCATCACGGACAGCCCAGTACGCCAAAGGTTTTCGGTCCAGCATTTCTATGAACCGATCCGGTATTTGTCCACCGCTGTTGAACCGCTCATCAACGATCAACGCCTCTTTGTGCAACTGTCCGGTAAACTGCCGGATGAGCTCATTCTGTCCATCAATACCTGTACTCCTTACGTAGATATACCCTGCTTTACCACCCGTGGCTTCTTCCACTTTTTTGCGGTTCGCTTCTATCCATTCCAAGTGACGAAGACGGGATTCACTCCTAAGTGTTTTTACCAGCACCTTGCGCGCATTAGTCATTGAAGCAGTATTGTTGATAGTGAGTTCCACGGTTTGGTTAGCCATTCCCTGAAAAGCGTCATATGGACTTTTCGATCCGTTCATGGGTATCCCATTCACCGCCAGTATGTAATCCCCAGCTTTAACGCCGACACCGACTTCATCCAACGGAGATTTTATTTCAGCGTCCCATGCAGCGCCACGAATGATGCGACCTACCTGGTGGGCGCCATTTTTTTGCGCCCAGTCAATGCCAAGGTACCCGACATTTACATTTTTACTTCCTTCAAGGTCGCCACCTCCTCTATAGGTATGTGAGGCATTCAACTCCCCTATCAATTCCCCTAAAACGAACCCTACATCCCATCGCGTGACACATTGCTCAATCAATTTTTCGTATTGTTTGCCCACTGACTCCCAATCCACTCCGTGCATATCAGCATCATAGAAGTAGTCACGCTGTAACCTCCACGACTCTTGGAATAGCTGCTTCCATTCATTCATGGGTTTGATCGTCATCGATGCGTTTGACATATCTACCGGTTTATCCATTTTCTGACCTTCTGCGATATTCACCACAGCAACTTTTCCACGGCTAGATACGGCTACCTTTTTTCCATTAGCGGCAATTTCGAACCCATTAGCGTTGTCCATGATGGTTTTAACTTCCCGGTCTTCTATATCGTAATACTCAAGGGAAGAACTACGGCTCGCTGAACCTGTATTTGGATAATGCATAAAGACCACCTTTCCGGATACTGCCTCAAGTCCTCCATAATTACCTCCATCTACTGGTAAAAGGGTAATCCGGTTTTCAAAACCAATAAAATCAATTTTCACCGAAGATTCTTCCGGCTTGTTATCGTCTTTTTTCTTTTTGTCCTTCTTCTTACTCTCATCTTTAGCGTCTTCTTTTTCCTCTTTCTTGACTTCTACCTCATCATTTTTTGGAGCTAGAAGATGATCAGCAGCCGACGTAAGAGGCACAGCGGCAATCATTGTACTATTAGGGTAGATGAAAGTGTTGTCAAGGTCGGAATATAGTGGACGTATGTTTCTGTTTGTCAGGAAGAATAAGTAGTTGTTATCCGGATCGAAAGTCGGAGAAAAATCATTGTAAAACTCGCTAGTCACGCGCGTACTTACTTTGCTACTTGTATTAAACAAATGAATAGATGAGTTTCTGTTGGTATTCTCCTTGGAATAGGCAATCCACTTACTGTCTGAAGACCATGAGAATGTATAGTTGCTTAATGGCCCGTGGAACATGTACAACCCTTGATCTATTTTGGTAGTTTGCTTTGTAATTAAATCAAAGTAGCTCATTTCCATAGCCTGATTAACAAAGGCCACTTTTTTACTATCGGGAGACCAAAACAAGGCATATTTAAACCCTGAAGTATAGCTGGTCACCTGATCTGTTTCGTCGGTTTGAGTATCATGAATGATCAACTGATATTCCCCGGATTGATCACTCCAATAGGCTATTTTTTTACCATCAGGAGACCACGAAGGTGTACGGTCATTGGCGCCATCAGAATTCGTTAAGTTACGGGTGATACCATTTTCCGCAGGAATTGAAAACACATCGCCTCTTGCCGAAATTATAAGCCGCTTTCCATCTGGAGAAATATCATACCACTGCATATTATCCCCAACGGCCACTCGCTTTTCCGCTAACGTAATTTGATCCGTGATCACCGTTACCTTGACTTCACGGCTTTGCTGAGTGGCAAGATCCATGAGATACAATTTACCTTCGTTTTCATAGATAATGTCCTTAGGACCTAAAGACGGATAATGAACGTCGTATTCCGTATAATTCGTTATTTGCGTATTGGCGCCTGTGTTTGTGTCGTACATCCACAGGTTGTATCGACTATTTGAACCATTATCGGAACTGTAGAAGATCTTATCTCCTGCCCACATTGGGAACTCATCACTAGAGGCATTATTCGTAATATTTGCAGAAGTATTTGATGCTAAGTCATATGTCCAAATATCGGGCGCCCAGCCTCCTTTATATCGCTTCCAGGTTCGATTGATCCTGGATTTGAAGTTGAAGGCAAGTTTGGTTCCATCTGAAGAGTAAGAACCCAAGCTTCCATAAGGTATGGCTAGCTTTTGAGGCTGTCCGCCTTCACTGCTGATTTCAAAAAATTGGGAAAACCGTTGACGCCCACTCGCGCGCGATGAGGTAAAGAGGATTTTAGACCCGTCAGGATGCCAGTCTACTACTTCGTCATAACCACCGTGACTCGTTAACCGCTTAGGCAACCCACCTGTAGTAGGTATCACATATACATCCCAGTTTCCATCGTAGTTAGCGGTAAAAGCAATCTGACTACCATCTGGAGAAAACTTTGGGAATTTCTCATTACCCGTTGGTGAGCTCAGCTTTGTAGCTTGACCTCCTAATTTAGATACGGTCCAAATATCACCTGCATACACAAATGTGATCATGGTTTCCGATACATCAGATTCCCTAAACATCCGGGCATTAATTTGTGCCTTGACCTGCATGGCCATTGCGCAAATTATTATAATAATAAGTGTTTTTTTCATAGTGTCTATTTTGAGTTTTTAACTAAATACTTGGTAAAATGTGAAGTCCGTAGTACGAGGGCTTACTTATTTGCTATCAATTTGTTGGAGTAACAATTCTACGGACTTTTTCAATTGTGCATCCTGCCCAATAGCTCGACTGGCAGGGGGATTATCTATGATAACATCAGGTACTGCTGGGCCATTTTCCATATTTTCTTCTGTGGCTTTTACATACCATGCTCTAAATGGCATTCTTACAAATGAACCGTCTAGCAACCCTTGTCCCCCTGTAGAGATCACCGCTCCGAATGTTGGCATGCCCACAAGTGTGCCAATACCCAAGGTCTTGTAGGCATGTGAGAAGATCTCAGCATTAGAATAGCTACTCTCGTTACACATGGCTATTGAAGGTTTGGTCCATGAAGAAAGAGGTAGTCGTTCACTGTAAGGATAGTATTGCGTAAAATTCTTGTTTTCGTCCAGGCTCTTAGCGGCGCCTCTCGGAATGGTATAGGCATGTTGCTTTACATTCAGAACAGCCATTAAATAGTCTGTTGTCCATCCTCCGCCATTGTATCGCACATCAATAACAATCCCTTCCTTGCCCAACCCACTGGCCATAAGCTCACGCTCGAAGCGCTCAAAACTTGGCAGGTTCATACCCCGGATGTGGATGTATCCAAGACGACCATTGGAATACTTTTCAGTTAAGGCCTGTTTTTCTCTAATCCACTCCTCGTAAAGTTGAGTGTTTATGCTTCGCGATGGTCTTATGACCACTTCTCTTAAACTACCGTTGGTGCCTTTTACTTCTAACAGAACTTGATTACCGGTTTCTTCCGCCAGTAATCCGTAAAAGTTTGCATCGGATTCCATTTTCTGTCCATTGACCGAGGTTATGACATCACCAACATAGAGCTTACTTTTTACTCTATCAGCGGGAGTGTGGGGGACAATATGCACTACTTTCACACCTCCTTTTTCCGGTACTACTTCTATGCCCAATCTTCCTGTCGACTCTCGCTGCGTTTTTTCGTTATTACTGCCGAACAGTCCCATATGGCTCGCATTGAGCTGCCCCAACATTAAGTTGAATACATAATAAAAGTCTTGCGATGTCGATGCCGCTAATGCCCATCTTTTATATTTCTTTTTTAATCCTTTCCAGTCTTTACCATGAAAAGCAGGATCGTAAAAACCTTCATTGAGAGAACTCCATGCTTCCTCGAATATTTGTTCGCGTTCGCGGTTGTGATCAATACTCATCTTCGCACTATGGGGTAATGGAGTGGCTTTGCCACTTTTGCTATCAAGCTTAGATAGACTACTTCTTTTCAGAAAATAAAGGGCATTTCCAGTCGGCTCAAGAGAAATACCATAAGGGTTTTGACCTCCTTTGGTTAATTCTTTGGTTTCTTTACCATCCCATTTTACACTATACAGGTCTCGGCCCGTACTTACATCACTACCTGCGGTAAAGTATATCTTTTCACCATCTTTTGAAACCACAGGTGACCCTTCGTTACCAGGCCTTGAGGTCACCTGAAATAATCTATCGTGGATATCTTCGAAATCAATTTGGATAGGTTCTACTTCTTTTTTCTTGTCTTCTTTCTGCTTATCATCTTCAGGTTTTTTTTCTTCAGGTTCAAAGTAGTAACCCTCATCCCTATCCCTTTGAGTCTTTTCCCAGTCTTCTCTTTTTAGCCAGACAAACCAAATGTCATCATCTCCATTATTACGATTAGAGGCAAATGCCAATTTAGAGCCATCTTCACTCCAAAATGGAGCTCTGTCCCTCCTAGGATGCATACTGATATTAACAGGCGCTTTGTTATTATCAGCAGAGTGAATATAAATGTCACTATTAAAGGTGAGATCGCTGAGAGCGTAGGCTAGCCACTTACTATCGGGGCTCCAGGTAGCGCCCGAAGGTGTTGACCATCCGTCAAGTAACACTTTTTCATTTTTTAACTTACCTTCCTCGATATCCGCGACAATCAATTTCCCTCGGCCTCTTCTGAAAACTATCTTTTTCCGATCAGGAGAAATTACCGGTGAGGATTCATTCTCATCCGTTTTGGTCAGCCTCACCAGTTCGAATTTTAGCGTTTTAAAAATATCGCTCTTATTTGGATCGGCAGATTTTGCCATGTAGAGATCATACTGACCATTTCTATCAGATGTGAAAAGTATCGTTGAATCACTTAACCACCCAACACCTTGATCCCGGTAGGAATGATTTGAAATATTGATTGATCTCTTCTTTTCCTTATCATTCTCTTTAACAAAAATTTCTCCTCTAATCACCATTGCGGTAAGTTTATTATTTGGAGACACCTGATAGCCACTAATACCATTGGTAAAAGTCTTTTTCTCGATAGGGTCGAAACGGTAGTCGGCCTGGATGTCGATATTTATAACCTCAGGCTTGCCTCCTATATTCATTTTATAGATGCGGGTATCTCTTTCAAACACCACGATATCGCTTTTCACGTCAAAGTGTCTTACCCCTTCTTCTTTGTAGCTTGTAAGTGGAGTCGGAATGCCATCTGGGGCGCCGTTACTTTTAATTTTTTGGCTATGGAGATTATATCTACCGGATGAAACTCCAATAAAGATTAGCGTATTATCATCTGCCCAACGCGGCATGTAGTTATTGGTTTCGTTTTCTGTAATCGGGATATATTGCCTGGTTTTTACGTTATATATCCATACCTCCATATCAGCAGGTCCCTTGTAGTCTTCCCTGGAGGCTCTACAAGAGCCTCTTACAAAAGCAATCAAATTACCATTAGGGGACATAGAGGGCATTTTACCTACAGCATCTAAATACCGAACGGGCGTTCCACCTGCTGCAGGTACTGCATGAATTTCAGAATCCCACTCAATTTGTCGATAAGCTCTTGATGAAGAGAAATAGATCGTATTATTATTGGCCCAATCTGATAACATGTCATTGCTGGAGTGATATGTGACTCTAAAAGGTCTTCCACCATCTTTACTGGTCGTGTAAATGTCCGAGTTGCCCCATCGATTGCTGGTGAATGCAATAGACAGACCATCCGGACTCCATACTGGATTAATTTCATGAGCTTCATGGATAGTCAACCTTTTAGGTTCTTCTCCATTGACCGGCATTGTCCATATATCTCCCTGGTATGAAAAGGCGAGGGTAGTACCGTCTGGGTTTAGCGCGGGTGTCCGAACTAATGTAATATCAGGTTGAGAAAAACCCGTTGAACTTGTTATCAATAGTAATACGATCAAGATTGAATAGTATCTCATTTTAGTTAGTTTGAAGTATTATTGTCATCGACCGAAAATGTTGAGCGTTTTCTGCTATTTATCGACAACTTAGACGAAGAATTTCAAAATAAAAATCAAGTCAGAATAAATGTGATGAGCGGCTTGATAGCGTCGGGGCCTGCCTTCTTGAACATATCATTACCAACTGTTTAAGGAGTTATTCTTTTATATAGTTTAATGATATCTGGCATCTCTATCTCCTCCAGGGGTTTGTCAATAGCGATAATTCCTTTGGTCTCAATTTCATCGGGAAATATTATTAAGGTTTTTGTTCTTGGATTTCCGCTAAAGAGACAATTGTAACAATAGCTACTAACCATCACCTGGCACGGCGATTTTCTAAACATTTTAATCCAGGAAGTAACCTCAAGTTTCTTCGACTCTGTGGGCGACAACTTCGTCATACACGTCTTTTTGAGGTCAATTTAATTTATTCTATTAAGATACCAAAGCAAGGTCAGCGACACGGGATCGACTAAAACGTCGAACCTTCTGAAATTTGTCATAATCAGCTATACAATTATACTGATTATATATATACACGCAACAATGTTGCATGTATATTTGCATCTTTGAAGCAATGTTTCGTCAGCCTTTTTAAAACACTTTGATTAATCAATATTATGGAAGTCATAGACGACTAAATGGATATATTGGATGGAGCAGGTTGTCGCTCTATTCTAAATGTAAAGCAGCTCCATGGAAACTATGAAAGTTATATGACGATAAAAGACAAAATTAATAGAGTAAAGCAATTATTTACAGAATATCTCGATCAGAAAGAATTGCGAAAAACTCCGGTGCGTTTCTCTATTTTAGAAGAAATTTATCAGCAAGAAGGACACTTTGATGCCGATGCCCTTTATGTTTCCATGAGAAATCGAAACTTTAAGGTAAGTAGGGCAACCATATATAATACACTTGAAGTATTATTGGATTGTCAATTAATCAAAAGGCGCCAGTTTGGGGAAAATTTGGGACTTTATGAAAAATCTTACGGTTTTAAACAGCACGATCACCTGATCTGCGCTGACTGCAACAGGATAATGGAATTTTGTGATCCGAGAGTTCATATTATTCAACAGATGATTGAGAGTTTTTATAATTTTAAGATCACAGATCATTCCTTGAATTTTTACGGAAATTGCATGAATAAAGACTGTCAAGAAAAAAGTAATGTGCATTAATCTTGATATTTTATTTATAGCTCCTCAACCGTGGCATCTACAACCACAAAAGCGAGTTTTTTAATATTTGTGGAGTTGAGTGTAAGTTTCCCCCTTACAGCCAGTCTTTGATCTGTACGGTATAAGTTTTTGCTTCCTCTTCCCAATTCTACCATGGCTACAGACTCAATACCAGCCCGCCCGCAAAAAAAGCAGGTTGCAATGGGAAAACGAGAGATAATAATTACCGAATCTAACCTCGAGTAGGGAAGGTAATACCCGCTAAGTGTTACTTCTTTGCCGGCCAGCGTCAACAGATCAGATGTAAAAATGGGTATGCGGTAATAGGCATCTGCATCCTCAACAAATTTTCGCTCTAAGGAGATGCCTGCGAACATTTTCCAATAGTCCACAGGTGGAGATTTGGAAATTATTTCCCGCTTAGGTTTCTCGCTCTGTTGAGAAAAATAAAAAGTCGTGGCTACAAATAGCAATAAGGTTGAGATTCCCCATATGATATATTGAGCTTTATTTTTCAACGTAGCGAAGATTTTACAATTTAACGCCTGTGATTGCAACATAGTTGCTTTTATAAATTTTAAAATTGCGAATCAAAGTGAAGAAAATAAAAATTGGCATCATTAACGTATCAGACCGGGCCAGCCGGGGTGAATACGAGGACCTGCCCGGCCGAGAAGTTCAACGGCTCTTGGAATTGTGGTTATCCTCCTCATGGGAAGCTGTGTATGCCGTAGTGCCGGATGAACAATCCTTATTAGAAGAGCAGTTAATCAATATGGCCGATCAAGAGTCCTGTAGCCTGGTGGTGACAACAGGTGGGACGGGGCCTGCTAAACGGGATGTAACACCCGAGGCTACCATAGCGGTGAGCGAGAAACTGCTTCCGGGTTTCGGGGAACAAATGCGACAGGTGAGCTTGCAATATGTGGCCACTGCCATTCTCTCCCGTCAAACTGCTGGTATTAGGGGAAGCACGCTGATCGTCAACCTTCCTGGCAAGCCAAAGTCTATTCGTGAATGCCTGGAGGCCGTCTTTCCTGCTATTCCTTACTGTATTGACCTGATTGGAGGGGCCTACCTGGAGACTAATGAGAAATACATGAAGGTATTCAGGCCAAAACAATAATACTCAATCTACCACCCGTAATATCCTTTTGGTATCACTCCTTTGAGGCGCAGATACACTACACATTGTCCTCTATGGTGAATGATATGGTTCTCAAGAGCATAAAACAAGCGCCAGACAGGTATGGTATCTCCAGCGAAATCACAATCTAATAGGAGCTCATCCTTTGACAAGTTTTGAATCGATTGCCGAATGAAGGCATACATATTTTTCAACTCCTTAATAATATTCTTCCTTAGGCATTTGCACTGGAAGCTTTATATCTTCATATGGATTTTTGATCCTAATGTGTGCGGCAAGCTGAACACAGGTATAAACTACACAGTGTCTCCACTGTTCAGAGAAAGTCATGGCTTCATTAGTGTATTTAAAAGTGAACAGGTCTGGAGGCATCTGTTCTACATTTTTAAGAGTCATTTTTTCACTGCGCTCCCAGGCAACAATCAATTCCTGCCTTAATTGATCTGTATTCTTGTTACTGTCAGTATTGCATGCCTTTAAGCCAAATAATGGCATTAAAGTTAAACCACCTAGCCTTCCTAAGAATTTTGAGCGCTTCATTGTTATTTACCGTTTACTTGTGTTTTTGCTACATTGGCCAGTAGGCCTCAACATGATTTAACCTTCAGTTGAGCGCTAGTTTGCCAAGGTAAAAAAGTACTAAAACCACGCCTAACCCGGCTCCAACATAACCAAATAAACGTCTAATTATATGGTTTGGATGATTGAGTTTCTCTATACTCATGTCGCTTTCCCCAATATCTGACATAGAGATATACATTGCTCCAAATATTGCCCAAGATAAGGCCATTTCTAAACTGTCTATGAAATAGACCAATATTCCTGAAATTATAAGAGAAAATCCTGCAATAAGATGCAGGTTCTCGATAGTAATTATGTGCCTTTTTTTCATAAAAAACTTAACAAACGCATTCGTCATCACAACAATCTAAATCATCTAAATAGAAATTGTTGTTTTTGTAACTACTTATAACTTCCTCTATTTCTTTACGAGGCGTCTTCAACCGTTCTGCAATTTTTTCCGCTACAATGGCAAACCTTTGCCTGTACTTGTATATAAAGCAAAACAAGGCATCACCATGCTTGACCTGAGGTCCTACCAGGAATAAATTGTTTGTTTTCCGGGATTCATCACAATCGGTTAATAGTGGGTAGCCCCTTTTAAAATGAAACAATCCCCTTACCAACTTCAGACTAGTGCTAAACCCGGTACAATTGATAGGTTTATCCTCTGAACTAAACGTCTTGCCATTATATGTAGTAATAATATATTTACCATTATCAAATTCAACCTTTTCTACCCTTGTTTTCTTGTGATAAGCAATATTATCCAAAACCCCTTTTATCCTGTCGCGGGTATATGGGGAGAGCGAATAACTTGAATCGCTTTTTACCAGATCTAAATACTCGGAATCATCAATGAGTGTGACTCTTTTGCCTACATTCACCAGGTTCACTGCTGCATCAAATCCCGATTCATAGGCGCCAATTACAACGCTTTCTTTTCCTTTTACAGCTGAAAAAGAACTAACCTCAGAATAATGTGTACACTGGTGGTCTCCATCAAAGGATTTTTTTTTAGGATATTGATACTCTCCCGCGGCCCATATCACAATCTTACATCCATATGTTTCGTTATTGGTTTTCACAATGAATGAATCAGTTTTATTTTCTATATTTTTCACTTCTACATTCGTATCTATAGCAAGGTGGAAATATTTGGAGAGGCTTTGGAGGTGATTTGCGTACTCATTTCCTGTAGGGTGTTCAGTTAAAAGCTCAAATGCAGGAGAAGTATTAGGCGTTATAGCATTTAAATCGGGCATCTTGAAAAAATTCCCTGTAAATGAAGGAGATATAAATCGGGTTTCCTTAGGCCATTTCCGGAAGGAAGCGCCAACAGAAGATTTTTCCAAGATGACATAATATATTCCGAGTTGTTGTAAAATAATTCCAATACCCAATCCGGCAGGTCCTGCTCCAACGATTACAACATCGTAATAATCATCTATGTAATACCCTTGATCATTCATAGTAGGATCGTTAGTTCATAACAAGAGGTGCACTCCTTGAGTAGAAAGGTTCTTCCCACCCACAGCAGAATGACGGGCGTTCGATGTGTGAGATTAGTTTCTGTTGAATTCATAAGTAGCGTTTTCTTTACTGTCATTAACCTGTATTCCAATAGTGGCCAGTCTGTCGCGGATATGATCGGACAATGAAAAGTCTTTTTGGGCCCGGGCTTGCTGCCTCAGCTCTAACAAAAGGTCCATAACCTCAGGTAGTACTACGTCCTGAGCGCTCGATTCAGATCGGATACCCAATACGTCTGTCAGAAAGTCCCTGTAAGTTTTTTTGAGCATTTTCAATGCCTCTGTAGAAGTACTTTCTCCCCGATGCACCAGCTTTTGTGCTACGGCCAGCAGATCAAAAAGACAAGCGATGGTCTCGGCTGTATTGAAGTCGTCATTCATTTTATTGTAGCAACTTTGGCAAGTGTTCAGTATGTGTTTTGAAAAACGCTCTGAAGAGGTACTGCTTACCTCATTGGGTTGCAGGTCATTCACAAGCTCCAGCCCTTTCAGCAGTTTGGCACAAGCTACTTCTGCCGACTTAAGCGCCTGATTTGAAAAATCAATCGGACTGCCGTAATGCGCCTGCAACATCAGGAAGCGTACGGTCATTGGATGGTAGGCTTTATCAAGTAGAGGATGCTCACCGGTGAACATTTGGTCAAGGGTGATAAAATTACCTTTGGACTTTGACATTTTTTGCCCTTCCAGGGTCATCATATTGTTGTGCAGCCAGTAGTTCACGGGAGGGCAACCAAAGGCGGCGTAACTCTGGGCGATCTCTGCTTCATGATGAGGGAACTTGAGGTCCATACCGCCTCCATGAATATCAAAAGGTACACCTAGATACTTACTACTCATAGCCGTACATTCTATATGCCAGCCAGGGAAACCCATCCCCCAAGGGGAGGGCCATTGCATTATATGTCCTGTTTCCGCTTTTTTCCATAAGGCAAAATCTGCGGAATGCTTTTTTTGCTCCTGACATTCAAGCGCACGGCTTCCAGTCAACAGTTCATCCAGCGCCCTGCCCGATAGCTCGCCATAATGATATTTTTCTGTATACCGTACTACGTCCAAGTAAACTGATCCATCTACCACATAGGCCAGACCGTTAGAAATAATCTGTTCGATAATCGCGATCTGTTCAATGATGTGCCCTGAGGCGGTAGGCTCTATAGAGGGTGGTAATACGTTGAGCCTGGTCATCATGCCTCGGTAGAGATTGGTATAATACTGAGCTACCTCCATGGGTTCAAGACGCTCAATACGCGCTTTTTTCAAAATTTTGTCCTCACCCTGCCCATTTAGTTCGTCTTCCAGATGGCCTACATCAGTTATGTTGCGGACATAACGAACCTGATAACCCAAAAACTTGAAGTACCGGTAAACAATATCAAACGTAATTGCGGAGCGGGCATGGCCTAAATGTGGTTCTCCATAAACTGTTGGACCACAGACATACATACCTATCTTACCTTTTGCGATCGGAGTGAACGACTCTTTTTTATCTGTAAGTGTATTTCTTACATGAATTTTTGACTCAACAAATTCCAAATTAGGTCTCTTTAATACTATTAAAATAAGAGCAGTCTATCAGATTATCCACTCTTTAATTTGAACATAACTTATTGTTTTATTAAGAATTAGTATCTTGGAATGGACCAGTGGTCCTGATACCCTTCTACCCAGAAATTAGTTGCTAACTCATCTTCGGTACTTAGACAACGGTCCAAATCGGATTTTATGACTTCTTTGTCCATATCCTGGCCGATAAAGACAATCTCATTTTTTCTGTCTCCAAACATATTATGCCAACCAGATTCAATCTCTTCTTGATTCTCTAGGAAAGGCAAGTACTGGACGCGTTGGTTAAATGGCATACTACTCCACCATACACCGGCGCTATCGGCGCTTAATGATCCACCTGCCTGTCCCCAAATTAACGCTTGATCCGGGCGCGATGCTATCCAAAATAGTCCTTTACTTCTAATGATCGTATTTGGAAATCTTTCCTGAGTATAGCTCCAAAATCTTATTGGGTCAAACGGCTTTCGGCTTCTATAAACGAATGAGCTTATTCCATACTCTTCAGTCTCGGGGGTATGCGTTTCTTTATTTAGCTCTTCCAGCCATCCTGCACTTTGCTCAGCTTCTTCTGAATTATAAAGGCCGGTATTTAAAATCTCTTGAGGATTTACCTTGCTAAATGAAGACTCGATCACTTTTGCCTTTGGGTTGAGCTTTTCTATGGTGGCTCTGAGGGCGCCGATTGACTCTTGAGTTACTAGGTCTGCTTTGTTAAGAATAATCACATTGGCAAACTCTACTTGGTCAGTTAAAAGATTTACAATCGAACGGTCATCACCTTCCATATCTGTAAGATCTCGGTCTATTAACTTTTCAGGACTTCCAAAATCTTTGAAAAAATTAAAAGCGTCGACTACGGTAACCATAGTATCGATGTAGCTGAATTTGGAAAGGTCGATTCCGTTTTCTTCATCCACAAAGCTGAAGGTTTGTGCTACTGGTACAGGTTCGCTTATTCCTGTACTTTCAATTAATAGATAGTCAAACCGGTCTTCACTTGCCAACCGCTCCACTTCCACCATCAAGTCCTCTCGTAGCGTACAGCAAATGCAGCCATTACTCATTTCAACAAGCTTTTCTTCCGTTCTAGAGAGTGTGTTTTCTTTTTTTACCAGATCTGCATCTACATTCACTTCGCTCATGTCATTTACTATGACTGCTACTTTCAGGCTTTCCTTGTTATGAAGAACGTGATTCAAAAGAGTGGTCTTTCCAACACCCAGAAATCCGCTAAGAACGGTCACTGGTAATTTTTTTGATTTAAGCATTTTATTTTAAAAATTTTATTCTTTTCGAATCAACTTGGAAACATCCTCAATCTCTGTTTTGCATTTAATTCAACATCGATTACACACCTTTTATCGCATGCCTTTGATGAATTGAAGCTTATTCTTTACCAAGTTCATCTCTCGATAAAAACAGGCCTTTCGATGATTACCTTGTTGGTTAAAAGTGTGGCAAACTCCATTACCTAACAGTGTTACCTGATAAACAAGTGCGTCCTGATCACAGTCGATCAATATGTTATCTACCCTGAGCGCATCGCCAGACGTCTCTCCCTTTGTCCAGAGCCTATTTCGGGATGTACTCCAGAAGGTAGCCAGACCGGTTTTTATCGTTTTTTGCAAGGCTTCTTCATTAATGGAAGCCAGCATCAAAAGTTGCCCAGTTTCTATCTCCTGTACGGCAACCGGCAATAGCCCGCCTCGCTTATCAAATTGAGGTCTAAATTCAAGTTCTTCCTCCAAATCAATAGCTGCGTAATTATCTTTCAAATTCATTCTGTCAATTCTTCTTTTTTGGAACGGGATCGTATCCATGTGTACCCCAAGGGTGACATCTAGAAAGCCTCTTCATTCCCAATATGAAACCCTTTCCAAGCCCCCACTCATTTACAGCGTCAATCATGTACTGCGAGCATGTAGGTTGATGCCGACATGAAGGTGGAAAGTATGGGGAAATACCTAGCTGGTAGAAACGTACGACGGCCAAAAAACCATATTCCAATACTTTCTTCCATGTGTTATTGCATTTTCTAATCAATTGTTTTTGCAACATTATTGCAATTTAAGAACAATATATAAATGCAACAATGTTGCATTGTAAAAAATTTCTTTACTTTATATTTTTCAAGAATATGGTTAGTGTATTTGATTCGAATAACTTGATTAATTTGAAATGAAGACCAAAACGAATAATACAATATGGTTACTCTTGGTATTCCTTATTTCCAGTTCATTCACCCACCCCCTTAAATTAACTACTTCGCTAATTGAATACCATCTTAAAAAATCAAGCCTTTATTTAGAATGTAGAGTATTCATAGATGATTTTGAAAACTCTATCGATAGAAAGGGTATGACAGCTTTAAGCCTAACAAAGGAAGATAAAGATGAAATTGAATACTATTTCAATGAGTTTTACGACATTGAGTTAAGCGGCAGGAAGTTATATCTCAATTACAAATCATCGGAAATTTATAGCTCAAATAATATTCTGGTTCTGAAGTTTTCAATAACCAATTTAATGATCTCAAAGGGCGATCAGTTATTCATTGAAAACAGGTTATTTTTTGCAGACTTCGGACGCCAACAGTCAAATCAAATGACCATTCGTATTCCACCCTTTATGTCTGAAGATACTCAGATTACCACACTCTATAAACCTTCAGTGTTTTACAAATTTTAACAATTACTAATGGATAATCTACGTTCTTTTTTTTATAGTGGATGGGAACATATAGTAGACATCCAGGCTTACGACCATCTATTGTTTGTAATGATGCTTTGTGCTGCATTTAAAATGACGCAATGGAGGCAAGTTATAATTATTATCACCGCCTTTACAATCGGTCATACTGGAGCGCTTTTGCTGAGCGCTTTGGATATTATACCGTCCAACTCTAAACTTATTGAGACTCTTATCCCATTTACTATTATGATAACAGCTGTTATAAATGTTATTCACTACGAGAAGAGAGGTAAGTTTTCGGATACTAAAATTAAATATGGGATTGCTTTAGTTTTTGGACTTATCCATGGTTTAGCATTTGCGAGTGGCTTTAAATTTATGTTGTTTGGAGATAGTATCGTTATACCATTGTTTTTATTTAACTTGGGTATTGAGGTTGGTCAATTATTTGTCATATTACTTTTTATGATGTTATTGTGGCTTTATACAAATATCGTCAAAGGAGAACACCACAAATGGAATCTATTTGTTTCAGGTGCGGGTTTTGGAATAGCGACCACTATATTCTTAAATGCTCTGTATACATAAGCTGTAAGATAGAATACAAAAAGCGCTATCGGTCATAGAGAATTGTCAGACGGATGTATTAAAGTTTAATTTGTTAGTGAAACCGTGTGGACTATGCTTTGCATTCTTTTCGTCACTTCAA
>CALBPF010000123.1 GCA_937899105.1 uncultured Flammeovirgaceae bacterium | reverse complement strand
AAACCTGATTTTGATGGACTCAAAATAGTTGGCTATCAGTGGTCGCCAAATTCTCATACTATCAAAGATATCCTTTCAGGTAATCTGATCCCGTATCAATGGATGGATGTTGAAACCAGCGAAAAGGGCAGTGAGCTTCTCAAAATAAATAGTATTGAGGAGAAAGATCTTCCGGCGATCTTTTTTAAGGATGGCAGTAATCTGGTCAATCCTACACTAGCTGAAGTGGCAGAAAATGTGGGTATGATAGCCATAGCTCAACAGAAAATGTATGATGTGGCGATTATTGGTGCAGGTCCAGCCGGATTAGCCGCTGGCGTCTACGGTGGTTCCGAAGGTGTAAATACACTATTAGTAGAAAAAAGAGCTCCGGGAGGTCAGGCCGGCACAAGCTCAAGAATCGAAAATTATCTAGGCTTCCCTAAAGGATTAAGTGGCGCCGAACTTTCCAGAAGAGCCATAACTCAGGCTACCCGATTCGGCATAGAGTTTTTGTCTCCTGTTGAAGTGGTAGGAATCAAGCTGAAAGACAACTACAAAATTCTTGAGCTGGCCGATGGTAAAGAGGTGAACGCACGCAGTGTGATCATCACAACCGGGGTTAACTACCGAAAATTAGAAGCTAAAGGCCTGGATAACTTTACCGGCGCCGGGGTTTATTATGGCGCGGCAAATACGGAGGCCAATGCCTGTCGTGGAACAGATGTATACATTGTAGGTGGCGGAAACTCTGCGGGTCAAGCAGCTATGTATTTGTCAAATTTTGCCAATTCAGTTTCTATTCTAATTAGAAAACCGGATTTAAGTAACAGCATGTCTCAGTATCTGATTGATCAAATAGATGGAACAGAAAATATTAATGTATTGGGCTTCACTGAGATCATAGAAGCGCACGGTAATGGGCGACTGGAACAACTTACCATTAGAGATAATAATAAGCAAGAAGAAAAGACAGTGGATGCCGGCGCCCTTCTAATTTTTATAGGTGCAAAACCCTATACTGACTGGCTTGAATTGGATATAATTAAGGATGGAAAAGGCTTCATAGAAACAGGTAACGGCCTGGTCAAATACGAAGACTTTAAAAAGGTCTGGAAGCTTGGAAGGGAGCCCTTTTTATTAGAGACATGTAGCCCTGGAATATTTGCTGCAGGAGACGTGAGGGCAGGCGCTATGAACAGAGTGGCTTCAGCGGTTGGCGAAGGAGCCATGGCCATTAAGTTTGTACATGAATATTTAGCCGAAAATTAAAACTCTTAACCACGCTTAAGCAATAGAACTGCGAACACCTGTAATACTTTGAAAGGAAGGGACTCTAAGCTTATGAGTGTGATGAATGCCTGAAAATTAGGGGTAGATAGGTATATTTAAGGACTTATCAAACCTACAAACAACCCTTTGCTGCGACTCATCTCTAAATAAGCATGCTTCAAATCACGCCGCGGAGAAGGACCACCAGGTGATCATATCAGCTGAGCAAGGTTAATTATGGACATATTTGCTATGTACACCAGGAAATAAAAATGCGCTATACCATCTTCTTTTTGCGTAGCGCCAATATGTTACCTGCCAATATGAGCATCATACCAAAAACGGCAAAAATAGTGAATTTGTAACCTTCGAATAATGTTGAAATAACAAGGGCAATAATTGGAACAACCACGATCACATACCCCCCTTTGTCCGCTCCAATCCTGCCGATCAATGTTAGGTAAGTACTAAAAGCTATTACTGACCCAAAAATAGCCAGGTAAATTAATGAGCTGATGTAAGTTGCAGAAAAATCAAAGGTGATCGGCTTACCCATTATCAGGGCTATACTCATCATAATTAAGCCTCCATACAGCATTCCAAATGCATTAGTTTGAATTACCGGTAAACTTCTTTTTTGATTTGACGCAGAAGTAATATTGCCTAAGGAGGCAGAAAGAACACCACTCAGGCAAAATATTAATCCTATAAATGTCCGATCCTCGAAGGTTAAAGACTTCAACTCCTGTTGGAAAATAAGTACCGTACCTGAAACGCCTAGTATCGCACCATAAATGACTTGTTTTTTTATTGGATTCTTAAGAATAACGGAATTAAAAATAATGTTCATAAAAACCAGTGTAGAGAAGGTGATCGCTACCAGAGCGCTATTAATATAAGTCTCTGAAATGTAAACGAGCCAATAATTGCAGCCAAAAAGAAGGGCGCCCTGCAATGCAATGAATAGATGCTGGCCAAGATTAAAACTTAAGGACAACTTCTTTAGATAACTGTAAACCAGCAAGATTATACCACTTAGCAAAAACCGGTAACTAACGGACAAAAGAGGGTCCACTTCACCAAGTTGAAACGTAATTACAAACCATGTAGAGCCCCAAATGAGCGCTGGTATCAAAAAAAGGAATAGATTGCTTGATTTCATGATCGAGGCCAAACATACCTAAGTGGCGGTAAAAATAAATCCGCCGGAAAAAATAAATTTACAGGTCCAGTTTAGTTGAACCTTTTTGTACGCTAATAGACTTAGCCAAAACCTCTTTATCAGTTTTTTTTATTACTGATTCAACATAATACCAGTCCGCTTTGGCCTCTTCCTGGGTAAGCGTTAGCACGAGATAACCATGATCCCGTAAATTAGCAAATTTTAAATGTGGGTTAATCGGGCTATTTACAATCCGTTCTTCATGGGCGCGCACAGAATCATCGGGAGATCTCTCATTACTATTAGCTGAATTAATACTTGTAGTACCGAACTCAACTGCAAAAGCACCTTCTCCCGTACGTTGGTCGTAATCATTAAACGGATCAATGCTTACTTCAAAAGCCCACGAAGAATGGGTATCTCCGGTAACAAAAACTACATTTTTTATAGACTTGTCTCTTATCAAGTTGGCAATTTTGATCTGTTCGAGTGGGTACCCATCCCATGAGTCAAGATTAATATTGAAACCAGGCCACCCCCAATCTAAATATGAGTAAATAACCTGGTTACCAATTACTTTCCAAGTAGCCTCAGAAGAGGTAAGTTGTTCATTGAACCAATCCAGCTGCTCTGTTCCAAGCATAGAATGTGTACTATCACTGAGTGTGGGATCATTTAGGCTATCAGCCGGCGCTGTTCTTCCGGCCAGCCTTTCATCAAGCATAATCAGATCTACTAATTCTCCATAATTAAATTTTCGATAGAGGTTTTCAGATGCACGGACCGGCAGCCACTCATAATAGGCTTTACGGGCGGCTTCTCTTCTGATGTTATAATCGCCCTCTCCTTCTTGATGGTTTTGTGCGCCCCCAACGTAAGAGTCATTTGCAATTTCATGATCATCCCAAATTGTGATGAAAGCATGATTCTGATGGGCCAATCTCAAATCGGGATCTAGTCGATATTGAGAATAGCGCAGTCTGTAATCTGCAAGCGTGATCACTTCCTTCTTAGGGTAGTGAAGTCGATTAAGAGTCGTATCTCCATAACTCCCAGGACCATACTCATAGATATAGTCCCCAAGATGCAAAACTGCATCCAACTCTTTCTCCGCAAGCTTTTTGTAAGCAGTAAAGTATCCCCATTCATAATTACTGCAACTCACCACTCCTAGTCTTACCTCTTCTATACCAGATATGGGACTGGTTCTGGTTTTGCCAACTATAGACGTATCACCAAGTGCAATAAATCTGTAAAAGTACTGCGTACCCGCTTCAAGGCCTGAAACGTCTACTTTTACCGTATAGTCTTGAGCTGGTGAGGTCTTTTCCATTCCTTCGAGCTCAATTGTACTGAAATCACTACTTTCAGAAATCATCCACCGTACTTCAATTTGAGGAAGCGAATCTTCCGGTGTTATCCTGGTCCATATAATCACTGCATCAGACAAAGGATCACCGGAGGCCACTCCGTGATAGAACGGTGCAAGCGATGAATCAAAATAGTCAGCAATACCATTGTGAGGCATGCTAGGATAATCAACAGTTTCCCGTTTTGAACACGCCACAACCATAAGTACAAGAAAAACGTAAAATTCGGTCCTCATCATTCAATTATTTAATACTGAAAGTTAGCGAGCAGAAGTTAACTAAAGATTAAATCTATGTGATATTTACTTTTTTAGGTTGATCTAAAACGTAGAATAAATATTTTAAGTCAAGGTCTGAGTATTCATACTGATTTCAGAGTCAGAATACTTTCTATCGGTTGACTCATATTTATCTCAAGAAATATGTAAAGGATGGGCTAGTCAGTTACTAGTATGCAAAGGCCAATGCTAAAGAAATTATCTCATTTACAAGTTAATAGGTGAGTAGGATTTAAATTCGAGTTCTAACGCCGAAAAGAAGGCTTTTATTTCAATACAACAATATCCTGATCATCTACCAAATTATAAGGCTATTACAATTAACAACCCTCTTGTACACCTACTTGTTCCCAAAAAAAGGATACTCACTATCAACGATCTGAATGCGGCTGATGCTGAAATAATTAGTCGACTCTTTTTAGCTACTAAGGCGCTGGCGGCTCAATATAAAATTGACGAATCGGGTTACCGCCTGGCTGTGAATACAAATAAGGATGCCGGTCAATCCGTATTTCATATTCACACGCACCTGCTTGGCGGCATAAAACTGAGCCCTATGATGAGTCAAACCTATCAGGGCAAGGAGAAAGAATGAGGCTTTCTTAAGTTTGCCTCATGAGAAAACTTGCTAATGAGGAGCTTGGTCGTATCGGTGTTGATGAGTTCAGGACGGCTGCTAAAATTCCACTTGTTGTAGTTTTAGATGACATTCGAAGTTTAAATAACGTAGGATCCGCATTTAGAACCAGTGACGCTTTCCGTGTAGAAAAAATCTATTTATGCGGAATTACAGGCACTCCACCCCACCGAGATATTCAAAAAACAGCATTAGGTGCAACAGACTCGGTCGAATGGGAATATATTGAAAATACGGAGGAGCTAATTACCAAACAAAAAAGGGAGGGCTATACCGTCCTGGCCGTTGAGCAGGCGGAAGGGTCAAAGATGCTTGATCATTTTTCCATAGCGCCTTCAAAAAAATATTCTTTGGTTTTTGGCAACGAGGTTTTCGGCGTTGATCAACGGGTAGTGGACCTTTGTGACGATGTTATTGAAATTCCTCAAGAAGGCACAAAACACTCACTCAATATTTCAGTGAGCATGGGGATTGTTTTGTGGGACTTTTGGAAAAGTCTCAGGCACTATTAGTTACGTTCTACCTAATTAACGCCGAGTCTTATTTAATAAATAGGAAGAAAACTTAAATAATAAATCTCTTTATTTAAGTTTTTTGATGAAAACTTAAATAAGTATTAGCTTTAGTAAAGTTTTTTTCTCAGTTATGAATAATTTCCAGCCAGGCAAGTTTGTAAATCAAGGCACCTATAAAAGCTTCCAGCCTGAACTCATTAATCGCAGTTGGCAACTTAAAAATATGGAATTACTGAACTTATTAAGTCAGGCAGACAGGCAAATGGGCCGGTTAGATATGTATTCAGAATATATTCCAAACCTTGATCTCTTTATCAGTATGCATGTTGTCAAGGAAGCCAATCAATCCTCAAAAATAGAGGGGACTCAAACTAATATAGAGGAAGTACTGCTCGAAAAAGAGGATGTCTCTAAAGAAAAGAGAGACGATTGGGAAGAAGTACAAAATTACATTTCAGCTCTAAATCATGCTATTGAGAGTTTGGAGTCATTACCTTTTTCATCTCGGTTAATAAAAAATGCTCATAGAACTCTTCTACAAGGGGTAAGAGGAAAACGTAAACTTCCAGGCGAATTCCGAACAAGTCAAAATTGGATCGGAGGAGCAAGTATCAATGATGCCGTTTTTATTCCTCCTGTTCATATGACTGTAAATGAGTATATGGGTGACCTGGAGAAATTTGCACACCGTAATGAATTCTTTCCGGAGTTGTTAAAAATAGCTCTTATACATTATCAGTTTGAAACCATTCACCCTTTTTTAGACGGAAATGGTCGAGTAGGCCGCTTAATGATTACGTTATATTTGGTTGAAAAAGGGATTCTGAAAAAACCCATTTTATACCTGTCAGACTTTTTTGAAATGAATAGGTCATTGTACTATGATAACTTGATGAGAGTGCGTGAAAAAGGTGACCTACTACAATGGTTTAAATTTTTTTTAGTTGGAGTAATTGAAACCGCAAAAAAAGGGATAACAACATTTGATAAAATCCTGAAACTAGAAAAAGATGTGGAAGACAGATTACAAGGATTAGGTAGTCGTTCAAAGAACGCTAAGATTATCATGAATGAATTATTCAATCGCCCGATAATTAATGTCAGAAAAGCCAAACAGATTACAGGACTTTCCCTTCCCTCTGTTTACAGGTTAATTGACGACTTAGAGAAACTCAAAATAGTAAATGAAATGACAGGGGCTAAAAGAGGTAAAAATTTCCTGTTCAAAGATTACGTAAATTTATTCGTTTATTAAAACTCAAAAACCTAAACCCTCTTTCAAAGCGTTATAACCTGTTCTGCTTACTGGTATTTTAACGCCTGTTTTTAATAAGGCGAGATAACTATCCTTGCTGTAGGCTTCAATTTTATCGATTCTACTTACCGCAACAATGTAAGACCGGTGCACTCGAATGAATTTGTCTTGCGGAAGCGCACTTTCCAGAAACTTCATGCGAACTTGTTTCAAGTATTTTTGCTCTTCAGAATGTATCGCCACGTAATCGTCCTGTGCCTCAAAATAATCTATCGTATCCAGATCCAGAATAACAATCTTGCTTCCTAGTCTAATTACGATCCTGTCCAGCTCATCAATGGCGTTTCTGTGCTCGTCTACCAGATTGCTAACTGTTTCTTTATTGTCACCCTTGCCTTGAAGTTTTTCCAAAGCTTTCTCAATAGCCGAATCGAATCGGTCTTGCGAATATGGTTTGAGGAGGTAATCCACTGCGTTATTCTCAAAGGCCTTGATGGCGAATTCATCATAAGCCGTACTGAATACAATTACCGGTGGCTCATCAAGAAGCTCAAGCATTTCGAACCCGGTAAGTTTAGGCATTTGAATGTCTAAAAATACGACATCAGGTTTTTCATCATGAATCATCTTCACACCTTCAAAACCGTTTTGACACTCCCCAATAATTTCAAAACCGGTGTGAGGCTTCAGGTAAGCTTTAATAATATCGCGTGCCAGTTTTTCGTCATCAATAATCAATACTCTAGTCATGATGTAGTCTCTTGAGGTATTAGAAGCTTAATGGTAAATTGGTTGTGGTTTTTCTCAATAGTAACAAGATCGGAAATTCCGTAAATAAGCTCCAGTCTGTTTCTAATATTTTTTAATCCTATCCCTTTCCCTTTTTGAGGAATTGCTTCAGAATCATAATCATTGGTAATACTTATATGAAGATTACCGTCACGACAGTGACAGTCTGTTTCAATAGTTACACCTTCAAGCTGTTCATAAACTCCATATTTGATGGCGTTCTCGTAAAGTGGTTGCAATATCATATTCGGAACCTTCAGCTGCTCACACTTACCATCAAAAGAGTTGATCAGCTTCAAGCGTTCTCCAAAACGTACCTTTTCTATATCCAGGTAAAGCTCCATACGTTTTAACTCTTCCTTGATAGTTTGCAGCTCTTGATTACTCCGGCCAAGAGATGATCGGAAAAAATCTGATAACTTGATCACCATCTCCCGGGCTTTCTCCGGTTCCGTAATCGTTAAAGAACTAATGGAGTTTAGACTATTGAAAATAAAGTGCGGATTGATTTGAAATTTAAGCATATCCAGCTCTGACTGTTTCAATAAGCTCTGTAGCTCCAATTCCTCTGCTTCCTTTTCCTTCAAGTCGCGGTTCGACTTGAGAAGATAGTAAATCATTACAATCACAACCATTACCAGAGCGCCTATGAATATTCTCCAGGGGAGTGTATTGGTAAGAAAAGTCTGATACTCAGCATCGTTATTAAGTGCGTCGGCAAGGCTGTAGCTTGCGTATGATACCATAGAAACGCCCACCAGTACTGCGGCAATTAGATTAAAAATAGCTGATGTGTTACCACCTTTCGGTGATAAATATTGCACAACATACCAAAAGGCCATCCCTAACCCTGCAATCGGCAAATTGTGAATAACACTATCCAGAATGGCCGCATAAAGTGAAAAGCCAAAAACAAAAAACAGCAAAAAAGAATAGGCGGCCATTACGGCCACCCATACGGAGAAATATAAAATAAGCGCTTTGCCTGAAAATGGATGTCTCACGGGCTAGGCCAGTTTGATATCGCCTCCTCCAAACATTACGAAGCCTTTTACCACAAGTACTTTGCTGGAATCCGGCACTACCTGTATAGACGACTTGCGTTTATCTGAAAATCCGCCCAGTATTGAGAACACTTCTACCTGTACTGACCAGTCGGCAGGAACTCTAATTTCAGTACCCCCGAACAGTATGAATAAGTCAAGTTCGTGCCTCCCATCTGCCAGGCGTGCATTTCCAAGTTCTATGTTTGATCCACCAAATATCGCTGTGATCTTACCTCCTTTAAACTCCTGGGAATCTACCGTTCTGTCTCCTCCTCCGAAGACCGCGAAGTCATTGATGAAGTCGATATCATTTTTTTTTTCAGGATCAAGTTTCGCTTGGTTTCTTCTAAGTATGAGTGAAGCGCCAATGATTATCACGATTGCCGGCCAGAAAATATGCCATATGTCCCGGAAATTAATGTAGTAGTAATCGTCAAGAATTAGAAAAACACCAATTACAGTAAATATCAAACCCGCTTCTATTTTCTTTCTTACAAAAAGTAAGAAAAGACCAATTACGGTAAAAAGCGATCCGAACGATATTATGATATCGCTGATAAAATAGGGAATAATTCGTAGGTTGTCTAACAACCAAACCGAACCAATGGCTACTATCAGAATCCCTAACCATAATCGTTTGTCGCTTGTATTTTTCTCTTCCATGACTTTAACGTTTTGTTAATCAAGTATACCCAATTTAACAGACTAAGTTCAGAGCTATCGGTGAATGCCGGATGAGTATCGGTGAATGCCGAATAAAGGTTTGTGGATTAAGAGATCAGAATGTAACTCCGACAGAAACTCTAATTCTTATCCCTTAGTTAACGATCCATCACATCACAGAGTTGAAAAAAAGTGATGCAATGTAGGGTAACTGCAGGATAGCGGAGTTTAAAGTATTGTACCGTACGGTGAGAATTACTCCGCATACTGCAAATAGAGCAAATTAGACCGTTATGATTGATTAAATTTAAGGTATGAGGCTCGGCATATTGACGATATTAATAGGGATGCTTGCCCAATGTTCCGATGATCAGCGCACTGAAAATTACGAGCTGTCTTGGTCGAATAAGGACCGCGAATTTCTACTTACCGTCCTGGACTCCACCCTTATGAATCTGTTAACGGCGGATAAGAGGTTTGAGCAACGAACAGTGGAATTGGAAAAAGGACTCAATCGCCTGGTCAATTGCCCCTGGTGATAGAACACCTTATCACCCGTGAAAAACTGTTCTACAGTGAGTTAAGAGTACTTACCGGACTTGATCAAATGGCTCTGGCAGCTTACGCATTATTCAGTGATGATGCTTCAATTTTAAGCTACAGGGAACTAACTACTCAAAACAAGAGGAATGCACCAACCTACTTAGAGCATTTGGGTCGATGGTGTTAAAAATCCGATGCTTTAAGCGCCTATTCCAGATCGCGGAACGCCATGATACGTTTTATCCGGGGAACTGATCGGGATTTAAGAGAATATTATACTGCAAGTGGAAGAGGACCGACAAAATACCGGGGACTTGCATCAATTGATCCTTATAAGCATAGCTCAACCCATAGTAATACTCAGCAGATCAAGAGCATTAAGTTGTCTGCGAATTTTCCAAGCGTTGAGTAGTCAGGTTTACCCAACTGACCGTGAGTAAACCTACCTCTTATCTTACATTTGGGCTTTTTTTACCGCCTTTTTCATTTTCTCATTAGCGTATATTGCCACTTCAACTCTACCATTGGCTTGTCTGCCTGCCTCCATAGAATTGTCCTTCAAGGGCTGTGATTCTCCATAACCTATAGAAGTCATTCGGCCTGCAACAACACCTTTTTGAATTAAAATCCGCTTGACAGACTCAGCTCTCTTTTCAGAAACATAGCGCCAACTAATGTTAAGGCAGTAAATTTTAGCGTGAAATTGTTTTTCATTTTTCTGTTTTAATTACGCGCCAAAGATAAAGTGAAATTTACTGTCGATACCTTATCTCATTGTTATTACTCTTCGATTTCGACGATCATTTCAATCTCCACCGCAATGTTCGATGGAAGGGATATCATTCCTACTGCCGCTCGAGCATGTTTACCTTTATCGCCGAAAATGTCTACCAGCAGATCTGAACATCCATTGATGACCTTGGGTTGGTCGTAAAAGTCAGCTGTACTGTTCACCATACCTGTCACCTTTACAATGCGCTTTACCTTATTCAAGTCTCCAATTTCAGCTTTAAGAGAAGACAACAGGGAAATACATGAAACCCGGGCAGCTTCATAGCCCTCCTCTACGTTAAGGTCATCACCTAGTCTACCTTTAATATTTGTACCGTCTGCTCTTCCAGGACCGTGACCCGCGGTGAATACAAGATTCCCCGTTCGCACCGCCTTAACATAGTTAGCAATAGGTTTGGCAGGTGTGAATAATTTAATTCCCAATTCTTTTATACGCTCTTCAGCGGTTTGTGCTGAGCACAGGTTAAAAGCAGCAAGCAGAAAAAGGGATACTATTAATGATCTCATGAGTAAGGCTTTAAGTTTCAATTATCTAAATTTAATTAAACTGATAGCAATGAGCGACAAAAAAAGATGTGGCTGGGTGGAAGGTCAATTTGACGACTACATCAGGTATCATGATGAAGAATGGGGTGTTCCTGTGCATGAGGATCAAAAACATTTCGAATTTCTCATTTTAGAGGGCGCACAAGCAGGATTGAGTTGGGCAACGGTTTTGAAAAAGCGAGAGGGGTATAAGGCGGCATTTGCTAATTTCAATGCTGTCGAAGTGTCAAAATTTGACGAAAAGAAAATTCGGTCATTGTTGACGTTTGATGGAATTATCAAAAATCAATTTAAGATCAGAGCTACAGTAAACAATGCTCAACGGTTTTTAGAAGTACAAGAAGAATTTAACGGTTTCGATAATTATATCTGGCAGTTCGTGGATGGTGAACCGATTGTTAATCACTGGAAAGACATTTCAGAAGTGCCGGCAACCAGCACAGAATCGGACACGCTAAGCAAGGATCTTAAAAAGCGCGGTTTCAAGTTTGTAGGCAGTACCATCATTTATGCACACATGCAGGCTTGCGGGTTGGTGAATGATCACACCGTTGATTGTTTTAGATATCACGAAGTGGGAGCTAGTTAAAGAAGACAAGAAAACCTCCGTAAATATCATCCCGTAACAGTTTATATGAAATCCACTATCTTGGTTTGTACTTGTATGCTGTTCCTGACATTCATGGTGTTTTCCTGCCAAAGGCCTTCCGCACATACTCTTAAAAATAATTCTAAATCTGGCTGGAAAGCTGTTTACAAGCATGATGAAAGTGGAAAGCAAATCGAAGGGAGTATTGATTCGCTTATAGCTGGTATTAGGAACGGGTATGATATACGAGTAGGCTGGGGATGGGAAAAACAACTTGGCGATTCAATTGTGAGACTGGAACACTTTGCTGAACCCATTTTCCTAACCATCATTCAGGAGAAAAATGTTTCCGTTATTATTGATGCTCATCCATTGTTAGCAAGCTATGTTGATATAAGCAATCAAAAAATCGCCGAAGGAGGCCCTATTTGGCAATGCACCCTAACCACCACCGGGGAGTTTAACGCTCAAGTTCATGATCGGGCTTCGGCAGAACTAATTAGAGACTGGCCGCAAAGACAGCGAATGACATGGTTCCTTGAGTACCCTTATGACGAATCACACCAACGCGGCCCACTTTTCGATTAATCACCACACAGTAGTTCGCAGGCGCCAAGACATGAGTAATCTATTGATCCTATCGTAGGTCTATTATTTGAATAATTGCAATCTACTTAGAACTTGATTAGCTTATCAAGACCTGTGGATCGATAGCGGGATACACTGCGTGACATTTAGGCGTTCTTATTGCCAGAATAATTAGTGATCGGCTCAAAAGACAAAGGCGCAGCCTTCTCAAGCTGCGCTTTACATTCAAACCAAAAATCAACCTTACTCAACTATTATCTTATACTGCGGTGTTGGATTCAATGGGCAGAAGTACACATACTCTCCTTTTTCCAGCGTCACTACTTTTGACTGAGCGCTTTCTCCGTTTTTTATTGTTTTAGCTAAATATGCATTTGAAATGTGATTAGCCTGGTCTGTTTTTCCTTCCGGAGCTACTACAAAACCTACTTTATGGTCTACACCTTTGTTGGCTACTTCAAACACATACGGTTCTCCGGCCTTAAGTGTAAGTTCGGTAGTTTCAAACTCACCCGGAGTCTGCTCTAGTTTTATTGTTTTCGCTTCCTGAGCAAAACTGGCTATGCTGGAAATGAACAACAGGCCAAGAATGATTGATGGGATTAATTTTTTCATTTTCTTTTTTTTATTAGTGTTAAAATTAATCCCGGACGCATTGTCCGGGAGTGTGATCAATAATTAAACTGGAGCTTCCTCAAGAGCAGGTGCAGCGGGAAAGTCTACAGGGATTTGTGTAGCGCCATGTATGAAATTGCTGATGATTTTATCGCCTATTACAACGATGATGTCGACTAAGTTTTCCTTATTATAACCGGCAGCTAAAAGATTATCAACAACTGCCGATGAAGGCTTACTTCTGTTGATAGTAATGTCTTTGACAAATTTTGCAAGGGCATCGAACTTAGTATCAAACGAAGCCTCTCCTGTGCGCAATTCTAAGATCTGCTCATCAGAAAACCCATTCATTTTACCTAAGGCGGTGTGAGCGGCAAGACAGTAAGCACATTCGTTCACCTGACTTACAACCAAATTGATTATCTCCCTTTCTTTTGCTTTCAGAGAGCTCTTTCTATTTTGAAGTGCCAGGTAATCACCTAATGCAGTATCGCTATACGTATAGGTCGCGTAAAGATTAGGAACAAAACCTAGTCCCTTTTGCAAATTATCGAAAATAACCTGGTTATTTTCACTTACTTCATCTCTGGTGGGTACATTAAAAGTTGCCATGATTGTATTGTTTTTTTGTTTTCGTTTTCAATTACAATACAATTTTACGGCTGCCTTGAGGTCTGGTAAGGGTCAGGACTTCCTCACTGATTGTCCATATTTCCTTTTTATGCGTTTTTCATCTCAAGTTTGAAATGTCGAGGGCTTTGATAGAAAATATATTTAAATAGTTTATGAAAGGAGGCAACTTCATCAAACACTAAATAGAGGGCTATCTCCTTGGCAGTCTTATCTGTATATAGTAACAGTCTTTTGGCTTCGAGTACCAGCCGTTCATGAATAATCTGCAAAGGTGTCTTTTGTCCATATTTAGCGAATAAGTTTGACAATGTCTTTGGCGACTTAAAGAGTAGATCAGCATAATCGCTCACATGCCTTTTATTTTTATAATGGATATCAACCAGAACGTTAAACTTTCGAATAGTATCTACCTGGGTTTCATTAAGCTCTTTTGGAATCAATTGATCCTTAGCAAGTCGGGTTGTTTTGATGATTAGTCTCTTTAGAAGCATCCTCAGCATTTCTCCCTGTATATTATCCCTTGTTTTGAATTCGTCAATGAAAACCTCATAGAGTAAGTCAAACTTCTTTACTTCCTCTAAACTCAACGTGATGACAGGAGTGTCCTGAGTCCCGAAAAAAATAACTCCATTGCACGATACTTCCTCATCATGGTCCTGGATACAATAGAATTCACGATTAAAGCTAAAAGAAGTAAGTGGCAAAGTTCCTTTTTGAAACTCGGCCTTTTGAAGATAGGTACTTGTAGTAATTTGGTTAGGCTTCAGAATTTGAGGGATACCGTCTAAAATAAAGAAGCAATCTCCATTAGAACGGTTCCAGAAAATATTAATAAGGCCCTTTATGTCCTTCAGTTCTTGTTTATCAATCTGATAATTATCAGTGAATCCAAAAAAAGAGTTTAGTTTTTCACCCTCATATTTAAGTAACATACTTCAATCTATGGTCGGCTCAAATGTAAAAGTTTGACGGTTTCATTTTTACCGCGCAGCCGACATTCTCCCATTTCTTTGACTAAAAGATTAGCGTCCGATATCGTTAAGGAATTATACAAGTCGTCCGACACAAGGAGGTCCACCTTAAACTCGTTACATTTTGATTGAATGCGTGATGTAGTATTGAGAACATCACCACTAAAAAGAATATCACGTTTTGCCACGCCAATTTCCCCGATTGCCACTTTTCCCAGATGAATTCCTGCCTTAAATTCCGGCACGACACCAAACTTTTCCTGATACTTTTGAGAATTCATTGCAATCCTATCCTTACTAGAGAAAAAACACTGAAGGCAATTTTTATTTCTTAGACCCTTATCCTTAGGCCATGAGACCACCACTTCATCTCCTACATACTGGTAAATTTCGCCCCAGGAATCAATTATTGGGTCCGATATATCTGCAAAAAAATCCTGCAATAATGTGAAGTATTTGGCATGCCCTAATTTTTCTGCTAGTGTTGTTGCCCCTTTAATATCAAGAAACATGAAAATTCGTTCCTCTTCCTTTGATTGGTGATAGGTGCCCCGAAAGAAATTTCTTAGCTGATTGGGTCCCAGGCTATCGGAAACCTCTGCATAAAACTGAATGAAAACGGTTATAAATATTCCATAAATCACCACGCTCCAAAATGCAAAACTTTTGAAAAATACCATAACTCCGGATACCACTTCCGGTTCCCAAAAATTCTTACTCTGATTTATGCTATTGTTGGTAAACGAAACCGTAAATAAGACAAACATCATCATAAGCACATAAAAAATAGCCTTGATGATAATTTTGCTTCCGAAAGGTAGTCTTTGAAAAATGGGTTTAACAACCAACACTTCTATTAGCCCCATTAAAGTTCCGCCGAGCAATGAGAAAGGAACAACAATTACAACTACGTTGTCAAAAGAATATTTTAGATCGGTAGAAGGATATAACTCAGAATCTGCCAGAATCCCTTTTTCCATCAGCACATAAATGATTGAGCCCAGCGCCCAAACTATAGAATAGGGCAGAATTTTTTGAATCGTAATCAGGCGTTTTGGAGTGGGTTTCATAAAGTAGTAAGATCATCAAAATTTTCAAGGCATACAATTGCCGGGAAACATATATAGGATTCATCCTTATCATTGCAGGTTCCATCCCATCTTATTATAGCCACAGGGCATCATATCATTCATTTGCCACGGAACAAAATTAAAGGTAAATGAAAATATAGTTTTAAGAATTGTTGGCGTTAAGCAAGCTTATTGGTTCTACACTATAAGCACAAGAAAAGATCACGATAAGCGGCTATGTCCGGGATAGCTCAAACCGGAGAGGACCTAATTGGCGCTAGATTCACTGGCTGGCGCCGGTATGGGAGTTGTTACCAACGTTTATGGATTTCAAAACTCCATCAAGTTCCCAAAGGTCCGGTAAAGCTCAAGGTTAGCTATGTGGGGTTTGAATCCCGAACTATTTCCAAGAAGCTAACTGGCAATGAGACACTTTCAATTGAGCTGGAAGCAACCTCTGAAAAGCTTCAGGAAGTGGTGAATATCACAGAAGAGCTGAAAACGCTAACGTCGTTAATAATGAGATGAGCGTGGCAAAGCTGGAACCCAAACCCATAAAGCAAGTACCGACCGTTCTGGAAGAAGCCGATGTAATCTGTTTTATTCAACTTCTACCAGGGATTGTCTCAGTAGCCGACGTCGCAAGGTAAGAGGTGGAGCGGCCGATCAAAGCCTTATTCTCTTAGATGAGGGAATTATTTATAATTCTGCTCATTTATTAGGACTCTACTGTGCGGTAAAATCAGATGCAGTCATGGGCATCCAGATTTATAAAGGTGGTATTCCCGCACGCTACGGAGGTAGATTAAGTAGTGTTCTTAATGTTCCAACTTGAGGGTAAACCAAAAGAATTTAATGGTGAAGCGAGTATCGGATTGATATCTGCGGGAGCTTGATCGACGGCCTGATTGTAAAAGACAAGAGTAATTGAAGACAATCATATGGCGATACGTTTCTAAAGCTTACCGTTAGTATATAGTTTAGCTTCTATCGATTAAGCCGAAAGTTTTTGGTAAATATTTCCGCAATCCGTGAAATCCACAGATATTCAAACCGTAGGCTAAAAGTTGATCTTTATCCTGTACCAAAGTTTGAAGCCTTGGTTCCAACAGAGAAAATTACACATTTCAAAAACTGGCTCAATCAGTAGTCGTTGTTATAGAATTTCTAATAATCTCCCAAATCCGATCCACCCAGTCAATATGCTCCCATTTCATTAGGCACGATCGGAGACAAGTCACATAATCCTGATCTTTCGCTATTTCTTCCCAATGGTCCGGAAGTAAATAAGCAGGATAATTAAACAGGGCCAGGTGCAGATCTTGCCTGGCACAGTAGTCAAATAACTGCTGGTTTTTTCTACTGATCTCACTCAGAGATGTACCCGTAGCAGCCCACACTACAATATCTGTTTCGGGCTGAAACAACGTGATAAACCCCGGATCATTCTCAATTTTTTGATATAGGCTTATTGCAGCGGCATGGCATCTGTTCATTCCTTCAGCCATTCCACCATTTTTAACAAGCGGAAAGTGTTTCAGCGTAGCCCACAATGCCACGGCAGCGGCCCCCGCCCGTGAACACTCCAGACTTATTTCACCGAGGTGCAATTCATCAGACGTAAAATAGGTGTAGGGTGAATCATGGTTGTAAAATTGACCTACTGACGGGTCTTTGAATAGGATACAGCCACATCCGTAAGGCTGTAAACCATGTTTATGAGGATCTATGACAATGCTATCAACTTTGGATATCGCGGCAAAGCGCCTTGATACTTTCTTTTGAAGGTTGGATGCCAACCTAAAATATCCACCGTAAGCGGCATCGACGTGGATTCTGAAGTCAAACTCTTGCTGTAATTTTATAATATCTTCCAGTGGATCTACTGATCCTGTACCCGTTGTGCCTAAGGTGACTACTACGGTTCCAATATTAGTATCACGTTCCAACTGCTGTTTCAGGTCTGCAATGTCCATTCTGCCCCACTTATCCGCTTTAACTTTTCTAAAGGGTATTTTAAGTACGGAAGATATCCTTTCATGTGTATAATGCGAGTGCTCTGAAGCAACAACTACCTTACCGGGATGAATTTGGTCGGCTATCCAAAGCGCCTCCAAATTAGCCATAGTACCGCCACCGGTCAAGTGGCCAATATACCGCTCATAACCAAACATATGTGCCAACTGCTGAACGGCTTCTTTTTCCATAGGTGAGCTGGCTCTGCTACCATCCAATGCATGATTGTTTGGGTTGATTTGCATGGCCAATGTATAGGCGAGTCGTGCCACAGGATGAGGAGGCTTTAGCATTTGGCCGGCGTATAACGGGTGATGGTAAGGATAGTTGTTGGTCATTTTATTGGCAACCTCTAATAAAATATTTTCGGTAAGCATAGGATCAACATCTTGGGCATGTTCTAACTTCAAAAGTCCCATTTCAAGTACTTCAATGCTGTTTTTCAATATCCCAATTTCCTCTGGAGTCGTCATTAAAAAGTGGTTTTTCGTCTAAGTTAATTAAGGTCACGGCTTAATTGGAACAATGTTTGGTATAATCCCAAACAAGATCAAAAGAATAGGATTATGAAATATCTATCGACTACTGCGATTTTAGTTTCAACACTCATATTTACCGCCTGTGACGACTCTGTCGGCCCTCAAGGCCCTCCCGGATTCGATGGTGTTGATGGTGAAGATGGGCTGATTGGTTTCGTGATGGAATGGGAGAACGTGGATTTCTCAGCTTCCAATGATTTTTCCGCCCTGCTGGAGTTCAATGAATTTGGCTTTGAAGCGTTAGAATCTGACGTCGCCCTTGTTTATTTGCTTTGGGATGTGGATGAAAGTACCGGAGATGAGATATGGAGACAGTTACAACAAACACTGATCATTCCTGAAGGCATTCTCCAATATAATTATGATTTTACAAGATTTGATACCAGTGTATTTATGGACGCTGACTTTGATCTGGGCGTACTAGGCGCTCTGGATACAGACGACTGGGTAGTACGTGTAGTGGTAGTACCAGGAGAATTTGTAGGCGGAAGAAAAGCAGCCTCTGAAATAAGCTACCAGGAGCTTGAAGAGCAGTTGGGACTTCCTCAGCTAAAACGTCGTTCTTCAAACGGCTTATCCAGAAGAGATTAACAAATCGAAGATTAGTCGTCAGACCACTTCTGATGGTCGGGCGACTTGTCTTATTCTTCAAACAATATATGTCTGTTTAGACATTCCTCCAGCGACATAGACGATTCCGTTCGTTTTATGCCTTTTATGGTTAGTATTCTATTTTGATATACCTCGCGAAAATGAAGTGCATCTTTCGCATGGATTTTTATAAAAACACCGTACTTACCTGTAATATGGTGGATCTTAACCACCTCAGGCACTTCACTAAGGATCTGTATCACATCTTCATATTGGGCGCTCTTCTTTAAAAAAATGCCGATAAACATAGTCAGCTTCCAGCCCATCTTGGCATAATCCATACTTAAGGTGGTCCCTTTTATTATGCCTAAATCTTTTAACTTTTTTACTCTTAAGTGCACGGTTCCACTGGATACATCAGCCAACTTAGCTACCTCAGTGTATGCCATTTGAGCGTCTTTAGATAGAAGCGATAAGATTTTAAAATCAGTGCTATCAAGTTTTTTCGACATGTCTCTGAAGTTTCGCATTAAGATAATCAGGAATCAACCCTAAAAAAAATAGTATATTATTTAAAAAAAAATCTCTGCCATTTTAGTATAATTCATAGGCAATACAGCGGAGCAGTTTACATATTTATAAATAACGAGTCCATAATTATCATATCGTCATTTTTCTTCAAAATCCCCTTTTTAGGCACTTTGGACATCATTATGAAGTATTTTCAATTGCAGAAATCTACTGTTATTATTGTATAGATTGCAGCTAAAAACATCGTAAACATCAGGACTAATAATCAAATCTTACAGCATGAATACAACGAGACGCAACTGGCTTAAAACAGGACTACTAACAATGGGGGGATTAACAGTAGCCCCGCATCTCAGCCTTTCAGAATCGTGGAGACACTCTGTTCCTTTGGACCGCTCTGGCAATGCACTTTATAGTCCGTTTTTCAAGGAGTACCTGGATGACCCATTTACAGAGCCTAAAGGCATATTAGCAAAACTAAATGCCAATGAAAACCCGTATGGCCCGTCCCCAAAAGCCGTTCAGGCACTAAAAGATGGTGCTGTCAAAGGGAACCGCTATGCCTGGAAGGAGTTATTTGCACTGGTAGAAAAAATTGCAAAAAAGGAGGGCGTTGATCCTAAGAACGTTATAATGGGACCAGGCTCGTCCGACTTATTGGAAAAGACCGGTATGGTGTTGTTCTTAGAGGGTGGAAATGTAGTATCTGCAGACCCGTCTTATATGTCATTGGTTCGTGTAGCCGAGGCTACCGGGGCCTCCTGGAAGGGTGTGCCTTTGAAGTCAGACTGGTCTCATGACCTGAACGCTATGGAAAAAGCCATAGACGAAAACACAAAACTTGTTTATATCTGCAATCCTAATAATCCTACCGGCAGTCTGACGGCGACGGCGGAGTTACGCGATTTCTGTGCACGTGTTTCTGAAAAAGTGCCTGTATTCGTAGATGAAGCTTACCTTGAATTTTTGGATAACAGCCAAAAGCAAAGCATGGTTTCATTGGTAGCGGAAGGCAAAAATGTGATCATTGCGCGTACCTTTTCCAAAATACATGGTATGGCGGGAATTCGGGTGGGTTACATAGTTGCCAAAGAAGAAACGCTGCAGCAGATTCAGAAAATAACGCGTGCCGGAATGGGAATAAGCTACCCATCAGTAATGGCGGCATTAGCCAGCATGGAAGATGTCACTTTTCAAGAGAAATCTAAAAAGCTCAACGCACAGTCCAGAAATTATGTATGCACAGAATTGAAGAAAATGGGATTTGACTATGTTAAATCACACACAAGTTTCGTGCTTTTTCCAATCGAGATGGAGGGTAAGGCTTTCTTAAAGAAAATGAAATCGCAACAGGTGGCTGTTAGAGCGTTCGAAATAAACAAAAAAAACTGGTGTAGGGTGAGCATGGGTACAATGGAGGAAATGAAAATTTTTGTGAGTGCACTTGGGTCAGTGTTAAGCTAAGCCTTATCTAAAAACTACTTTTTAAACATTGGAAAAAACACTAGGGCTATTATTAATGATAGGTTTAGGGCTCATTTTGCAGCGCAAGATCAGCTCTTCAGATCAGCTTAAAGGCATAAAAGTAGTGATACTTTGTGTAGCGTTGCCGGCCACTATTTTCGTAGCGCTGCTAAAAGTAGAATTAAGTGGTATGATGGTGGCCTTGCCGCTTTTAGCTCTGCTTATCAACACAATATTGTTAGTAGCTTTTAAGTTTAGCGCTGGGGCATTGGTAAAAATTACACCAGGTCGTAAGCGCACGATAATGATGTTACTACAGTCACTTGCTCCCGGTTTATCCTGCTTTCCTTTTATCTCTGAATATCTTGGTGACGAATCACTTGCTCTTGCTGCTTTGGCAGACGTAGGCAATAAGCTCTTCGTTTTAATATTACTTTATTTGCTCGCCATGCATTGGTACTATAAATATAATGGCGCCAGCACTACAGGTTCAAAAATGAAGTTGAAAAGTATGATTATTGCTATGATCAGCGAACCCATTAACCTTGTAATGATGGCTGCACTGGCGTTAATGGCGATGGGTATTAATTTATCCTCGTTGCCCGAGTCTTTATCTTTAGTCATTCTTCGATTAAGCAGTATAATGGCGCCTCTCATTCTGTTATTTATCGGTCTTGCTGTTCGTATAAATCGGAATGACTTTGCCGTTATTTTGAGACTATTATCCTGGCGTTCAGGTTTGATGCTTGTAATAAGCGGCCTGGTACTACTGTTTATCCCCGGCTTTAGTACCGCTACCGCCCTGCTGATCATTGTTCTCCCCCAGAGTTCATGTAGTTTTTGGCCTTTTGCGCACATGAATACAGTTCAGAACCTTGAAAATGAAGGTAGTCACCACACTTTTGATACCAGCTTCGCATTATCACTTCTTGCCTGTTCGTTACCCTTTTCAACCCTGTTAATAATGGGCGTTTTTTCTTTTGAGTCTATCATGATCAATCCGGTATACACGCTTTTCACAGGATTTATACTACTCATTGGTGCTTTTGTTCCATATCTGCTCCAAAAATTACGCAGTTTGTTTAGTGCCGGCGACGCTACACTTGCTACACCGCAAGAAAAAGAAGTTGAGGGTCATGCTTCAATTGCAGCCGAAAAAATATTGATTGATACTAACTAAGCATCGGTTATTTTTATGCCCATGTTTTCCATGAGTTTGCTGGCGTTAAAGCTTCTGCAAATTCCGGCGTATAATTTATAATCAAAGTTGATCTCATCTCCGGTGATCTGACTGTTAAAGCTATAATTCACCACTTTATCCATAGCGTTTGAGAGCTCGCCAAGCTCCAAGTCGTGCGTAGAAACCAATCCAAAGCCATTTTCATTGGACAGTTGTTTTACCAATGAGGCTGATCCTAAATGGCGATCTTTCGAATTTGTCCCTTTTAGAATTTCATCCAGCAGAAAGAATACCGGCCTGTTCCCTCCCTCAACAATATCTAACAGCTGTTTTATCCGTTTCAGTTCAGCATAAAATGAGGATACGTGCTCTTCCAGGTTATCCTGTGTTCGCATGCCGGTAAATACATCGAAATTAGAGAGTGATATTTCTAACGCGCAGCATGGCCCTCCTGCAAACGCAAGCGCCGCATTGATTCCTAAAGTCCTAAGGAAGGAGCTCTAACCGGCCATATAGGATCCAGTAATTATAGCCACCTGGCCACGACCGATCAGACTAAAATTATTGGTAATCCGCTCTACTGAAAAAATGAGGGGGTGGCCAAGGTCGTTGGCCTGGTAGTGATAGTCTGCTATAACTAACTGTGGATAAGCATAGGTAGGATTTGCTTGAGAAAAAGATGCCAGACTGTTAACCGCCTCAAAGTCACCAATGGCTTCAAACCATCTGGAGACGTGACTGGCATTCTCCCTTCTCCATTTATTCGCACCCAGCACAAGATGAATATCCATTAATAAGACCAGATCAATTATAGCATAGAGCATATTGGCTCTTGAATTCAGGAAATCCAAAAGTCGCTGTAACTTCGAAATAGCCCTGGAAGCCGAAAATCCATTGGACAAAAAATGTTCCTGACGTTTTATAAGATAGCCAGACGTAAAGGTGGATTTTTCAATATGAGCAATCAGTCGGCTGTATGATTTAAGTAGACCTACATTATCGTTGGTGTCATCGGTTATCACTTTCACCTGATCTGCAAACCGCTTTAGTACCAGCCCGTTAACCGCGAGCATCCCAAAAAAGAAATATATACTGATGCCTATGGTCAGCTTAAGGATGAGAAATGTCAACGTAACGATTGGAAATAGTAGGTCAACTGCCTTTAAAATATTTACGTTATGATCTATCCAGGATTCAATCAAACAAGACTTTAGCTTTTCATAGTCACGTTTGATAT